>JAUMWR010000033.1 GCA_030529545.1 Buchananella hordeovulneris
GAAATAACGCCTAGGGTGTTGCACACGCTATGACGGGTCCTCGCCTGCTATTTTGAGGCGAGTTGACGCAACACGTATTGCAAAATGCCGCCATTGCGGTAATAGTCGGCTTCACCGGGGGTATCAATACGGACACGTGCGTCAAAGGTGATCTCGTAGTCGATACCGCGTGCGACCACTTCAACCGTGGCAGGAATCACCCCGTCATTCAATTGGGTGATTCCACCGATTGAGATGATTTCATCACCGGTCAGACCTAGGGAGTTGCGGTCCTGCCCCTCAGGGAACTCCAACGGCAAAACGCCCATTCCGATCAAGTTCGAACGGTGAATGCGTTCGAAAGATTCGGCGATGACGGCTCGCACACCCAAAAGTGAGGTTCCCTTGGCTGCCCAGTCGCGTGACGAACCTGAGCCGTATTCTTTACCACCCAACACCACCAGTGGAATACCGGCGGCGCGGTAGTGTTCGGCAGCCTCGTAAACGGTGGTCACTGGGTGTCCTTCAACGGTAAAGTCCTTGGTGAATCCACCTTCAACTCCTGGCACCATTTCATTGCGAATACGAATGTTCGCGAACGTGCCGCGAATCATGACCTCATGATTTCCTCGCCGGGAGCCGTAGGAGTTAAAGTCGCGAGGCTCAACCCCGTGGGATAGCAGGTATTGTCCAGCGGGGGTTTCTGGCTTAAAGGAGCCTGCGGGTGAGATGTGGTCGGTGGTCACTGAGTCGCCGAGTTTCAAAAGGACGAGTGCGCCTTCGATATCCGTCACCGGATCTGGGGTCATGGTCATGCCCTCGAAGTAGGTGGGCTTGCGCACGTAGGTGGATTCTTCATCCCATGCGAAGGTGTCGCCTTCTGGGGTGTCGAGTCCTTGCCACCGGGCGTCGCCAGCGAAAACGTTGTCGTAGTCCTTTTCGAACATGTCACGGTCGATGGTGGCATCAATGATGGCCTGCACCTCATCGGCGGATGGCCAAATGTCTGCCAAGAAGACCTCGTTGCCGTCGTTGTCGACGCCCAGCGGTTCGGTGGCAAAGTCGAAGTCCATGGTGCCAGCAAGCGCGTAGGCGATGACCAGCGGCGGGGATGCCAGGTAGTTCATCTTCACATCGGGGTTGATGCGCCCTTCGAAGTTACGGTTGCCTGACAGGACAGACACGACGGTCAGGTCGTGGGCGTTGACGGCTTCAGAAACTGGCCCGGGCAGGGGTCCAGAGTTTCCGATGCAAGTTGCACAACCGTAGCCGACGAGGTGGAAGCCCAGCGCTTCAAGGGCTGGCCACAGGCCGGCCTTTTCGTAGTAGTCGGTGACGACCTTGGACCCGGGTGCCATGGAGGTTTTGACCCAGGGCTTGGAGGTCAGTCCCCGCGCGACGGCGTTGCGAGCAAGGATACCTGCGGCCATCATGACCGATGGGTTGGAGGTGTTCGTGCACGAAGTGATGGATGCGATGGCAACGTCGCCGTGGTTGAGGCGCGTGGTGACACCGTTTTCTAAGGTCACGGGGACGTCGTCACGAGGCCCACCGGGTGCGTACGAAGGCAAAGCCTCAGCGAAGGCAGCCTTGGATTCAGACAGGACGATGCGGTCCTGGGGGCGCTTGGGGCCAGCGATGGAGGGAACGACGGTGGACAAGTCAAGTTCCATGTATTCGCTGTATCGTGCTTCACGGGTGGGGTCGTGCCACAGGCTCTGTTCCTTGGCGTAGGCTTCGACCAGGGCGATGCTCTCCTCGGAGCGGCCTGTGAGGCGCAGGTAGTCCAAGGTGACGTCGTCAATGGGGAAGATTGCGGCGGTGGAGCCAAACTCTGGGGACATATTGCCGATGGTGGCGCGGTTGGCCAGCGGCACTTGGGAGACGCCTTCGCCGTAGAATTCCACGAATTTACCAACGACGCCCTGCTTGCGGAGCATTTGGGTGATGGTGAGCACGACGTCGGTTGCAGTTGCTGCTGCGGGGATGGATCCTGAGAGCTTGAAGCCAACCACGGGTGGGATGAGCATGGAGACGGGCTGGCCCAGCATGGCCGCCTCGGCTTCGATACCACCAACGCCCCATCCGAGGACGCCTAGGCCGTTGACCATGGTGGTGTGGGAGTCGGTGCCCACGCAGGTGTCGGGGTAGGCGGTGACGGTGCCGTCGGCCTCGGGCTTGGTGAAGACGGTGCGGGCCAGGTACTCGATGTTGACCTGGTGCACGATGCCGGTGCCCGGCGGCACGACGCGGAAGTTATCAAAGGCACCCTGGCCCCAGCGCAGGAACTGGTAGCGCTCGCCGTTGCGCTCGTACTCGCGCTCCACGTTGCGCTCGAAGGCGTCAGGGCGGCCGTAGACGTCGATCTGCACGGAGTGGTCGATCACCATCTCGGCGGGGGCCAGCGGGTTGATGCGGGTCGGATCGCCGCCGAGTTCGGCAACGGCCTCACGCATGGTGGCCAGGTCGACGATGCAGGGAACGCCGGTGAAGTCCTGCATGACCACGCGGGCAGGAGTGAACTGGATTTCGGTGTCCGGCTCCGCGATGGGGTCCCAGTTGGCCAGCGCCTCGACGTGGGCCTTGGTGACGTTGGCACCGTCCTCGGTGCGCAGCAGGTTCTCTGCCAGGACCTTCAGGCTGTAAGGGAGTTGCTCAAGACCGGGAACTGCGTCGAGTCGGAAGATCTCGTAGTTCTTGTCTCCCACGGTCAGCGTGGACTTGGCCCCAAAAGAGTTAACGCTCATAAGACTCCCTTGCTAGGTAACTTCCGAGCACAAAGTACCGGCAACGGGGTGATTTCACTGACAATTTGCCCAAAATGGCGGTTTTTTGGCCTTTTTTCGGGTCGCTAGCCGCCCACTTTCTGGAGCAGGGCGACGGATTCGACATGATGGGTGTTAGGAAAAAGGTCCCACGCGCGCAGGTCGGTGGGCCAGTACCCCTCCTGGGCGGCCAATTCGCAGTCGCGGGCCAGCGCGGCGGGGTCGCAGGCCACCAGCACTATTCGCTGCGGGGAGAGCTCGCAAACCGCGCGCATGACGGCGGCGCGCGCGCCCACTCGCGGGGGATCTAGGACGACGACGTCCGCCGGGCGCCCCAATTTTGCTGCGGCCCGCTTGATACCGCCCGGGTCCACGGCGCCGGCCAGTGCCTGCACGGGCACGTCCGCGCAGTTGCGCCGCGCCCAAGCCACGGCGCGCTTGGCGCCCTCGACGGTGACCACCTTGCCACCGGAGCCCGCCACGGCGCGCCCGAGGGCCTGGGAGAAGAGGCCGGCGCCGGAGTAAAGCTCCAACACCTGCTGTCCCTCCCCCACCTTGGCTAGCTCCAACACGGTGGCGGTGAGCGCCTCGGGAGCGCCGCGCTGGACCTGCCAGAACCCGCCGGCCTCCAACTGGTAGGTCAGCTCGCCCAGCGGAGTGGAGACGACCTCGGTAACCGTGGAGTTGGCCGGCTGGCCGTCCTGGCCGTAGAACCCGCCCTCGATGCCGACCAGGACGGGGCTGGCGCTGGGCGCCACCAGGCGCACGCGGTTGCCGGGCTGCCAGCGGCTGGCCCACGGGGAGGCGGTCCCGAACACCGGCAGCTGCGCGAGCTGCGGCACGGCCAGGGGCATGGCGTCCAGCTCGATCAGGTCGTGGCTGGAGTGCTTGTGCATTGCCAGCGCGCCGTCCTTGCTGACCACGGCTTCCACCCGGGTGCGCCCGGCCTGCTCGGCCGGGGTGGGCAGAGCGGCCACCTCCACGGCTCCTACGGTGGCGGCGACGTGCTCGGCCAGGGCCCGCGAGCCGGTGCGCCGCAGGCAGTCGGTGATGACCTCCGCCTTGAGCTGGCGCTGGTAGGGGGCACTCAGGTGGGCAAACTCCGCCCCGCCGATCCCGCCGGGTCCGGCCGCCGGCCAGGCGCTTTCCACGCGGTGCTCGCTGGCTCCCAGCACCTCCACGGCGTCGGCCTGCCAGTAGCGGCCGGTCTTGGTCACGCGCGCCCGCACGGACTCTCCCGGCGCCGTGTGGCGCACGAAGACCAGTTGGCCCGCCGGGGTGTGGGAGACGCAGTGTCCGCCGTGGGCCACCGGCCCGATTTCCAGGGTCAGCAGTTCCACGTCTCTCAGTCCTTCTTCGTTGCCACCGCCGCGTGGGCTTGGCTAGCTGCGTCCTTGGGGCCGGTTTGCCCGACGTTCCCGCCGGCCGCCCCGTTGGAGCCGGCGCCGCTCGCCGCGACCGGCTGGCTGGGGGCGGTGGGCGCGGCAGCGTCGGCCCCCAACTGCCACGGCACGGTGGCGATCACGACCTCCTGGCCGGCCAGCTTTCGCTGCAGTTTGCCGGTGGTGTAGTTGTAGAGCGGCCCCTCGAGGCGGGTGCGCGGCAACAGCTCGGGGACGTAGACGATCACCAGGTCGTGCGGGTGGCCGGCGCGCACCAGGTCCACGTGCCGCTGCACGGCCCCGGCCAGCTCGCCGTCAGGGGCCTCCACGAAAGTCAGGTCCACCGGTAGCTCCTGGGCTTCCCAGCGGCGGCGCAGCTGGGCGCCGTCAAAGCCGCCCGTGAGCACGCACAGGGCCTGCAGGCTGTCAGGGCGGGAGGCGCGGGCGTAGGCGATCGCGCGGTGCGTGGCCAGGGTCAGGTCGGTGAGCAGCACGAACGCGTGCGTGCGCGGCGGGATCCCGCGCGCGGCGGCGGCGCTGGACTGCTTGAGTTCCTGGTCGGTGAGCCGGTAGGAGCGGGCCACGAGCCCCTGCACCACCCACAGGACCACCAGGACGGCCACGACCACTAGCGCCACCTGCGGGCTCCACGCCACACAGGCCACGGCGAGTACACCGCTCATGCCCATGGCCGCGCCGGCCACGGCGCGGGTGAACTTGGCGCGGCGCCGCTCGCGCGGCTCGCCGGAGATGGATAGGCGCATGAGGCTGTAGCGCATGAGCGCCAACTGCCCGATGTTGAAGGAGATGGCCCAGGACAGCAGGAAGACGGAGATCATGGTGATCACGCTCGCGCGCGCCACGACCAGCAGCACGGCGCCGCCGCCCACGGCGGCGAGCACGCCCACCACCTCCGCCAGGCGGTTGCCGGCCCGGCGCAGCTGGCGCGGGGCCAGCGATTCCTTGCCCAGGCGCCGCATGAATAC
The DNA here is from genome assembly GCA_030529545.1 of Buchananella hordeovulneris. Lineage (GTDB taxonomy): Bacteria > Actinomycetota > Actinomycetes > Actinomycetales > Actinomycetaceae > Buchananella > Buchananella hordeovulneris_A. Next base: position 5,113 of record JAUMWR010000033.1, read on the forward strand.
CGGCAGGCCCTCCAGGGTGGTCACGCCGGCGCAGATCAGCACCAGCACGGACAGGCCGATCAGCACCCAGACGGGCAGGGAGTTGCCGAAGGCCACGCGGGCCAGGCGCTCAACGAGCGGCTCGTTCTCCCCTGGCTCCAGCAGGCCGGCCTTGACCGCCACTCCCAGGCGCCCGTCGGTCCACGCGTGGAGCACGCCGGCCGCCAGCAGCACCAGCGCACTGAGGAAGGTCACCGTCACGGCGGAGACCACGGTGCGTCGCGCCATGCCGCGCGGCGTGTAGAGCTGCAGCAGCCCGACCACCAGCAGGATCACCAGGGCTATAGGCAGCTCCGGGATGCGCGGCAGGAGGGCTCGCACGTACATGCCCGCCACTGCGGCGATCAGTGCGATCGCGGCGGCGTAGTCCACCATCCGGGCGGAGGTGACCACGCGCAGCGCCCGCTCGGGCAGGTACATGGCCGCGGCCGTGACGTCGCCGCCGGGCAGGCGCATCCGCCGGGCCGCCACGAGCACCAGCGCCACGAACGCCAGGATGAGCACGTAGATGCCCAGCCGGACGGCGAAGAACGGCGTGGCCAGGGCCAGGAGCAAGATGAGTTCGGGCACGAACGTGACAGCACTGATTAGCTTCACGCTGCGCGCCAGGGCGTTCACGACGCCGTTGAAGGCCGAACCCGAGTCTTTTTCTGCCACGCGGGAATGTTACGCCACCGCACCCACCCGCCCACCTTGGTCGATGTGAATCGCGGCAAATGCGGCACGCCGGGCGCCCAGGGCCGACGCTCCTGCCGCCCAGCACAACGGTGCACCGCTGCGCGCGACCGGCGGGAACGTCGTCCCCCTCCGGGCCAGTCAAACGGGCGGGCGAGTAGGCTATCGCCGTGCACATTGTGATTGTGGGAGCCGGACGCGTAGGCACGGCCATCGCCACCCGGCTGGAAAACCAGGGCCACTCCGTGGCAATCATCGACCGCTCGCCAGAGGCCTTTGAGCGCCTCCCGGTGTCCTTCGAGGGGCGCCGCATCACCGGCATGGGCTTTGACCGCGACACGCTGATCCGCGCGGGAATCGAGCAAGCCTACGGTCTGGCCGCCGTCACCAGCGGCGACAACTCCAACATCCTGGCCGCCCGCGTGGCCCGCGAGACCTTTGGCGTCCAGCAGGTGGTGGCGCGCATCTACGACCCGCGCCGGGCCGAGCTCTACACCAAGCTGGGTATCCCCACCGTGGGCACCGTGCGCTGGACCACCGAGCGGATGATCCACCAGTTGCTCCCGGCGGACCTGAGCGTGCTCCACCAGGACCACTCCGGTGAGATCAGCCTGTGCAACCCGATCGTCCACTCCGCGTGGATCGGCACCTCCCTGACGGAGATCGAGCAGCGCAGCGGCGGCCGGGTGGCCTACTTCACCCGCGCGGCCGTCACGCGCCTGCCCCACGCCACCGACGTGCATCAGGAAGGCGACGACGTCTTCCTGCTGGTGCCCACCAGCCAGATCGACCGCGCCACCCGCGTCCTTGGTGGCCCGCCGCAGGAGGATTGATGCGAGCAGTTATCGCAGGGGCCGGCTCCGTTGGCCGCACCATCGCCGCCGACCTGGTCAAGGGCGGCCACGAGGTCACCCTGGTGGAAAACCGCCCCGGGAAGATGAAGATCTCCACCGTCCCCAGCGCCGAGTGGGTGCTGGGCGATGCCTGCTCCCCCGACGCCCTGGAGGAGGCCGGCGCCTCCAACTGCGACGTGCTCGTGGCCGCCACGGGCGATGACAAGGCCAACCTGGTCATCTCCTACCTGGCCAAGACCGAGTTCGGGGTGCAGCGGGTAGTGGCGCGCGTGAACGAGCCGCGCAACGAGTGGCTCTTTGACTCCTCCTGGGGCGTGGACGTGCCCGTCTCCACCCCGCGGATCATGACCTCGATCGTGGAAGAGGCGGTCAGCGACGGCGAGCTGGTGCGACTGGGGGCCACCCCCTCCGGCGCGCAGGTCTACCAGGGCACGCTGCTGCCCGGTTGCCTGAGCGAGGGCAAGCGCCTGATCGAGCTCGAGCTGCCGGCGGACGTCATCGTGGCCGCAGTGGTACAGGACGGGCGACCGGTGCCGGCCCTGGCGGACCAGGTGCTCACCGGCGGGGACTCGCTGCTACTCGTCGTCGGTACCGGCGCTCTCGCCAACGCCAGCCTCGACGCCGTCGCTGCTCTGCGCCGCCTCCTTCGCCCAGCGGCTGAGTAGCAGCCAGCTGCCCCAGGCCGCCAGCGCGAAGAGCGGCAGGCCGAGCAGCAGGTGGAACACGCCCAGGGTGCCGGTGGAGCCGGACAGGTAGAGCGGCACCTTCACGGCCAGGCGCAGCGCAAAGACCGCCACCCACAGCCAGGTGGCGATGGTCGCGGCCCGCTTGAACCCGGGAGAGGCGGTCTTGTACCAGCCAAGCGGGCGGCCGTGGAGCAGCCCCAGCATGACGCCGAGGATAGGCCAGCGTACCAGCGCGGAGAGGGCCACGACGCTGCCGTAGGCCGCGTTGATGAGGATGGAGGGCAGGTAGACGTCCTCCGCCTTGCCCGTGCGGTAGGCCCACACAACTCCCACGGCCAGACCGACGAAGCCGGAGAAAATTCCCTTCAGGGTGGAGCGCTTGGCCAGGCGGACCACGGCGAGGGCGGACACCACCGCGCCGGCACACGCCAGCGCCAGGCCTATCCGCCCGGTGATGAGGAAGACGGTGATGAAGAGCGTGCCGGGGGCCAGGGACTCCACCACGCCCAGCGGTCCGCCCACGGCCTCCCGCAGGGAAAAGCTCTCCTGTCCCACCTGGCCCAGCAGGCCGGCCCGGTTGTTACTCATCGCTCTCCTGTAGAACCAAGTCGTAGGTGGGGTTGATCATGGTCACCCCGCCGGACCGCTGCACCACGATGCCGTTGACGCGGATGCTGGCCCCGGGCCGCACCCCGGGCACGTCCGAGCGCCCGATCCACTCCAGGCGCAGCGGATCTCCCGCAGCGTCAATGACCACAGCCTTGAAAGGCGCATTACTTCCAATCGCGGGGTGCGTTACGGAGAAAATGCGCGCCGTGACCGCGCCCGGTTGGCGCGGTCGCAGCGAGGCGACACTCACCGGATCTCGGTGATCTCGGGGCCCCGGGCCTTGTTGGGGTCAAGCTCCAGCGCGGCAGCCGCAGCGGCGGAGCGCTTGAACTGGTTGGCCCCGGTGGGGGGCTGGAGCGGCAGCACCTTGCGCGGCGGCATCGGATCGGAGCTGCGGTCCACGATGGTGGCGGACAGGATGTTCTCTGCCGGGTTCAGCTTCTCCGGGTCGTGCGGGGTCAGCGCCAGCGCACCGCGGATCATGGCCCGCAGGAACCAGCGCGGCCCGTCGATGCCGATCACGCGGATCGGGATAACCGCCTGCTTGCCGTCCGGAGTCTGGGCCGGGATCTGGGCGTGGATCTCCTTGCCGAAGCTGGTGGTGACGATCTCCGCCTTGCCGCCGTCTTTGACCATCTGGTCGGCCATCTCCTCGCGGATCTCCGCCCAAATGCCGGTGGAGCGCGGGGCAGCGAACACCGCCAGGTTCAGGTCGCTGTTGCCCAGCGGGTAGCTCACGCCCAGGATGGTCTGCCGGTCGGGGGCCACCTCCATGCGCAGGGGAAGCCCCGGGAGCTGCATGATCTTCAGCGCCCCCATGTCCAGGTAACCAGGGCGGATCTTACGCTCGGTGATGTCGTAGGGGCCGTGCTTCTTGTCTGCCTTGGCAGCGGCACTGGCCGCGGGGCGCGGCTCCTGCAGCTCCTCCGGCAGTACTTCCTTTTGCAGCGCCTTGTCAGCGTCCTGCTTGCGCGTGAACCAACCCATGGGGACCTCCCGGTCTAGTTTTTGCTACTCGGCGCACTCCTGGCACACCGGCTGCCCGTTCTCCTCGAACGCAAGCTGGCTGCGGTGGTGCACCAGGAAGCACTGGGAGCAGGTGAACTCGTCCACCTGGCGCGGCAGAACCCGCACCGTGAGCTCCTCGTTGGACAGGTCAGCTCCCGGCAGCTCAAAGCCCTCGGCGGCTTCGGTCTCGTCCTCATCGACCGCAGAGGAACCTGCCTCGTTGCGGCGCGCCTTGAGTTCTTCGAGCGAGTCTTCCGAGACGTCATCGTCGTTCTTGCGGGGGGCGTCGTAATCGGTAGCCATGCTCATCCCTTCCTGTTCAGGCGCGGGAATAGTAGCACTAGAGGCCCCGGCGGTGCTCCCGATAGAGACTGTTGGATGCAAAGTTGCCTGATAAAGCTCCGGTGCCGCCGCAGGATGCGAGCGGGAGGGCGCGGCGTGGCGCTAACTGTTGCGGCGCGGAACGTGGCAATCTGACCTGGACTGTAGGCAGGGAGGAGCCAGAAGTGATTGAACTGGAGTTGCTGGGGCTGGACAGCACCGGCGACCATCTGGTGCTCGTCAACAGCGAGGGTGAGCGCTTCACCCTGGCGATCGACGATTCCCTGCGCGCCACCGTCCGCCGTTCGCGCCCCTCTATTCCGGTCCCGCAGAACCAGAAGCTGCGCCCCAAGGAGATCCAGTCCCTGCTGCGCGCGGGCGCCACGCTCGCCGAGGTCGCGGAGGCCTCCGGCATGGCGGAGGAGATGGTGGAGAAGTTCGCCGCCCCCGTGCGCGGAGAGCAGGCCTGGGCGGTAGAGCGGGCGCAGAGCTGCCGCGTGGGCCACGACCCCGACGCCCCCTCGCTGGGCGACCTGGTGATTGACCGCCTGGCGGCGCGCGGTGTGGACCCCGCTTCCTTGCAATGGGACGCCATTCGGCGCGGCACCGAGCCGTGGGAAGTCTTCGTCACCTTCGTGCAGGCTGCCGAGGAGCGCGAGGCCCGCTGGAGCGTGGACCTGGCCACCGGTTCGGTGCGCGGCCTGAACGACCAGGCGCGCTGGTTGACCGAGACCTCCACGCCCGGCCCGCTGCCGCCGCTGGTGCGCACCGGCTCCCCGACTCCGGGCACCCCGGCTCCCGGGGTCACGCCCCTGCCCGGGGTCACGCCCCGACCCGGGACAGCCCCCGTCACCGGCGGGGTGAGCGCGGACCTGCTCGATGGCTTGAACGCGGCGCGCGGAGTGCGCGGCGCGAGCGCGGTGACGCGCCCCGCTGCTACCCCCACCCCCGCCCCGGTGGTGTCCCTGCGTCGCGCCGAGGCGAGTGAGCCCGCCGCAGTGGTGGACGACGTTGCCGCCCACCGCCCGGCCCCCGCGCCAGCGCCTCGTGAAGAGAGCGCCCCGGAGAAGGCCGAGCTGCCCCTCCAGCCCGAGCCCACCGAACAGGAAGTCACTGAGGCGGCCGCCAGCGCCGCTCCGGCGGAGGTGGAGGACGACCTGGCCGACTCGCTGTTCGCCACGCCCGCGCAGGAGCAGCCCACCCTGGAGGGGGAGGTGGTGGCGGAGCCGGAGAAGCCCAAGCGCTCCGCGCGCCGCTCCATGCCCACGTGGGACGAGATCGTCTTCGGCTCTAAGAAGTAGCCGCCCGCCGCGCTTGCAGGCGCGTCCTACCAGGCGCGTCCCCGATGCCGCCGCTATGTAGTCAGCCCCGTGCGCTGGCGCCCCGGGTGGATTGCGCGCAAACCATAGGGTTCGTCCTGTGTTTTGTGGCCTCCGGCCGCTGGATTCGAGCTACCGGTCGCGTGCTACTGGGCACGTGTTACTGGGCTGGGCGGGCTAGGACCGGCACCTCGAGCTCGGCCCGGGTCAGGCTGCCGTGCACGCCCACCATGGTGGTGGTGCGGGCTCCCGGCTCGGCGTGGATCGTGTGGTTATCGCGGGCAAAGGCGATGACGTCGCCGATCACGGGGCGGCAGCGCTCGCTGACCTCTCCAAAGACCCTGGTGGCAATGGCCTCCTCGCGGCCCAGCACCCAGGCGCGCTCCCCCAGCTCCTCGCGCCAGACCTTCTCCAGCTCGGCGGCGGCGCCCTCGCGAGCGTAGGCGTGCACGGCGCGCGGCTCGCCCGCCTGGCACTCCAGGTGGGTGCGCATGGCGTCGGTGATAAAGACGTGGTCGGGGCGCTGGGAGTTGATCATGCCGTGGTCGGCGGCCACCACGATCAGCGCCTCCGGCAGGGCCCGGGCCAGGTTGGCCAGTACCCGGTCCACGTTCTCCAACTCCTTCAGCCACTGCGGGCTGCCCCAGCCGTAGTAGTGGCCGGCCTTGTCCACCTCCCCAAAGTAGAGGTAGACCAGCTTGGCCCCGCCGCGCACCAGGCGCACGGTGGCACGCCCGCGCTCGCCCAGAATGTTCTGGCCGTGGTGGTCGCTGCCGCGCAGCGCCGCCAGGGTCAGCCCGGAGCCGGCAAAGCGGGCCAGCCCGACGCTCGGCAGGCCCTGGCCGGTAGCGGCCCGGTAGCGCTCGAAGTGCGTGGGCTGGTCCTGGTAGTCCGCCGGCTGGACCGCCGTGTCCGCGAAGGTCAGCAGGTTGAGGACCTCGCCGGGGGCGGGCAGCGCCCCCGGCACTCCCGGGGACTGCACGCGAACGGTGTAACCCAGCATTGCGCTTACACCCCCGGCAGCTCCCGTGCCGAGCAGGGTCAGCGCCGCCGCCGTCGTGGACGGCGCGCACGTGCTCACCGTGGCCCGCATCGGCAGGGAGCGCAAGAAGGGAACGTGCCCCAGGTACTCCTGGAGCTGGTGGAAGCCCAGGCCATCGATCATCACCACGACCGCGCACTGCGCCTGCCCAAACACCAACTCGCCCTGCGCGCCGGAGCCCGCGCCCGCCTCCCCGAAGGCGGCCGCCAGCGCCCCCTCTCCCGGTAGGCCGGCCACGCCGGGCAGTTCCACCCCGACCGCTCTAGCGGCGCTCGGTATCACGTCCCCCAGCGCGAACGAGGGGGTGCCGCGCTCTAGCAGAGAGTCCGCGGGAACGTCGTCCACCACTTGCTCGCAAGCCGGGCGGCGCGCAAAGAGACCGTCCACTGGTCTACTCCGCCGTGGCCATCAAGCGGGCCAGCTCCGCCCCGAACTCCAGGGCGTTGGCCAGCTCCTGCTTGCCGTCTGCCTCCGCCGTGACCCGGATAGCCAGGTCCTCGTTGTGGATCACGCCGCCCTGGCCGTGCTCGGCCTCGCAGGTGGGATCCCCACAGCTCTTGGGGCCAAACTCGAACTGCCGCGTGGACTTCCAGCCCAGCGAGATCAGTACCTCGCGGATCTCCCCGCTGCCGTTGACCGCGTCGGAGACCTCGTAAGTGAAACGGGTGGCCACGATGTTGGACAGCGGCACGATCTCGCTGGAGATCGCCAGCGAACCGGGGGCGTCGTCGATCTCATCGATGTGCATCAACACCAGGTGGCGCCTGGTCAGGGCGATCGCGTTGACGTGGCGGCGCACCGCCTCCTCGTCAATCACCGTGGACCGCTGCACCAGCATCGCGTGCGGCACCGCTCCCCCCAGGCTGACTTCCAGTAGGCGCGCCCCGGCGGAGGGGAAATACTCGTACGCGTCGAGGTAGCGGGCCAGGTGTGAAGTCATTGCGTCATTCTCTCATCTCGGCGTGGAATGGGCCGTTAGGCGCCCCACATCGCCGATAATGGCGCCCATGCTGATTGAAGAAGAGGCCTCCACGATCATCGACATCGACGTTTCAACGGAGATGGAGACCTCGTTCCTCGAGTACGCCTACTCCGTGATCTACGCCCGCGCCCTGCCGGACGCCCGCGACGGCCTGAAGCCGGTGCAGCGGCGCATCCTCTACCAGATGGGCCAGATGGGCCTGTCCCCGGAGAAGGGGCACGTCAAGAGCGCCCGCGTGGTGGGCGAGGTGATGGGTAAGCTCCACCCCCACGGCGACGCCGCCATCTACGACGCGCTGGTGCGCATGGCCCAGCCGTTCTCGCTGCGCCTGCCGCTGATCGACGGCCACGGCAACTTCGGTTCCCTGGACGACGGGCCGGCCGCCTCCCGTTACACCGAGGCCCGCCTGGCCCCGCCCGCCCTCGCGATGATCGCGGACCTGGGCGAGGACGTCGTGGACATGGTGCCCAACTACGACAACCAGCTCTTGCAGCCAGAGGTGCTGCCGGCCGCGATCCCCGCCCTGCTGGTCAACGGCGCCAGCGGCATCGCGGTGGGCATGGCCACGAACATGGCGCCCCACAACCTGGGAGAGGTCATGGCGGCCGCCCGCCACCTGGTGTCCCACCCGCAGGCCACCATCGAGGAGATCGAGCGGTTCGTGCCCGGCCCCGACCTGCCGGGCGGCGGCATGATCGTGGGCCTGGAGGGCGTGCGGGAGGCCGCGCGCACCGGCCGCGGCGCCTTCAAGACCCGCGCCAAGGCCCGCATCGAGCGCATCACCGCCCGCAAGTACGGGATCGTGGTGACCGAGCTGCCCTACCTGGTGGGCACCGAACGCGTGATCGAGAAGATCAAGGACGGCGTGCAGGCCCGCAAGCTCGAGGGCATCTCCAAGGTAGAGGACCACACCGACCGCGCCAAGGGCATGCGCCTGGTCATCGAGATCAAGGCCGGCTTCAACCCGGAGGCGGTGCTGGCCCAGCTCTACAAGCACACGCCGCTGGAGGACAACTTCGCGGTGAACAACGTGGCGCTGGTGGACGGCCAGCCGCGCACGCTGGGCCTGCTGGAGCTACTGCGCGTGTTCGTGGACCACCGCCTCGAGGTGGTGCGCCGCCGTTCCCGCTACCGGGTGGAGCGCAAGCGCGAGCGCGCCCACCTGATCGCGGGCCTGCTGCTGATCATGGCGGACATCGACGAGTGCATCGCCGTGATCCGCACCAGTGACGACGCCGCCAGCGCCCGCGACCGCCTGATGCAAGTCTTTGACCTCTCCGAGGTGCAGGCCGAGCACATCCTGGCGCTGCGCCTGCGCCGCCTGACCAAGTTCTCCCGCCTGGAGCTAGAGGCGGAGGCCGACCAGCTGGCCCGCGAGATCGCGGAGCTGGAGGAGATCCTGGGCGACGACGCCGTGCTTCGCAACGTGGTCTCCAAGGAGATGGCTGCCACCGCTGAGCGTTTTGCCACGCCGCGCCGCACGGTGCTGCTGGAGGAGTCCGGCGCCGCAAGCCTGCCGGGCGGGGCTCCTGCCGCAGCCGCCGCGCCGCTGGAAGTGGCCGACGAGCCGTGCCGCGTCCTGCTCTCCACCACCGGCCTGCTGGCGCGGGTGAGCGGCGCGGAGCCCATGACGCGCGAGGGTGGGCGCTGCGCCCACGACGCCTTGTTGGCCGACGTTGCCGCCACCACCCGCGGCCGGGTTGGCCTGGTGCTGTCCGACGGAACGCTGGCCCGCATAAACGTGGTGGAGATCCCGGCGCTGCCGCGCACCGAGGGGGCTATCTCCCTGGCCGGCGGCACGCCGGCCCAACTGCTGCTGCCGGAGGGCGCGAGCGGCGATGTGCTGGCCGTGGCGAGCCTGGCGGAGGACGCCCCGCCGCTGGGCCTGGTCACCCGTGCCGGCAAGGTCAAGCGCGTGGGCACCGCGGAGGGCCCGGCGCGCAGCGACCACTACGAGATCATCACCCTGGAGCAGGGCGACTGCGTCGTGTACGCCCGGGAGGCCGGGGACGACAGCCAGTTTGTGCTGATCTCCAGCGACTCCCAGTTGCTGCGCTTCGAGGCGAGCAAGGTGCGCGTGCAGGGCCGCAGCGCCGGCGGTATGGCCGGCCTGGCGCTGCGCGAGGGCGCCCACGTGATCGGTGGTGGCGTGGTACCCGGCGAGCTGATCAGCGCCGCCACCGTCGTCACCGCTGCGGGCACCGCCGCCAGCCTGGGCACCGAGCCGCTGTCCACCAAGGTCACCCCGCTGGACCGCTATCCCTCCAAGGGCCGTGGCACGCAGGGCGTGCGCGTGCAGCGCCTGCTGACGGGCCAGAGCGAGCTGGTGCTCGGGTGGGCGGGGCTGTGCCCGGCGCGCGCCGTCGGCCAGGCCGGCCAGCCGCTGGAGTTGCCCGCCGAGGACGAGCGCCGCGACGCCTCCGGGGAGCTGACTGCGGGGGTCATCACCTCCATCGGCTGATCCCCTCTCCCGGCGGTTTCGGCTACTTGCGAGCCACGCGCTTGATTGCGTCGTAGACCCCCGAGTTGACGGAGTTCTCCCCACCGGCCACGCGGATCCAGTTGAGCTGCTTGTTGGCCACGTATTCTGCGGTGCTGGCGGACAGACGGTTTACGTCCGTCAGCAGCAGCGCGGCTCCCATATTCGCGGCCAGCGCGCCACTGGCCAGGGCGTCGGGGAAGTTGTTGCCGCTGGCCACGATCAGGCCGGCGGGTTCCCCGATGAACCGGATGGAAACTCGCTTGGCGGTGTCGTACCTATCCGTACCCACGTACTTGTCCACGTCGAGGCTCGCGGTGGCCTTGCCTGCCGCCCCACCTATGGCGACGTCGTACACCCCACCAAAGGAGGCGGCCGCCTGTGCCACTGCGCCGGGCAAAGACGCTCCGTCGGTCAGCAACAGCACCCCGCGGCTGGCTGCGGCGGCCGGACCAGCGGTCAGGGCGTCGGCGTAGGCAGTGCCATCGGCAAAGAACAGGCCACCCACAGTCTGCCCGCTGGCCTCGTAGACGGCCTTAGTGCGCTGCGCCAGCTGGATGGCGGTGCCGAAACGATCCGCACCGGCAAGGCGCTCCACCTCAAGCCCCAGCGCGCGCACTTGCTCCTCCACCTGCGGCCGCAGCGCCCCGCTGCCGCCCGCCAACACGACGCGCGTCGCCCCCTTTGCCTTGGCGTCGGTGAGCGCCTGGCGCGCAGCGCCATCTAGCGCTGCAGCGGGACTGAGCACGATCGGGGCGCGCAGAGCGGCAGCCAGCGGCGTGGCGGCCAACGCGTCGGCGGCCACCGCGCCGCTGGCCAGCACGACGCTCTCACCCCACTGCCCCAGCGCAGCGATTTCCTTGGCCGTGGTATAGCGGTCACCGCCCGCAACCCGGCCCAGGAACTGCTCGAAACCGGGCAGCGACTCGACCTGGAAATCGGCGAACTTCACCAGGGAGCTGGTAGCCCCACTACCGCAGCTGACAGCTGCCTTGTAATGTCCCGCAGGCGTCGCCTTGTGGATGGTGAAGCTGGAGGTGAACTCGCCGGTGGCCGGGTCCATGTCGAAGCTCTCTCCGGTGCTCCAGTCCTCCCCGGCTAGCCCGGCCCAGACCTGTAGTCCACGCATCGGCTCGGGGCGGCAGCGCCCGGTGACCTGCACGCGCTGGCCAGGTTGACCCTGCTGGGCGGAGAGGGTCATTGCGAGGGCTGCCGGCTGCGGCGGCGTGAAGGTCTCGCCGTCGTTGAGGGCGATACTCATCTCTCCAAGGTAGGCCGGGTAGATGGCGTCGCGGTCAATGCACATGAGCGAGACCTGGTAGGTGTCCGGCACGGCGTCGCGCGGCACCGGCAGCGAGACCGTGAGGTTGCCGGTTTTCTTGTCGTACTCGGGGCGGATGGTGAATTCTTCCCGGTTGTCGGCGGTCTGTGGCGTGATCCTGATGAAGTGCGGGCTTTCCGCGCCCGAGTCTCCTCCTAGCCCACAGTTGCCGGTCATCTCCAACATTGCCCCGCGCTTCACGCTGGTGGGGTGGGTGAGGAAGCTTTCCCGCGTCGGTGCGCTTTCCTGTGGCGCCGCCTCCAGCTGCGCCGCAGCCTGACCTGCGGGAGCGGAGTCTGGGGTGGATGACGCCCCCTCCGGCGCCGCTTCTGCCGCAACCGCAACGCCTGTCATGGCGGCGAGGCTCATAGCGGCAGCGAGGGCCAGACGGGAAGTGGATAACACGATTCGACGGTGAACAGCACTCATGGCCGCATCTTATGGCAGATGGCTACTGGGCAAGGATCACTTATCTGCTTTTGCGCGGGGGGCGTACTCGCATCCGCCCGCGAAAAGAAAGACGGGTAGGGGGCCGCAAGCCTACAGGTCCATGACGTAGAGCGCGGAGGAGGTGGTGATCTGGAAGCCCATGTCCTCCAAGGCACCGGCCATGCGCACGGAGTCCGCGCCCAGCTCCAGGGCGGCCATCTCCATGCCGTCCTGCCTGAAGCGGCGCAGCGCCGCCGCGATCATGGCCAAGCCTATGCCGCTGCCGCGCCAGGGCGCCAGCACGGCGAAGAAGTCGATGTAGCCCTCGCGCCACCCGAGTGCCTCCCAGTCCTGCTCGTACTTGGAAGCGAACAGGAAGCCGGCCACCTTGGCCCGGTCCGTGGAGCGGTCCAGGGCGATGAAGGACCAAGTCGGGTCGAAGTCGGCCTTCAGTTCCTCCCACTCGGCCGGGGTGACCACGTTCGAGCCGGGCACGGAACCGGCCAGGTCGTTGTAGGCCAGGCGCACCAGGTCGTCCAGCTCCGCGCTCCACGGCCGCACGCTCAGGTACTGGCTCAGCCCCATGGTGGGGATGGACTGGGAGAGGTCAAAGCGCCACTCCTGGTAACGCTTGCCCTCCCGGTAGCCCAGCCCCAAAAGGTGGTGGGCCAGCGCCGAGTGGTTGTCGTCCACGTGCACGGCAATGCGGTGGGGCTGGCCGGGCTCGCGCGCCTCCAGCAGCTTGCGGGCCGTGCCCACCTGCCAGCGCAGGTTGGCCAGACCGATGCCGCGCTCGCGCCACTCCGGCACCACGCCGCCCGTGCACAGCGCCTCCACCGGGTCGCTGCCGCGCAGGGCCACGTGGCCAAAGGCGCACAGGTTGGCGTCCTCGTCGAATCCCCCCAGGGCGATCCAGGCCCGGTCGGGGTGGAATAGGAGGGCGGTCTCCGCTACCGAGGTGCGGTAAGCGGGATCGTCGGCCTCCTCGCAGGCGGAAACCACGCCCGCCACCGTCGCGGAATCCCCCTCCCCTAGGAGTCGCCAACTCAGGCCATAGGCCTGGGCCCCTGGCGAGAGCGGGAAGTGGGGAGGAATCTTCATTGGGTCAAGTCAAGCAGATAGAGACAACGGCGACGCTCACTAACGTAGCCCAGTCTTTCGTAAAAACCAGCAGCTCCGGTCAAATTCTCCACATCGGCGTTCAGGGCGGCCTGCGCGAACCCCTGGCGGGCGGCCTCCGCCAGGCCGGTGCTCAACAGGGCGCGGGCCACGCCGCCGTGCCGGTAGGCGGGCAGAACGCCCAGCAGCGAGGTGAAGCACTCGGGGGCACCGGTGCGCGACCAGCTCCAAGGCATGAGGGACTGCAACAGGTAGCCGGCTACCTCCCCGGTCTCCTCGTTGACGATCACACGGGAGAGCGAGGGCTCCACGGTGGCCAGGGCCCGCTGCCACAGGGAGACGTAGTTGCGCTCGGGCACCAGCGGCTGGCCAAAGGCCTGCGCGTGGGCGTGCTCAATGGCCGCCAGTTCCACCTCTTCCCACCCCACAATCCGGAGGCCGGCCGGCGCGGGGATAGCCGGGACGGGCTGGTGCAGGGAGCGCACCAGACGCACGTAGGTGCGGGTGGGGCAGAATCCCGCCGCCGCGTAGAGGCGGCGCCTGTCCACCTGGTGGTCGTCGACGAACACGGCCACGACCGCGCTGGAAACGTCCCCGCAGGCCTCCACCTGCTGCGCCAGCAGCTGGCGGGCGCGCTGGTCCTGCCAGCCGATCAGCTCCCGGCCAATGCCGCGTCCGCGCCAGCACGGGGCCACCGTGGCGCTGATCTCCGCACGGGCCCGTCCGGCCTCGATGGGGGCGGTGGAGACCGCGCCCATGGCGCGCAGGGTGCCGGCCTCGTCGAATCCGGCGATCGCGTCGGCGCTGCCCGCCGCCAGGGCCGCCAGCAGGTGATCCACGCTCTCCAGGCTCTCGGGGCGCACCGGGTCATCGGCGATCTGCCCCGCCGCTGCCAGCCGGATGAGCTGGGCACGGTCCGCCTGCGTGGGAGTTCGCCAAGTCAGCCCCAAATGGGCCGGAGGGAGTTGAACCTCGGTGGGCGCAGCCAGAGCCGAGAGAAGGCGGCTAGTCATACCCCCGATTCTAGGGGACTTTCGCCCCACCACTAACCGGGCCTCCGCTAGGCGAGCAGCGTCACCTTCCTGCCGCGTCGGGCCGCGAGGTGAACCGGTTAAACGGGCACGGCCTTAGGCGTCGATCCGGCCCCGGTCCAGTAGCGCGGCGCCCTCGATGATGAAGTCGCGGCGCGGCGGAACGGTGGAGCCCATCAGTAGGTCAAAGGTCTTCTCCGCTGCCAGGACCGCCTCCTCGTCCTTGATGGTGATGCGGCGCAGGGTGCGGTGCTCCGGCTCCATGGTGGTCTCCGCTAGCTGGTGGGCGTCCATCTCACCCAGACCCTTGTAGCGCTGGATGGGCTCCTTGTAGGAGCGTCCCAGCTTGCGCAGGCGGGCCAGCTGCCGCTGCAGCTCGACCTCCGAGTAGGTGTAGATGACCTCGCTCTTGCGGCGCCCGGCCCCGGCCACCTCGATGCGGTGCAGCGGCGGGACCGCCGCGTAGACCCGCCCGGCCTCGATCAGCGGGCGCATGTAGCGGAAGAACAGCGTCAGCAGCAGGGTGCGGATGTGCGCGCCGTCCACGTCGGCGTCGGTCATCAGAATGATCTTGCCGTAGCGGGCCTGGCTCAGGTCGAACGAGCGGCCCGAGCCCGCCCCGATCACCTGGATGATGGCGGCGCACTCCGCGTTGGAGAGCATGTCCGCCTGGCTGGACTTCTGAACGTTCAGGATTTTGCCGCGGATGGGTAGCAGCGCCTGATAGTCGGAGGAGCGCGCCAGCTTGGCGGTGCCGAGCGCGGAGTCTCCCTCCACGATGAATAGCTCGGAGGAAGCCACGTCGTTGGAGCGGCAGTCCGCGAGCTTGGTGGGCAGGGAGGAGTTCTCCAACGCGTTCTTGCGGCGGGAGATCTCCTTCTGGGTGCGGGCGGAGACGCGGGCGCGCATCTCCCCCACGATCTTCTCCAGGACCGCACCGGCCTGGGCCTTGGCGGTGCCCTTGGTGGAGGCGAAGAACTCGGAGAGCCCGTCCGCCACCACCTTGGTGACGATCGCGCGCACCTGCGGGGTGCCCAGCACCTCCTTGGTCTGCCCCTCGAACTGCGGCTCGGCCAGGCGCACGGTGACTACGGCGGTCAGTCCCGCCAGCATGTCGTCCTTCTCCACACGCGGGTCCTTGGGCTTGATCCCAAAGCGGCGCGGCTGAGCGTCGATCTGCTTGCGCACCGCCTTGACTAGGCCAGCCTCGAAACCGGAGAGGTGGGTGCCGCCCTTGGGGGTGATGACGATGTTGACGAAGGACTGCACGTGCGTCTCGTAGCCAACGCCCCAGCGCACGGCGCACTCGACCTCGCAGGTGCGCTCCACGTCAACGGCGCGCAGCTTGCCGCCGTGGAGCTGCTGCACCTGCTCAGTGAACGTGCCGCTACCCTTCAGGCGCAGCGTGTCGCTCACGGCAGAATCCGGGGAGAGGAAGTCCACGAAGTCCACCACGCCGCCGTCGTTGCGGAAGGTCTCCTCGTAGGGATCGTCCGGGTCCACCTCCGGCGCCACCGCCGCCTCGCCCGCTTGGGCCTGCTCCCCTGCGGCATTTTCAGCGGGGACGACGTTGCTCTGTGCCCCGTCCTCCGCCGGCAACGCCACTACCTCCGGCCTGGCGGCGAAACCGACGGGGCGGGAGAAGGCGGAGAAGAGATCGTCCTCGTCCTCGTCGTCGTCCACCAGGCTTACGGGCGCACGCTTGCTGGCGGGTGCGGGGGCCTCAGCTACCTCCTCGCCGGCCTCCCCCGGGGCGGCGTCCAACTCGTCTTGGCCGGCTTCCTCCGGGGCGGCGGTGGAGACGTCGTCCACCTCCTCGGTCTCCAGGGCGGCCGGCACCGCAATCGGCGCGCTCACACGGGCCGGGCGCAGGGAGGCCGCGGCGCCGGGGCGCTCGTCGCGCACCACGATCGTCAGGCCAGGCACCAGGAAGGAGGTCTGGCGGGCGCGGTCCAGCAACCGCTTCAGGTCCACCGCGTCCGGGTGGGCAAAGATCTGCGGGTCGGGCCAAAAGCGCACGCGCGTGCCCGTCACGCCGCGCTTGGCCTTGCCCACGATGCGCAGCTCGGAGTTGTCCACGTAGGGGGTGAAGGGACTGTTAGGGCTCACGCCGGCGGAGTCGTCGTACACCCCCGGCTCGCCCCGGTGGAAGCTCATCGCGTGCACCTTGGAGGCGCGGGTGACCTCCACGTCCACGCGCGCGGACAGAGCGTTGACCACGGACGCGCCCACGCCGTGCAGGCCACCGGTGGAGCCGTAGGAGCCGCCACCAAACTTTCCGCCCGCGTGCAGCTTGGTGTAGACCACCTCCACGCCGGAGAGGCCCAGCCCAGGGACCTCGTCTACCGGGATACCGCGCCCGTCGTCGCTGACCTCCACGGAGCCGTCGCGGTGCACCGTGACGCGGATCGTCTTGGCGTGCCCCTCCAGGGCCTCGTCCACCGCATTGTCGATGATCTCCCAGATGCAGTGCATGAGCCCGCGGTCGTCGGTGGAACCGATGTACATGGCGGGGCGCTTGCGGACGGCTTCCAGTCCCTCCAGGACGGAGAGATGGCGGGCGTTGTAGTCATTGGGCACGATCGCCATGTTAGAGGCAGCCGCCTACATTTCCATCCTGCCCCGCCTGCAAACGGCCAAATCGTGCCGGTTTGGGCCCGCTGCGGCGCTCGTGTGCGGGCGCGCCACACCAGTTGCGCCCGGGGCGAAGAACACGGCTTTTGGCAGGAAGCACCCAGCCGGCCGTGTTCAGATAGAAGCATGGAAAACGTTCTAACCGCCGAGGACCGCTGCGACGCCTGCGGCGCACAGGCATACGTTCGCGCCCGCTTCGGGGCCGGCGAACTGCTCTTTTGCGCGCACCACGCGCGCAAGCACGGCGCCAAGCTGGAGTCCCTAGGGGCAATCGAGGTGGATGAGACCTCCCGCTTGCGCCAGTCGATGACTTCTGTGTCCTGATTGCTGGGACACCAAGCAGCGGGTGGGCAGCCGGAATTTGGCCGCCCACCCGCTTTCGTATGCGCCACCTCAAGGCTTCCCCCGGCGCTAACCGCCGCCGTTGTGGCAGGCGCTTGCCCAGCACCTCCAATGGCTCCTCCCACAGCGCACAGGAGTAGCAAAGCCACGGGGCCGGTGGGCCGGAATTCCTGCCCACCGGCCCCCTTTGGGTTTCCGCTTCCCGCCCAGCCCGCCTGGCAAGCTTGGTTTGGGCTGCGTGCGGATCAGTCTAGGTAGTCGCGCAGCACCTGGCTACGGGAGGGGTGGCGCAGCTTGGACATGGTCTTGGACTCGATCTGGCGGATGCGCTCACGGGTGACGCCGTAAACCTTGCCGATCTCGTCCAGGGTCTTGGGCTGGCCGTCCTGCAGACCGAAGCGCATGGCCACCACGCCGGACTCGCGCTCGGAGAGCGTCTCCAGCACCTGGGTGAGCTGCTCCTGCAGCATCGTGAAGCTCACCGCGTCGGCGGGAACCACGGCCTCGGAGTCCTCGATCAGGTCACCGAACTCGCTGTCGCCGTCCTCACCGAGCGGGGTGTGCAGGGAGATGGGCTCGCGGCCGTACTTCTGCACCTCGATGACCTTCTCCGGCGGCATGTCGAGCTCGAGGCCCAGCTCCTCCGGGGTGGGTTCGCGGCCCAGGTCCTGCAGCATCTGGCGCTGGACACGGGCAAGCTTGTTGATGACCTCAACCATGTGCACGGGGATGCGGATGGTGCGGGCCTGGTCTGCCATGGCGCGGGTGATGGCCTGGCGGATCCACCAGGTTGCGTACGTGGAGAACTTGTAGCCCTTGGTGTAGTCGAACTTCTCCACGGCGCGGATCAGGCCCAGGTTGCCTTCCTGAATCAGGTCCAGGAACAGCATGCCGCGGCCGGTGTAGCGCTTGGCCAGGGAGACCACCAGACGCAGGTTGGCCTCCAGCAGGTGGTCCTTAGCCTGCTTGCCGTCCTGGGCAATCCAATGCAGCTCACGGCGCAGCTTGCCTGGCAGGACGTCCTGCTCCTTGGCCAGCTTCTCCTCCGCGTACAGTCCGGCCTCGATGCGTTTGGCCAGCTCCACCTCTTGCTCGGCGGTCAGCAGGGCAACTTTACCGATCTGCTTCAGGTAGTCCTTGACCGGGTCGGCGGTGGCGCCGGCGGTGACTACGGTCTGCACCGGCTCGTCGCTCTCGGAGTCGGAGAGGACGAATCCGCCCTTCTCGTCCTCCTTGTCGTCCTTGGTGCCCAGCTTCTTGGTGCGGCCGGTGGCCTTGGCACCGGTGTCCTCGGCGTGGTCGTCCTCGCCCTCGTCACCGGCGTCCTCGGCGTGGTCGTCGTCCTCGTCCAGGTCGAGGTCGACGTCGTCCACGTCCAGGTTCTCGTCGAGGTCGATGTGCTCCTCGTCGTCCTCGACCGGCTCCTCTTCCTTGGCGGCTGCCTTGCGGCCCCGCTTGGGAGCGGCCTCCGCCTCAGCGGCGGCCTTCTTGGTGCGGCGAGCCGGTGCCTTCTTGACCGGCTTCTCCTCCACCGCCTCAACGGCAGCGGCCTCAGCCTC
>JAUMWR010000081.1 GCA_030529545.1 Buchananella hordeovulneris
ACCTGGTCAAGCCCTACGAGGAGGACCGCTGGGACGCACCTTCCACCTGCGTGCTGATCTCCCTGGCTTTGGCCGCCGTGGCTGCGGTTCTTTATGGGCGGCGCGAGCTAGTGACGGGTTGGCTGGCGCAGTGCCGCACCACCTACGAGCGCCTGCGCATCCGGGGCGTGGCGGGGCTGATCGCGCGGCTGGGCCGGGCTCAGGCGATCGCGTGGCTGGTGGCCGGGGTGTCCCTGGCAGGGCAGCTCGGGTCGATCACGGGCAGCCTGGAGGAGGTACTGGAGGGCTCGGCGGCCACGATGGAGTGGATGGGGAAGATGACGGCCAGCCAGGACCTGGTGGTTCAGTCTCTCGCCATGCTCTCCGTCCTGCTGGCGATGCTGGCCCTGGCGACCGGGGTGCAGCGGGCCAGCGTCCTGGCGCTTGCCGAGCGCGAGGGCTGGCTGGAGACCACGTTGGCGCAGGGAGCGCGGCGCAGCGCGCTCTACTGGGGGGCACTGCCTCAACGCAGTGTTGGTCTCCGGCGCGGTGCTGCTGGGCTCGGCGGGCACGCTGGCTGCCGTGACGGCCATGCAGCTCACGGAGCACCACGCTGCAGCTAGGGCTTTTGTGTTCACGGCCAGCCAGTTCCCGGGCGTGCTGGCGGGTGTGGGCGTCGCCCTGCTCGGGGCAGGCATCGCGCCGTGCTGGAGCGGGGTGGCGTGGGCGCTGGTGTGGTGGAGCGTCTTCGTTTTCTACTTTGGGGGACCGCTGGAGTGGCCGGACTGGGCCCGCGACCTCACCCTCCTGGGCCACTACCTGGACGTCGAGGGCGAGCCGGGTTGGCGCCCGCTGGCCGTCCAGGCGGCGCTGGCCGCGTTGGGCGCGGCGGGCGGCTGGCTAGCGTTCTCCCGCCGCGACATCTAGGGGCCGCCGGGACCTCTAGGTTCGCCGCCGGGATCTCGCGGGCCGCCGGCCGGACCTTCCGGGCCGCCGCGGCGGCCCCACCCACGCACGGACTTGCTCTTAGGCGCACAAACTTGGCCCTGTGACGCCCCGTAGGTACAAGTTCGAGCGGCTAAGACCAAGTTTGAGCGCAGGGGGAGTGGGAGAGCGCCCGCAAGGGCGCGGGGTGAGCGCAGAGACGCGTGCGGGGCGTGTGGCGCGCCGCGGCGCCCGGTTCGTACTCTGGGCGCTCTATTGGCCCGCGAGTGGTTGTCCGTAGCATGGCTGCAAGAGCAAGCCAGAGGAGAGCGCCATGACCGATCAGCCCGTAGTCGCCGCAACTGACGACGCCGCCGCCCAGGCCGTTACCGGGGTGTACGCCCTGGCGCGCGCCGCCCGCGTGGCCGCCCGGCAGCTAGCCACCGCCACGGCCGCCCAGAAGAACGCGGCGCTCGCCTCCATCGCCAGCGCGCTGCTGGCGCAGGAGGAGGAGATCCTGGCTGGCAACGCCGTGGACCTGGAGGCCGCCAAGGCGGCCGGGATGGCGCCGGGATTGCAGGACCGCCTTCTGTTGACGGACGAGCGCCTTGCGGCGATTGCCGCCTCGATCGGCGAAGTCGCCGCGCTGCCCGACCCGGTGGGGGAGGTGGTGCGCGGCCAGAGCCTGCCCAACGGCCTGCGCGTGCGCCAGACCCGTGTCCCGCTGGGCGTGGTCGGCATGATCTACGAGGCCCGCCCCAACGTCACCGTGGACGCCGCCGTGCTGGCCCTCAAGAGTGGCAACGCCGTGCTGCTGCGTGGCGGATCGGCGGCGGAGAACTCCAACCGCGCGCTGATCGCGGCCATCAAGCAGGGGTTGGAGAGCGCCGGTTTCAGCGCGGACCTGGTGGCCACGGTAGACCCGTGGGGCCGTGAGGGCGCCAAGGCCCTCATGCAGGCGCGCGGGCTGGTGGACGTGCTGATCCCGCGCGGTGGTGCCGGCCTGATCCAGGCCGTCGTGCGCGACTCCACCGTCCCCTCCATCGAGACGGGGGTGGGTAACTGCCACGTGTACGTCGACCAGAGTGCGGACCTGGCCCAGGCCCACGCTATCTGCATGAACGCCAAGACGCACCGGGTGGGAGTCTGTAACGCCGCTGAGACGCTGCTGGTCCACTCTGCGGTTGCCGGCGAGTTTTTGCCCGGCCTGCTGAAGGATCTGGCCGCGCAGAACGTCGTCCTGCATGGCTGCGAGAAGGTGGCGCAGATTGCGGCCGAGCACGCGCCGGAGGTCAGTGTCCTGCCCGCCACCGAGGAGGACTGGGACACCGAATACTTGGCTTACGAGGTGGCGATCGGCGTGGTGGATAGTCTGGACGATGCGCTGGAGCACGTGCGCGCCTACTCGTCTGGTCACACCGAGGCCATTGTGACGGCCAGTATCGAGGCCGCGCGTCGCTTCACTACGGAGGTAGACGCCGCCGCTATCGCGGTCAACGCCTCGACGCGCTTCACCGACGGCGGGCAGTTGGGTTTGGGGGCGGAGATCGGTATTTCTACCCAAAAGTTGCACGCGCGCGGACCGATGGGTCTGGCAGAGCTGACCACCACTACGTGGATCATCGAAGGAGACGGCCACATCCGCACATAATTGCGTGCAACCGCGCGCCTCCCGTCAAAGTAGCGGGATAGCTCAATCGTGCCGCTCGCCGCATTTGACGAGTGTCATATGTGGCAGGCGGTGCAAAAAAGTGATTTGCGGCAGCCAAATCCGGTGAGTGTTTGTAGTCACGCACCTGGAACCAATCGACGACGTTCCTTCCCTGAAAGGAGCACGCAATGAAGGGGGG
>JAUMWR010000034.1 GCA_030529545.1 Buchananella hordeovulneris
GTCCTTGTCGCCCAACATGGGTCCTTGTCGCCGAGGTGACGTAAAAACACGGACCCGCGCGCCCTCCGCCGCAGTTCCGACCAGGTGCGTGGAGAGAGCTGGCACTCATGGCCGCCAAGGCGACGCTAGAGAGTTCCGACCGGGCGCGAGCGGAGAAAGCACCGGCAAGGGAGCGGGCTCGGGAATTGGTGCTGGATTGGCCTGGGCGCGCGGAGCGAGGGCTGGACTTCCCGCTATGACTACGCCGAGGGCGCCGATTGGCCCGGGCGCGCAGAGCGAGAGCAGCATGTGGTGGTGGGAGAATTGCCCAATGCCCACGCCCACATCGCCCACCCCCGCCGCCGGCGGGCGGTCCTTTGTGCCTGCGTGGGCGATGGCGCTGGGCGCCATCTTTTCGGTGCAGTTGGGCTCGGCGCTCACTGTGACGCTGATCGATCAGGTGGGCCCGGCCGGGGCCGCCTGGCTGCGGCTGAGCGCCGGCGCGCTCATCTTCATGGTGTTCTCCCCGCCGTGGCGCATCAAGGTGGCCAGGGGCGACGTGAAGCTCCTCCTGGCCCTGGGTCTCTCCACCGGTTTGATGACCACCAGCTTCCTGGCGGCCGCCGCCCGCATGCCGCTGGGCACGGCCGTGGCCATCGAGTTCCTGGGCCCCCTGGGCGTGGCCGCGTGGAAAGCGGTGCGCACGGTGGGTTGGCGGGCCCTGCTGTGGCCGGGAATGGCCCTGGGTGGGGTGCTGTTGCTCCAGGAGCCGTGGAAGGCCAGCGTCGACGCCCTGGGGGTGACCCTGGCGCTGGTGGCCGCCGCCGGCTGGGCTGGCTACATCGTGCTCACCCAGCGCCTGGGCGACCGCTTCTCCGGCCTGACCGGCCTGTCCCTGACCGTGCCGGTAGCCGCGTTGGTGGCCGCCGTCCCAGGCATCGGGCAAGCGGTCGGCGGGCTGACCTGGCTGGTGGTGGCCCAGAGCGTTGGGATCGCCCTCCTGGTGCCGCTCATCCCGTTCGCGCTGGAGCTGGCGGCGCTGCGCTGTGGGGGCGGTGCGCAGGGCGCAGCGCATGGGGACATCAGCGCACGGGATAACAGCACAGGGGGACAACAGCGCTGCGTCCCCGCTGCGAAAGGCACAGAGGGGGGCGCAGCGTGGCCTCAGCGGGGCGGGCCGGCACGCTGGGGGCGGTCGGCGGGAACGTCGGCCACCTAAGCGCTAGTAGCGGGCGGTGCGCAGGGTACGGGCGGCCATGTAGACCGCGCCGGCCATGACTGCCGCCGCCAGGGAGGCCGTGAAGACCACGCCGGAGTCGAAGGCGAAGCGGGCACTGTCCAGCAGCGCCTGGCCGGCGGGCTCAGGCAGCGTGGAGGCGACTGTCGTGGCGCCGCCCAGGGTCTCGCGGGCAGCCTGCTCCGCCACCGGGTCGAGCCCGGCGGGAATCTGCACGCGCGCGGAGTAGGTGGCCGTCAGGATCGAACCCAGGATGGCCGCGCCCAGCACGGCACCGACTTCGTAGGCGGCCTCGCTGATCGCGCTGGCGGCGCCGGCCTTGGCGGGCGGCACGCAGGAGACGATGAGGTCGTTGGCGATGGTCTCCGCGATACCCACGCCAATGTTGATGCAGATGAATCCCACCAGCAGCAGCCAGTCGGAGTGGAGCCAGTTGTTCACGACCACCAGCAGGTAGCCGAGCACCGAGGAGGCGTTGCCGGCGGCCACCAGCGTGGCCGGGCTGAAGTTGCGGGTGAAGCGCACCACCAGGATGCCGGCGGCGATGCAGGTGAGCATGCCCGGCAGGAGGAACAGGCCGGCGTTCATTGGGGCCATGCCGCTGACCAGCTGCAGGTGCTGGGAGACGAAGAAGAGGAAACCGACGATCGAGAACGTGGCCAGTAGGTTAGACAGGATCGCGCCCGTGAATACGGGCTGTTTGAAGAGGCGCACGTCCAGCATCGGGTTCTCGCGGCGCAGCATGCGGCGCGCGAACAGGTAGAGCAGGACGGGCGCGGCCAGACCGGTCAGCCAGGTGACGACCTCGGTGTTGCCGTGGGCGGTCTCCTTGATAGACCAGATCAGGGCGGTCATGCCCGCCAGGATCAGCATGATGGCCGGGACGTCCACTGGGCCCGGGTTGTGGTCGCGCGACTCCGGGATCAGCACGGGAGCCACCAGCAGCAGCGGGAGCAGCACCGGGACGGCCATGAGGAACACCGAGCCCCAGGAGAAGTGCTGCAGCAGGAATCCACCGGCGATGGGGCCGAGCGCGGCGCCGGCGCTGAAGCCGGAGGCCCAGATGGCAATGGCGAGGCGGCGCTCCTTGTCGTCCAGGAAGATGTTTCGGATCAGGGACAGCGTGGCCGGCATGAGCATGGCGCCGAAGATGCCGAGCACGCCGCGTGCCGCCACCAGCCAGCTGGCCGTGGGGGCGAACGCGGCCACGGCGGAGACCGCGACGAAGCCGGTGGCGCCCATCAGCAGGACGCGGCGGCGGCCGATGCGGTCACCCAGGGAGCCCATCGGCACCAGCAGGCCCGCCAGCACCAGCGGGTAGATGTCCGTCATCCACAGCAGCTGGATGGCGGTGGGCTCGAGGGCGGCGCTGATAGCGGGGATGGCGAAGGCCAGCACGGTGTTGTCCACGCTGACCAGGAGGACGGGGAGCATGAGCACCACCAGGGCCGCCCAGCGGCGGCGCGGGCTGGCGGTATGGGGCGAAGTCGCAAACACGAAAAGAAGTGCTTTCTAAATTTTTGCCGCTCCAGGCGCGGCCACGCGCGAGCTCTCACAACGGTTTGTTGTGGGGGACCGGCTGGCGGTAGCCGGGCTAGGGCCCGGCCCGGAGCGGGTCGCCACGTGGGGCGGTGCGCCGGCCTGAACGGCGGGTTTCCAATCCAGCTTAGGCCAGCGGGAGGAAGGTTGCTCCCCGGGGGAGTGTGAGGCTGGGCGCCGCCCTCAAGGCGGTCATCTCCTTCGCCACCGCTAAGTGGGAGGAGAAGGAGGCCGCCGTGCGCGCCCTGTCCAAGCTGCCGCGCGACGCTTCTCCCACCCGCCTGCGCAACCGCGACGCCGTCGATGGCCGCCCGCGCGGTTACATCGGCAAGGCCGGTGTCTCTCGCGTGCGCTTCCGCGACCTGGTGCACCGGGGCGAGCTGCCGGGCATCGTGAAGTCCTCCTGGTAGTAGATTCTCCGTTCAAGCAAAGCAAGGTGGGGACGGGCTCAAAAGAGCCCGTCCCCACCTCGATTTGCTACCGGCTCACCCGCTCGGGTCAGCCGAAGGCGCGCAGGAGGCCGCTTAGGCCTTGTCCTCGCCCAGCTCCTCGGCCTCGAACTCTAGGTCCTCGACGTCACCGGCGCCGGTGACCTCAGCAACCTTGGCGCGCACCGCGTCAGCAGCGTCGGAGACCTTCTCCTTGACGGTCTCCAGCGCCTCGCCAGCACGGGAGCGCAGGTCAGAGGAGGAGGTGGTCTCAGCCCAGTAGTCCTCCGCCCACGGGTCCTCCACCGGCTGAGTGCGGCGCCACGCGACGTAGGCAGCACCAGCGGCAGCAACACCCAGCAGAACCCAGCCGGCGGTGCGCCAGCCAGAGCGCTTCTTCACCACCACGACCGGGGCGCCAGCCAGAGCGTTGCGCGCGTTCTTCACAGCCAGCGACGCGCGCTCGGACAGCGGCCCCTCAGCGGTAGCAGCAGCGGAGGCACCCTCCCAGGCGCGCTCAAGACGCGGAACGTAGTCATCGCGCAGGCGAGCACCAGTCTCAGCCGCACGCTGCTGGGCGGCAGCCAGCGCGCGCTCGGCACGCGGAGCCAGCCAGTCCAAGCCATCCTGCGCCTTGCCCAAAGCCTTGACGGAGAAGTCAGAAGCAGCCTCAGCAGCCTGCCCCACCAGGGAGCGGCTCGCTGCCTCAATCTTCTTGGTCTTCTTCCAGCACATTGCCACTCCTATCGTCCTTTGCCCCAAAAAAGGGGCAAACCATGACTCCATTATTCCCGTTTCTGCGGCCGCCCGCAGCATACAACCGCCCCCAAATGGCCCAAATACCCGCGCCCCGCGCCCCCAAAAGCGGCCCACCCCGCGCCCCGCCGCCCGGACACAAAGGCCGGCGGCAACGTCGTCCACCCACAGTGCGCCACTAATACGCCCACGGCGCAGGCGCCCGCACGCCGCCCGCCACCCGTGCGAGTATGGCCGCATGAAGGCAACCATTCACACCAGCAAGGGCGACATCGTCCTCAACCTGTTCCCCGCCTCCGCGCCCGTCACCGTGGAGAACTTCACCGGCCTGGCCACCGGCTCCAAGGAGTGGACCCACCCCGCCACCGGCGAAACCTTGAACACCCCGCTCTACGACGGCACCATCTTCCACCGCGTCATCGACGGCTTCATGATCCAGGGCGGTGACCCGCTCGGCATGGGCGTGGGCGGCCCCGGCTACAACTTCGACGACGAAATCGACCCGGCCCTCTCCTTCGACCGCCCCTACCTGCTCGCCATGGCCAACGCCGGTAAGCGCATGGGCCGTGGCACCAACGGCTCCCAGTTCTTCATCACCGTCATCCCCACCGAGTGGCTCAACGGCAAGCACACCATCTTCGGTGAGGTAGCAGACGAGGCCTCCCGCGCCGTGGTCGACGCCATCATCAGCGTCTCCACCGACGGCCGCGACAAGCCGCTGGAGGACGTCGTCATCAACTCCATCTCCGTCGAGGCCTAAAGACCTCGCACAAACCCAGTGATCGGGCGGCAACTCTGCGGAGTGCCGCCCGATCCGCGTAGAGCCCGCGCGGCAAAAGCCCGCGAACTGTGCCAAGGTGAAGGCACCCCTCCAGGAAAGGAACGCAGACGATGAGCCAAACCAGCATGCCCGAGACCCCGCGCTGCCGCGCCCACGGCCAGCCCAGTTGGGTGCTCTGCCAGCGCTGCGGGAACGCCGTCTGCCCCGACTGCCAGGTGCGCGCCGCCGTGGGCGTCCACTGCACCGCCTGCGCCAAGAGCAACCAGCCCGCCTTTGCCCAGAAGATCGCCCGCGTGCGCGGCCCTCTGGTCACCTACATCCTCATGGGCATCTGCGGCATCCTCTTCCTGGCCGACCTGGCCAGCCCCGAGGTCTTCCGCCAACTCGCCTTCTCCCCGGCGGCCGGCGAGGGGCAGTTTTACCGCTTCCTGACGACGACGTTCCTCCACGCCGGCTGGATGCACCTGGCCTTCAACATGTACGCCCTCTACCTGCTGGGCAAGTCCCTGGAGCCGCTGCTGGGCCGCGCCCAATTCCTGGCCCTCTACCTGCTGGGCGCGCTCGGCGGGTCCGTGGCCGTCCTGTGGCTGTCCTCGCCCACCTCTATGGCGTGGGTGACCGGCACCGTGGGCGCCTCCGGGGCCATCTTCGCCCTCTTCGGCGGCATCTTTGCCATCCAACGGGCTATCAACGCCGACACCACGCAGATCCTGGTCCTGCTGCTCATCAACGGCTTCATCAGCTTCACCGTCCCCAACATCTCCTGGCAGGGACACCTGGGCGGATTGATCGTGGGCGTGGTCCTGGGCAGCATCCTGATTCGCACCCGCCGGCCCGACCGCGTGAAGTCCAAGGAGGCCTTCCGCCAGGGCAAGCGCGGGCTCTCCCTGTGGTTGGCGGGCAACGCCCGCACCTGGGGCGCGATCGCTGGTGTTTTCGTGGTCTTGGTGGCGTCCGTGTTGGCCCGCTACGCCACCGTTACGCAGACCGTCCTGGGCTAACCGCGCCGGGCGCGCAGTTTTCCACAGCGCCACCTAGCTGAGTCCACGATTTCCCCGGCCCGAGCGCCGTTTCTCCACAGGATCCCCCGTCTCCATCCCCAGGCTTTGTGGATGAGGCGGGGGATTCTCTCTTCTGGCCGGTACAGGCGGGTTGCGGTGGTGCTTTTCGTTGCAAACTCGCGGTTTGTAGCGCGGGAAAGGCTGGCGGAGCGGCGCCGGGCAACCGGCGCGGGGCGTGTCTTACACGCTTGTAATTTCCCACAGGTGTGGAAAACCCTGTTGATAAACCGTTTTGCTGGGGGAAGGGGCCGGAAAGACGCGGCGCGGCGGCAGTTTGGGGCGCCGGCTAAACGTCGGGCAAAAGGAGGGAGAGAATCCTCCGGCGATGCCTGGCGGAACGTCGGCCAAGAAGGCAGCGGGGAGTGGTGAGGACGCAAAAGCGGGGCGCCCCCGGCAAGAATCCGAGCGCGCCCCGCTGCTTCGCCGCCCGCGTCGTGAGCGGGCAGGCGCTAACGCCTAGCGGCAGTGATTAGCGCCAGCGCAAGGTCATGAGGAAGCCGGCGATCATCACGCCGAAACCGATGGCCTGGTTCCAGTCGCCGATACCCGGGATGGGGTAGAGACCGTTGGCCAGGTGGGTCACCACAACCCAGACCAGGCCCAGCACCATCAGGGCAACCATGACGGGGGCCCACCAGGACGGAGACTGCTTAATGTCCTCGTTCCACGAGGGGCGGATCTCCGTGTCCGCGTGCACGTTGCGGCCGCGGTTCTTCCGCTTCTTCGACTCAGGCACGAGTCCTCCTTGATCGTTTGCTCCCCGCGCGGGGGAGCTCCTCATTGTCCGCCCCTTAGCGTAGCCTTTCAGCGGCGGCTAATCACAACGTGAAAGGGGCCAATCCGTGCAGGACTCGTCGCAGCCGGCGCAGGAGCCGGGCCCAGGCGAGCCCACCAGGCGCTCCGTGCGGGATTCGCTGCGGCTGCGCAAAGGTCCAGGCCGCCTCTCCATCCACGATCCGCGCCGCCTGGATACTACGCAACTGAGGGTAATTAGCGCCCCCCTGCGCCACGAGACGCGCGTCTACGAACAGCTGGACGTGGAGGCGATCGCGGTGCGCGCGCAGGGCCGTGGCGCGCCGCGCGTGGTGTTCCGCCGCTGGCTGCGGGCGGCCTTTGCCCGGCCCCGCTTCACCTGGAACGCGCTGGCCGTGCCGGTGGTCATGCTGCTGGCGGCCGCGCTGATCACCGCCAACATCGGCACCTACCAGGACCGGGAGCCCTCTGAGGTGCGGGACCTGGCCTCGCTGGCCCAGTCGCGCTCCGCGCGCCACCGAGAAGCCGAGGCGCGCAACGAGGCGTTGCGGGCGGAGGTGCGCCGGCTCGTGGCAGCGGAGCCAGCGGCCGCCGGTCCGCAGGTGGACACGGCCAGCGCGCTGGCGGCGGGCAGGCTGGCGGCCACCGGTCCGGGCGTGCGGGTGCAGTTGTGGGACGCCAAGGTGCCGGCGGCCGGCCCGGGCGAGTTCTCCAACGATGACTACGTGGTGCACCAGTCGGACATCGAGGGCGTGCTGAACGGGCTGCGGGAGGGCGGCGCGGAGGCGATCTCGGTGCAGGGGCACCGGGTGGTCTCCACGACCTCGATCCGGTGCGTGGGCAACGTGCTCTACATCGACGGCTACCACTATTCGCCGCCCTACGTGATCGAGGCCGTGGGTGAGCCGGACCGCTTGATGCGGGCGGTGGAGTCCTCGAAGCAGGTGCAGATCTATCTGCAGTACGTAAAGGTTTTGGGATTAGGCTGGGAGCTCAGTCCGGTGGATTCCCTCAATGTGGTGCCCCACAGGGGGGCCAACGTGCTTCTTTATGCGAAGGTGAGTGAGTGAGCGATAACAGCACTTCCGGCGTGGCTGGGTTCGGCAGCGGATTTGGTTCCGATCTCCCTGTCCCGGCGCACGCTAGCCGAATGACCAGGCACCGCGACAGGAACCGTCGGGCTACGTCCCCCGCGAACGTGATCGTTGGCGTGGTGGGCGAGTTGCTGATGACGGCGGGCGTGTTGCTGGCGCTGTTCGTGTTCTGGCAGCTGTTTTGGACTACTTGGCAGGCCCAGACCACCATGGAGCAGGGCCTGGTGCACTTCCGCGAGGAGGTGGCGCAGGGCGAAACGCCGACCGAGGTGGCGCCGGAGCAGATCAAGCGCCGCGACGAGCCGCCGGTCTACCAGCGCGCCGACGACTACGCGATCTTCGGGACCATCCACGTGCCGAAGTGGAACCACATGGCGATCCCGCTGGCGGAGGGCACTTACGCGGGTGGGCTACTGGACCTGGGCTATGCGGGCCACTATTCGGACACGCAGCAGCCGGGAGAGCTGGGCAACTTCGCGGTGGCGGGCCACCGCCAGACCGCTGGCCACAACTTCCGCGACGTGCACAAGCTGGTGCCGGGCGACCCGGTGATCGTGGAGACCAAGGATGCCTGGCTGGTCTACCGGGTCTTTAGCCACGAGATCGTCGACCCCTCCGAGGTGGAGGTGGTGGCACCGGTGCCGCGCCACCCGGAGCAGACCCCCACTAAGCGCTTGATGACGATGACGACCTGCGACCCGGAGTGGGGTAACTCGCACCGCTACATCGTCTACACGGAGTTTGACTACTGGCTGCCGCGCGACGCGGGCCTGCCGAGCGAGATGGGAACCAACTGATGTACGCCGCGTTGTTTCGTGCCCTGCCTGGCCCCAAGTGGTTGAAGGTCATCGAGGCACTGGTGCTGTTTGGCGTGGTCGTCTTTGCACTGTTCCAGTGGGGTTTCCCGTGGTTTGTGCGCGTGAGCGGCATCAACGAGATCACCGTGGAGTGATGGTGGGGGCCGACGTTGCCGCCGGCCGCCCCGATTGTGAGCCGCCGCTAGCGTTGGGTGGTGTGCGCCCGGAGGTGCTGCTGGTGGATAACTACGACTCGTTCTCCTACACGATCGTGGGCTACCTGGAGGAGCTCGGGGCGCGGGTGACGGTGGTGCGCAACGACGAGGAGTGCCCGCTGGAGGCTTTCGCTGGCGTGCTGATCTCCCCGGGCCCCGGTTCGCCGCAGCAGGCGGGCCGGTCCATGGCGGTCATTGCGCAGTGTTTAGAGCAAGATTTGCCGGTCTTTGGGGTGTGCCTGGGCATGCAGGCCCTGGCGGAGGTCTGCGGGGCCACTGTGGGCCCCACGCAGCAGCTCCTGCACGGGGCCACCTCGCTGGTGTCGCACACCGGGGCCGGAGTGTTTGCGGGGGCGCCGCAACCGGTGCGGGTGGCGCGCTACCACTCGCTGGCGGTGGTGGAGGAGACGCTGCCCCCGGAGCTGGAGGTGACCGCGCGCACGGAGGCAGGCGTGATCATGGGGCTGCGTCACCGTTTTAAGCGGGCGGAGGGGGTGCAGTTCCATCCGGAGGCGGTGCAGACGCAGGGTGGGCACCGGATGCTGGCTATTTGGCTGGAGACACTGGGTTTGACCGGGGCGGTGGAGCGTGCCGGGAAGCTGAGCCCGCTTGTTTGCCGGGGCTAAGGCGCGCAGAGCCCCCGGGCAGGCAGCAAAAGAAAGCGGTGGGACAGTTCGGATCGAACTGCCCCACCGCTTTGCTTAGCCGTTGTTGCTGGGCTGGGTCTCGTCCCCGGTGGCGGGGGTCTCGGTGGGTTCCGGCGCGGGCTGGGTGGGCGCCGGCGGGGCGGGCGGGGCCGGCTGGGTGGGGGCCGGGGTCGGGGTGGAGCGCTCGCGGGCCACGATGAGGTTCACGCGTGAGCCGCGGTTGACCTTGCCCGTGGACGGGTTTTGCTGGAGCACGGTGCCCGGGGTGAGGTCGGACTCCTCGTAGGTGATGGAGGCGGTGATGCCGTTGTCAGAGAAGAACTGCTCGGCGTCGACCAGCATCTTGTTGGTGAAGTCCTCGATGGCCACCAGGCCGGTGGAGTAGATGATGTCCACCTTGTCCCCGGCCTTGACTTGGGTACCGGCCTCGGGGGAGGTGCGCATCACCGCGTCGCGTTCATGCTTGCCGGAGTCTTCGCTGGTCAGGGCGCCAACCACGAGCCCCAGGGCCGCGAGCTCGTCGCGAGCCTGTTGCAGGCTGCGGTTGCGCAGGTCGGGCAGCGCGAAGGTCTGCGGACCGGAGCTGAAGGAGACCTTCACGGTGGAGTCGAGGGGAACTTCTGTACCGACGGCCGGCTCGCTGGAGACGAACTTGCCGCGCTCGATGTCGTTGGAGGGGGTCTCCGGGCCCAGCTCGAACTTCAGGCCGGCCTCCAGCAGCGCCTGCTGTACCTGGCCCTGGTCCATGCCCTGCAGGGCGGGGATGGCCACGGTCTGCGGCTCAGGCTCGCCCCGCCCCCAGATTGCGAACGCTGCCGCCGCAGTGAGCAGCAGGGCCAGGCCCACCGCGACCCAGGTCATCACCAGGCGGCGCTTGCGCTTAGCCGCCCGCTGACTGGCCTCGTGCTTACGCTCCTCGGTATCGGTGGGGCCGGCGTGCATGGACGAGGCCTGGGAGGTGTCGTAGGGACCCGGCGGGGCCGGCGGCGCCGGGGCGGGGGCGGCCGGGGTTAGTGCAGTGGTGGCGGCCGTGAGAGCCACCGTCTGGGTGGTGGGCGCCGGGGTGTTGGCAGCCCAGTGGGCAACGGCGGGGGCGAGCACGGGCTGACCGCGTTCAGCCTTCAGGAGGTCGGCGCGCATTTCTGCAGCGTCGGTGTACCGGTGGTCACGGTTCTTCGCCAGCGCCTTGAGGACAACGCGGTCCAGGGAGCCGGGGATGTCCGCAGCCAGCGAGGAAGGGGTCTTGGGTAGCTCCTGGACGTGCTGGTAGGCGACGGAGACCGCCGTGTCCCCGGTGAACGGAGGACGCCCGGTTAGCAGTTCGTAGAGCACGCAGCCGGTGGAGTAGAGGTCGGAGCGGGAGTCCACGACCTCGCCGCGCGCCTGCTCGGGGGAGAGGTACTGGGCGGTGCCCACCACGCCGTGGGTCTGGGTCATGGTCGATTGGGAATCTTCCATGGCGCGAGCGATGCCGAAGTCCATCACCTTCACCTGGCCGGTGGTGGTGAGCATGATGTTGCCGGGCTTGATGTCCCGGTGGACTATTCCCTCGCGGTGGGAGTATTCGAGCGCGGAGAGGATACCGGCCACGATCTCCACGGCCTCGGGGATAGGCACGGGGTCGCCCTCGCTGAGCAGCTCACGGACGGTGTGTCCCTCCACGTACTCCATGACGATGTAGGGCACGGGGCCGACGCTGCCGTCCGGTGCCATCATCTGCTCTTCCCCGGTGTCGTGGACGGCCACGATGGCGGGGTGGTTGAGGCGACCGGCGCTCTGGGCTTCGCGGCGGAAGCGGGACTGGAACATGGGGTCGCGGGCCAGGTCGGAGCGCAGCAGCTTGATCGCCACGGTGCGCTTGAGGCGCGAGTCGAACCCCACGTACACGTCGGCCATGCCACCGCGTCCGATCAGGTGACCGATCTCGTAGCGGTTGCCTAGAAGCTTGGGAAGCTGGGTCATTTCTATCCTTTCAACTTCCTAACCTGCCACAGCCAGGACGGCGATGGTGAGCAGTACTGCCAAGATAGTGGTGCCCACGGCCAATGCCGTGGAGCGGGGCAAGTCCCCGATGGGACCAAGACCTGACAACAGGTGAGGTTCGGTGGCGGCGTGCGCGGGCACGCGTTCCGGCTGGGCGCCGGCCTTGGCGGGCGCGAAAGCGGCGGTGGGAGCTGCTGCCCGACGTTGCCGCGTTTGCCCCCCACTGGCGGCCAGCGTGTGGCCGGTGTGCCCGTGGCCGGCCGGTCCACTTCCGGTCCGTCCGATCCCAGCCCGTGCGTTTGTTGGCTGCGTGTCCGCCGCAGCGGGGACGCTGGGCGGGTGAGGAGCGCCGGAGCGGGGACGCCCGCGGCGCACGGGAGCCGGGTTCTGGGGAACTGACTGGGAAGCGTGAGGCGCGCCTTGGGCCTGCTGGACTGTGGCCCCGGCAGCGGCGGCGGGCGCCGACGCCGGGGTGGCGCCCTGGTGGGCGTGGCGCGGCTCGCTGGCGCGCGCCGGGGTACCTGTCAGGTCGCTCCAGTTGGCGCCGCCGTGCACGGGGTCTAGCTCGCGGGCAATAGCCAGCAGCGAGTCGGCCACTTCGCTGGCCCGGCGGGGGCGGCGGGTGGGGTCCTTGATCAGGAGGGACATCACCAACTGGGCCAGGCGGGGCGGAACGTCGGCCGGCAGCGGCGGAACGTCGTCATTCACGTGCGCAAAGGCGATGTCCACATCGCTCTTGCCGGTGAAGGGGCGGCGGCCAGCCAGTGCCTCGTAGGCGACCACGCCTAGCGCGTACAGGTCTCCGGCGGGGGTGGCCGGGCGGCCCATGGCCTGCTCTGGGGCCAGGTACTGGGCGGTACCCATCACCTGCCCGGCCTGGGTCATCGGGGTCTGGTCGGCCGCAATGGAGATGCCAAAGTCAGTGAGTTTGACCTGCCCGGCGGGCGTGATCAAGAGGTTGGAGGGCTTGACGTCGCGGTGAATGATGCCGCCCTGGTGGGCGGCCCCTAACGCGGCCGCAGTGTGCCCCAGGACGTAGGCAACGCGCGCCGGCTCTAGGCGCACCCCGCCGCGCAGGAAGTCGGTCAACGGGCGGCCCTCCACCAGCTCCATGGCGATCCAGGCGCTTGGCCCGTCCACGCCCCAGTTGAGGACGGCGGCCAGGCCCGGGTGGTGCAGGCCGGAGGCGTTGCGCGCCTCGGCCTCCATGCGCATCAGGAGGGTGCGTTGGCCGGCCAGGTCCGGTCGCAGCACCTTCAACGCCACCTCGTGATCGGCGTGGCGCTCGTCGGCGGCCCGCCAGACCTCGCCCATGCCGCCGGTAGCGATCATCTCCAGTGGTCGGTAGCGGCCCCCGTACAGCTTCATCTCAATCAAGGAAGGCCTCCAACACTTGCCGGGCGATCGGGGCGGCAACCTTACCGCCCGTGTCGCTGCCTTCCGCTTGCTCCCCGCCCTCGACCAGGACGGCGATGGCGATGCGTGGATTGTCTGCCGGGGCAAAACCCACGAACCAGGTGTGCGGGCCGCCCGCGTCAGAGCCCGTCTGGGCGGTGCCCGTCTTGCCCCCCACCTTCACCCCGGGCAGGGCGGCGGCGGAGCCGGTGCCGTTTTCCACCTCGCTGACCATCAGCTGCCGCAACTGCGCGGCCACCTCTGGGGTGGAGGAGCGTCGCAGTTCCTGCGGGGAGGTGGTCTCCACCACCTGTAGGTCCGCGTTTAGCTCGTGCTGTACCAGGTAGGGAGCCATCTGGACACCGTTGTTGGCGATGCCCGCCGCTACCAGCGCCATCTGGAGGGGGGTGACTCGCACGTCGAACTGGCCGATCGCCGACATCGCGACCTCGGACTTCGAGGCGGTGGTTGGGAAGATCGAGGGGGTGACGGTCAACGGAATGGACAGCTCGGCGCCCAGCCCGTAGCGGGTGGCCTCTTCGCTCATGGCTTGCGCCCCCAGTTCCATCGCGTATAGAGCAAAGGGGGTGTTGCAGGACTGGTCAAAGGCTTCCTGCAGTGTCACCCGTCCATCGCCGCAGGGCTCGCCGCCGTAGTTGCGCAGGACTGCGTTGGAGTCCGGGAGGGACAGCTCGGTGGGGGCGTCCAGTTCCGTATCTGGCTTAACGGTGCCGGCGGTGAGGAACGCGGAGGTGGTGATGATCTTGAACGTGGAGCCGGGCGCGTATAGGTCCCCGGCGATGGCCCGGTTTTGCAGTGGGTTGGCCTTGTCTAGCTCGAGCGCGGCATAGGCCGAGGAGACCGCGCCGCGGTCGTGGAGCGCCAATTGGTTGGGGTCGAAGGACGGCTTGGAGACCAACGCCAGGATGCGGCCGGTGCTCGGCTCGATTGCCACGACCGCGCCGCGCTTGTCGCCCAGCGCGTCCCACGCCGCCTGCTGGGTGGAGGCGTCAATCGTCAGCTCGATCCCCCCGCCGCGCGGTTGGGAACCGGCAAAGAGTTGGCCGATTCGGGAGAACCACTGGGAGGACGACGTTCCGCTCAGCACCTCGCTGCGTGCCTGCTCCATCCCCGTGGCGGCCACGAACGTGGTCGAGTAGTAGCCGGTGATCGGGGCGTAGAGGGGCCCATTGGAGTAGGTGCGCAGGAACTTGTAGACGTCGTTGGCCGGCACGGAGGCGGCGATCGGCTGCCCCTCCACCAGGATCGGGCCGCGCTCGCGGCCGTAGGTCTCGTAGATGGCACGCACATTGCGGGGGTCGGCGCGCAGCTCTGGGGCCACCAGCACCTGCAGGTAGGAGACTGCGGCAAAGAGCACCACGAACAGCAGGGCGCTGATGCGAGCGGTGGTCAGGATCTGCTTATTCACAGCTTGACCACCTCGGTGAGGTTTTCGTCCGGGACCGGGCCCTCTCCGTCCTGAGCTGTCCCGGCCAGGTCTGGTGCAACGGCGCGGGACTCGCCGGCCCGGGCGGCGGGGGGCGGCGGGTTGGCGGGGCGGGCGGTGTCCAAGTCCGTGGGCAGCGCGGCGTCACCCACCGTGGGTGCCAACTGGGGGCGGCGGGCCGAGTCGCTCATGCGCAGTAGCAGGCCGATGATGAGCCACGAGGAGAGCAGCGAGGAGCCACCGCTGGCTAGGAAGGGCGTGGTCAGACCGGTCAGTGGTAGCACGCGGGTCAGGCCGCCCACCACCACGAACACCTGCAGCGCGATGGAGAAGGACAGGCCCGTGGCCAGCAGCTTGCCAAAGCCGTCGCGCGAACCGATGGCGATGCGTAGCCCGCGCTCCACCAGGATCCCGTAGAGGATCAGGATGGCGAAGACGCCCGTCAGGCCCAGCTCCTCCGCAAAGGAAGCCATGATGAAATCGGAGTTGGCGAAAGGCACCAGGGCCGGGTGACCGGCCCCCAGTCCGGTGCCGGTCAGGCCACCGGTGGAAAAACCGAACAGCCCCTGGACCAGCTGGAACGAGCCGCCCGCAGCGTCGTAAACGTCCTGGTCCAGCGCGTGCAACCAGCCAGTGACGCGGTTGGCGATGTGTGGCTTGAGTAGGTAGGCGCCGTAGCCAGCCACCGCCACCGCAGCAAAACCGATGGCGATCCAGGCCGGGCGGTCCGTGGCCACGTACAGCATGATGACGAACAGGCCGAACAGCAGGATCGAGGTGCCGTAGTCGTTCTGCACCACCAGGATGCCCACGCCGATCAGCCAGGCCACCAGCAGGGGGATGGTGTAACGCAGCCGGGGCAGTTGCAGCCCCAGCAGTTTCTTCCCAGTCAGGGCCAGGTTGTCGCGGTTGTCAGCCAGGTAGGAGGCGAAGAAGATCGCTAGGAACACCTTGGCCAGTTCCGAGGGCTGGAACGTGGCCACCCCCAGGTTGATCCAGATACGTGCACCGTAGTTGGACACCCCCAGGCCCGGTACCAAGGGCAGCAGGAGCAGCACCACAGCGGCCAGCAAAGACAGGTAGGTAAAGCGCTTGAGGTTGCGGTGATCGCGCACCCAAAACAACACGGCCAAGGCGCCCAAGATGCCTACCGCGGTGATGATGAGTTGTTTAGTGCCCACCACCTCGCCGTAACGCTCAGCCGTTAGGTAGCTGACGTCCAGCCGGTAGATCATCGCCAAGCCGAGTCCATTGAGAGCAAAAGCAATTGGCAGGACCACCGGGTCGGCGTAGGGCGCCAGCCATTTCACCAGGCCGTAGGTGCCCAGTCCCACCGCCACCAGCGTGGATAGGTGGAGAGCCAGGGAGGAAGGCAGAGTTCCGGTAGTACCCACCACTACCAGCACGTAGGCGGCCACCCCGAGCCCCAGGGACAGCAGCAGGAGCGCCACTTCGGTGAAGTAGCGGCGCTGTCCGGGAATGTGGGAAACCGTTGCCATCAGCGGCCCGTACCCGTGAGGGAGGGGGAGGGGGCAGGACCCCCCGAGCCCGGCGTGGACGGCGGAGTAGAGACGGAGGAAGCAGGGGCGCTGGCGTGAGGGGAGGCGGTCGGCTTCGCGGACGGAGAACCGAGGGCGGGGCGGTTCTGAAGGGACTCCACATAGGCGCGGGCCTCCTCCAGGGACGGGCGGATCACGGCGGTCTGCAGCCTGGTACGCACCGCCGGGGGCAGCAACTGCACCCGAACACCGGTCTCCTCGTAGAGCTGGGAGAACTGGAGGGGGCCCAACTGTTGCGGGATGCCGCGGTAGATCTGCACGGTCTCGCCGGTGCCTATCACGTAGTAGAAGGAATTGATCCACACGTTGGCGCCCAGGAATAGCGCCGCCACTAGGACCACCGCGGCCAGGATCTTGGCCACCCTGCCACGCCACTTGGGCTTAGCAGGTTCAGCCGGCTCGGCTCCCTCATCCTCCCCTGGCGTGGCGGAATGCCCCACCGCAGGCGCTGCGGCGTCCTCCCCGGCGGCAAGAGCAGCGGCGCGGGCAGCGGCGGAAGAACCGCCCCTGGAGCGGGCCAGGCGGTTGGTGGCGGCGCTACCCACCACCTGCGGCACCGTCGGCAAGTCCGTCACCCCGGAAGTGGCGTCGTCCAGAACGTCGACCACCACCACAGAGACGTTGTCCGGGGCGCCAGCCCGCAAAGCCAGATCGACCAGTACGTCGGCGCACGTGGCCGGATCGGTACCTGCCCCCACCACGGTGGCGATGGTCTCCGCAGAGACCACACCGGACAGGCCATCGGAGCAAAGCAGCCAGCGGTCACCCGCCACGGCCTCCCGCACGGACTCATCCAACTCCAGGGCATCGGTGGAATCCCCCAACGTGCGCAGGATGACGTTGCGCTGCGGGTGGCGGGCGGCCTCCTCCTCGGTGAGTCGGCCCGCCTGGACCAGGAAATTAACGAACGTGTGGTCGGTGGTCACCTGCGTGAACTGTCCGTCGCGCAGCAGGTAGGCACGCGAGTCGCCCACGTGCACCATTGCAAGCTTGTTGCCGCTGCGCAGCAGGGCGATGCAAGTGGTACCCAGCCCCGCCAGCTCTGGTTCCAGGGCGGAGCGCTCCTTGAGCTCTTGGTGCGCATCGTGGACGGCGCCGCGCAGCAGCTCCAGCAGGTCGTCGGCGCCGTGCGAGTCGGAGTCCAGGGCAGAGAGGTGGGCAACCGCCACGGAGGAGGCGATGTCCCCGCCGGCCGGGCCGCCCATGCCATCGGCCATCACCGCCAGGTGTGGTCCCGCGTAGGCCGAGTCCTGGTTCTCGCGGCGCAGCAACCCCACGTCAGAGCGGGCGGCGTAGTTGAAGAAGATACTCATCGGCGCGGCTCAATCACCGTCTGGCCAATACGGACCTCGCTACCCACCGCCACCGGGGTGGCCACGAAAATGCGCTCCCCGTTGACCAGGGTGCCGTTGGTGGAATCGAGGTCCTCCACGAACCACATGCCGTCGCTCGGGTAGAAGCGGGCGTGCCTGGAGGAGGCGTAGTCGTCGTCCAAGACCAGGGTGGAGCCGGGGGCGCGGCCCACCACCACCGAGGTGCCAACCAACGGAATCGCCGTTCCGGCCAGAGGCCCCTGGGTGACCAGGAGGCGCAGCGGCGTGGTGGAAGCAGCCGGAACGCTCGGCGCTGGCCGAGCCGCCGGGGTGGAGCTCCCCGCCCCGGCGCGCCCCAGGCGGGACAGAGCCTGCGGAATCGGCCCGCCCGCCGGGCGGGCCGGGGGGCGGCCCGCGCCACGCGAGCGCACGGAGGGACCAAAGAGATCACGGCGCAGCACGCCAACGATCAACGCCACAAAGAGCCAGAGGAGACCCAAGAAGCCAAGACGGAGGAGGGTGAAGGCGAGTTCGCTCACGCGGTTTCCTCGGGGGAAGTCCAAAACATGAAGCTGGTTCGTCCGATCGTGATCGTGTTGCCGTCCAAGAGGGTGGCGGCCTGCACGCGGTGCCCCTCCACGAAGGTGCCGTTGGTGGAACCCAGGTCGGTCAGGATGGTGCCCTGCGGTGTAACGCTCAGCTCGCAGTGCACCCGCGAAACGCCCGAGTCGTTCACCACGATGCCGGCGTTAGAGCCCCGTCCGATCGTGGTGCGTGGGCCGGTGAGCAGGTAACGCTTGCCGGCGATTTCCACCACCGGGTGGGCCGGACTGGCCTTGACCGGTCCCGCCGGGGCCGGGGCCACGTTTCCGCGCTTGTTGGCGCCCTGCACGCTGAACTGGCCGGGGCTCAGCGTCGGGTCGGTCTCGAATTCGACGGTCACCGCTCCCACGAAGGAGTAGCCCTGGGACAGGCCGTGGTCCGTGGCTGCGGCCGCGAACTCGTCCGCCAATACCTCTTCCCCCAGCGCAGCAAGCTGGGCGCGGTCTGCCTCGCTGAGGCGGATCACGAAAGAGTTGTGGGCCACGACGCGGTCGCGCTCCAAAGTCAGCACGTTGTCATCCATCGTGTTACGCACGGCAGAGATCAGCTCGACGGGCTGCAAGCCACCCCGGCCAAGGTCAAAGGCACCCTTGAACAAGCGCTCGATGCGGTTCTCTACGCGGTCAAAAACGCCCATGCTGCCTCCTATCGCAGTAGATAGCCACCTCCGATGGTAACCGTCACGGCTTAATAACGTCTCTTGCAACTCCTAAAACAGAAGAAACCACAGAAACAAAAAACCGGCGGGGATACCGCCGGAATTCTGTGCGCGAGGGGGGAGTTGAACCCCCACGCCCTCACGGGCACACGGACCTGAACCGTGCGCGTCTGCCATTTCGCCACTCGCGCTAGTGGTCACGAACCGGTGGTCCGTAACAGCTCGATAAATCTAGCACGGGCTCTTGCCGAGGGCAAAATCGACGGCGAGTGGTATCTGCCACGCGCGAGTTGGAGTGCGGCCCCGCCGGGCAATAGGGGGCTAAAGCGAGGGAAACTGGTGGGGAGTCGGCAGAGAGGCAACCGGTTAGGTCACGCGGCTGGAGGGGTGGGCGCTGGCGCGGTCAGGCGGGCGGCGACGGCTCGGGCTTAGCTCACGTGACCGGAGGGCTGGAGGGGGAACGATTGGCCGCCAAGCGGGGCGCGCGCATGGCGTGGGTGGCAGGCGGGACGTCGGACACCCACAGAAGCGGCCGCAGCGTAGAAACTACCGACCCACGGTGCAGCGGGGTGTCCAGCAGATGAGCTGCGGGGCTCAACAACCGTAGGTGTGTCCGCTTACACTTCACCCATGACGCAACGAAGCGCATTTTTTGGAGTGTCAGCCTGCATTGCAGCAACGGCGTTGGCAATGACAGGAGCACTGACCGCACATGCCGCGGGGCCGGGCGCCGAAACCGCTCCGCAGACCGTAGCGACCGAGCAAAACCCGGTCGGCACGCTCATCGATGTAACTAAGTTCGGGGCAGACCCCACCGGCACCAGGGATTCCCAGCCGGGGGTACAGGCGGCTATCAAGCACGCCAAGACACTCTCCGGGCCGGTCACGATCTTCTTCCCTAAAGGTACATACGACTTTTACCCAGATCGCGCGGAAGTGCGCGAGCTCTACCCGTCCAACACGGTCGCGGACATGGCGCAGTACAAGGACAAGCGCATCGCCATGCTGCTGGAGAACATGCAGGACGTGACCATCGACGGCGGCGGCTCACTCATACGCCTGCACGGCCTGCAGACCCTCTTCGCGGCGCTGCGCTCCGAGCGGGTCACGGTGAAGAACTTCGCCACCGACCACGTCGCCCCGCGCACCCTGGACCTGACCTTTACCGGCGCGCAGACGCTGCCCGACGGTCGCCTCACCCGCGAGGTGCGCGTGCCCGAGGGCTACCAGTACTCCTTCTCCGGCAACCGCCTGACCGTCAGGGGCGAAAACTCCCCCTACAGCGGGCAACCCTATTTCTCCTACGACCCGCTGCGCGTGCCACCCAACCCGGCCAGCACCGGCCTGAACGACATCTACGAGCAGCTGCTGGACCTGGGCACCGGCCACGCCTTCCGCGCCGCCTGGATGCTGCCGGTGGATCCGCTGTTCACCGGCCTGCAGAACATCACCGAGAAGGCTCCCGGCTTGCTTGAGTTCACCTACCGGTCCGGCGCCAACCCCGGCGACATCGGGCGCTCCTTCCACCTGCGCACTTGGTGGCGAGACACCCCCGGCGCTTTCGTGTGGGAGTCCAAGGACATCCTGCTGGAGAACATGGACGTGGGCCACTTGCACGGATTTGGCATCCTCTTCCAGTTCAACGAGAACGTCACCGTGCGCAACCTAGACTTCCGCCCGCCCGCTGAGTCCTACCGCACCACCGTAGGCTTTGCCGATCTGATCCAGGTCTCCGGTGACAAGGGCGAGGTGCTAATCGACAACTGCCGCTTTGGCTTTGCACACGACGACCCGATCAACGTCCACGGCACCTACGTGCAGCTGAAGAGCAAGCAGTCCGCCCGCCAGGCCACGTTCCGCTACATGCACCGAGAGACGGCGGGCTTCCCGCAGTTCTACGTGGGCAACGAGGTGGCACTGGTGGACCGCAACACCATGCTGGATTTGAACGGCGCTGACGGGCAGCCCTGGCGTGGCAAGGTGGTCAGCGTAGAGGGCCCCACGGGAGTGGATTCCAGCCACGACTTGCGCACCATGACCGTGACATTTGACCGTGACCTGCCGGCGGGCGCGAACGTGGATGGGGTCGTGGCGGAGAACGTCACCTATAACCCGAAGGTCACCATCTCCAACTCCCACTTCGAGTCGATTCCCACCCGCGGCATCCTCATGACCACGCGTCGCCCGGTGCTGATCGAGAACAACGTGTTTGACCAGATGGAGATGGCGTCCATCTACGTTTCCGGCGACTCCAAGACTTGGTATGAGTCCGCAGTGGTCAGCGACTTCACCATTCGCGGCAACACCTTCTTGCGCCAGTCCAAGGACACGTACAACAACCCGGCCCCGGTGATCTTCTTCGAGCCCATGGCCGGCGGCACCAACCCGGCCCTAGCGGCGCACAAGAACGTTCTGATTGAGGACAACACCTTCCTGGTCAACGATCGCACCATCTTGGACGCCAAGAGCGTCAACGGCCTGACCTTCCGCAACAACAAGATCATGCGCTACGAGGAGTCGAGTGCTCCGACCTTGGAATTGGGGGCCACCCGTGTGGGTGTGGGCGCCCAGACCACTGTGCGGGTGGCCGCCCCGGCCGGCGGTGTTTCGCGGCCCGCCTACGTGCTGCGCGGCTCCAACAACGTGGTCATCGAGGGCAATACCTACGGTGAGGGAATTGTGCGTGGGGTCCGGCTGCACCACATGACCCCCTCCCACGTGGACATCCGCGATGCCGGGGTGAGCGTGGGTGGCAACGCATCCACCGCCAACCAGGTCTACTACTTCTCTTCCAACCCAGAGGTGGCTGCGGTCAGCCAGCAGGGTTATGTGCTGGGTAAGAAGGAAGGCACCGCCCAGATCCATGCCGTGGTGGTCTCTCCCTTTGGGCAGGCGACCAC
Organism: Buchananella hordeovulneris; assembly: GCA_030529545.1. Classification (GTDB taxonomy): domain Bacteria; phylum Actinomycetota; class Actinomycetes; order Actinomycetales; family Actinomycetaceae; genus Buchananella; species Buchananella hordeovulneris_A. Next base: position 21,146 of record JAUMWR010000034.1, read on the forward strand.
TGCCCCCGTGGAGGTCACCGTGGGGCAGGCCGAGCCGCAGTACGAGCTGATTCCCTTCGACGTGGTGCGCCCCAACCCCGCCCACGTCCGCATGGAGGGGCGCGGCCTGCGCCTGGTCCCCTCGGGCCCCAGCTCGCTGTGGATGCGTGACAACGGCTCCGGCAACATCCACCTGCTGCCCGACCGCCAGCTAGGTGCCGGGGAGTCCGTGGTGGTCAAGATGACCGGTCGCACCCAGGACTGGTACGAAGAGGCAGGCCTGCTGCTTTACGTGGATGACGACAACTACGTGGCCCTGCAACGCAAGCACAATGGTGGTTCTCCCTCCATCACCGTAGTTACGGAGAAGAACGCCTCTGCCGAGGAAGACTCCCGTAAGGTGGCCGACCCGCAACAGCAGGACCTCTGGTTGAAGCTGACCCGTACCGATAGCGGGATCCAGGCTGCCTATTCTCTGGACGGCAGCGAGTTCACCGACCTCGGCACTCCCGTAGTGAACTCCGCCGTTGGCACCCAAGCTCGCATCGGTCTGGTAGCAGCGGTGCGCCGCAACGCGTCCGCCGACAACCACCCGTTCGTGTTCACCGACCTGACCCTGGCCGGCAACCCGATCGACCTGGTGCGGGAAGTGGGCCAGGATGGGCCCGGCACCGGCTTCGATGTTGTCCCCACGTTGCCGCCGGGCAAGCTTTCTCGCCTGGCGGACCTCTCCGCCGCAGAGTTCTCTATTCCGATGGGCTCCGATGGAGCCAACCTGACCGCGCGGGATGGCTTCGTGATCAAGGCTGACCCCAGCGTCAAGAGCTTCACCGCCAAGCTCACTCCCGCCGCCGAGGGGGCCACCCTATGGGCCACCCGCAACGGCAAGACGATCGAGCCGAGCGACGATGGTAGCTACAACGTGAAGGTGACTCGAGGCATCAACGCCTTCGAGGTCTACGTGACCGCGCCGAACGAGCTGCAGCAGCGCGTCTACCGCTGGGTGGTGCTCAGTGATCAGCCGGGCTCGGCTGGTCCGCTGCCTCAGCCGACCAACGAGCCTACTCCGACGCCGCCGGTGTCTACGCCGACGCCTACTCCGACGCCCGATCCGACTTCGACACCAAGTTCGACGGTGTCGTCGACGCAAAAGCCGAGTGCGGGCCCCACGAGCGCGCCGTCCTCCACGGCAACACCAACCTCGGGGGTAAGCCCGACGCCTTCATTGAAACCAAGTCCGACGTCTGTACCCACGCCTTCGACGGGCTCTACACCGACCGCGTCTCCTTCGAAGCCGAAGAGCGGATCGAAGCCCAGCGTCCTGCCTAGGACTGGAAGGTAGATATTGCCGCAGCGCTGGGTGTCTTCTGGTTGATGGGAGGCGCCCAGCGCTTCGCTCAAGGATGTTCGTGGTCGTGCGGTGAGGATTGTCAAGACGGCTCAGACTCTTCTCGCTGCGGCCGAGATGGACGACTACGTGGCCGGGGTGGATGTGAAACTCTTGGCTGAGCGGTATGGCATCTACCGCGC
>JAUMWR010000035.1 GCA_030529545.1 Buchananella hordeovulneris
AATCCTGGCCAGCCTCACCAACCAAATGGGTCACTAACAGTGTCAAAAGTCAGGTTCAACGCCAGTTCCCCAATACGAGGCTGCTAAGAAGCGTGGCCGCCCTTCCGTACGGGCAAGCGGAACGTCGGCCCCCAAATCCGGCCAACAAGAAGCGCGGTCTGGCTAGCGCTGCGGGCGGCGGGAACGTCGGCCCGCAACTGGCGAAAACAGGTGGGCGAAACAAGCGGCGGGGGTCACGACGCGGCCGCAGCGAAAATCGACTAGACGGTGGCGGAGAACTTGGTGCGGCGCTGGCTGGCGGCGCGGGCCAGCTTGGCGCGGAGGTAGGCGCGTTTGGTGGTGAACACCAGGTGGATGCCGATGGCAATGAAGACCGCGTTGGCCACCATCGAGGGCCATGCCCCGGTGACCGTGCAGGCGGCCGCCAGGAGGAACGCGCCGGTGATATTCAGGGCGTGATAGCGCAGGGAATCCGGAGCAATGCGCTTGGAGGCGACCAGGAAGTAAGCCCCCATCGTGGCGGCGGCGCCCACCCATCCCAGGGCGGCGATCACGGATGCAACTGCTTGCGGCATGGGTACAATTTGGGCACCGCTAATTGATTAGTGCAAATAAACGACGCTGGATTCATAATTAAGGATTGCTTGATGAATATCGATCCTCGACGCCTTTCCGTCCTCCTTGCAGTCCAACGCGCCGGGGGAGTGGTCGCGGCGGCGGACCTGCTGGGCGTGACCGCGTCAGCAATCTCACAGCAGATGGCGCGGCTGGAGAGCGAAGTAGGCCAGCGCGTCCTGGACCGCAACCCCAGCGGCGCCGCCCTCACCCCGGCCGGCCTCACCCTCGCCCGCGCCGCCGAGCGCATCGAAGCCGAACTCGAATCCGCCCACCTAGAGCTGCTGCGCCACGAGGGGCAAGTGGTGGGCAACGTCGTGGTCGGCGCCTTCCAGTCCGCCATCCGCGCGCTGCTGCTGCCGCTCCTGTCCGACCTCCCGGCCCTCCTGCCGGGTGTGGGCCTGACCATCCGTGAGGTGTGGGAGGACGAGGGGCGCAAGGACCTGCGTCGCGGCGCCCTGGACATCCTCATCCTCGAGCGCGACTCCCTGGCCCCCAAGCCCACTCCCACCGGCGTGGTGGACACCCCGCTGGTCGACGAGCCCTGGTACGTGGTCAGCCCGCGCGCCAGCGGCGAACCGGCCTCGTTGGCGGACCTCGCCCACCACCGCTGGCTGGGCGCCGCCACCGGCACTGCGGCCGGGCGCGCCATGCAGCGCCTGCAAACCTCGCTCGAGCTGAAGGTGGAGCACACACACAGCTTCTTCGACTACGACGTCGCGCTCGCCATGGTTGCCGCCGGTCTGGGCAGTGCGCTCCTGCCCGGCCTGGCCCTGCCCCCACAGTTGCCGCCCTCCGTGCTAGCCACCCACCTGCCTGGTTTGGGGGTCCGACGTCTCGCCGCCCGGTGTCGAGTGCCGGCCAGCCAAACGCCGGCTGCCCAGGGCGCCGTGCTTGAGCTACTCGTGGCCAGGGCCGCTGCCCTCAGCGGTGGACGCCCGGGCATCCAGGGCGAGGACGGGGCACAATAGAACAGTGAGCGAAGCCCCCGTTTTCAAAGCCGCTCCCAGCTCCACAGCCCGCCCTGGTTGGAAGTTCGTCCTCTTTGTCGGGGTGATGACCGCCCTGGGTGCCGTCACCACCGACATCTACCTGCCCAGCCTGCCGGAAGTGGCATCGGATCTCTCCACCACCGAGGCGCTGGCCGGGGCCACTATCTCCGTTGTCCTCATGGGCGGGGCGGTGGGCACCCTCTTCATCGGGGCGCTCAGCGACCGGCTGGGGCGGCGCCGCGCCGCCCTGATCGGGATCGGCCTGCACGTCCTGGCCTCCAGCTGGGCGGGATTCGCGGGATCTATCGAGGTGCTGCTGGCGCTGCGGTTCCTGCAGGGCTTTGGCAACGCCACCGCCAATGTTTCCGCCATGGCGATAGTGCGGGACAGGTTCACCGGCGCTGCGGCCGCCGCCGTGCTCAGTCGGCTCATGCTGGTGATCGGCGTGGTGCCGCTGCTGGCGCCCTCGCTGGGGGCGCTGATCGCGGCCGCCGGCGGGTGGCGGCTCGTGTTCTTCTTCATCGCCACCTACGGGGCCATCCTCATGGTCGGAATCGCCTCCCTGCTGCCGGAAACCCTGGTGCCGGAGGCCCGCTCCAGCAACGCCCGCGATACCTGGGGCGGCTACCTCACCCTGCTGCGCGACTCGCAATTCAGGTACCTGGCGCTGCTGCCGGGCCTGGCGTTCGGCGCCATGCTGGCGTTTGTGATCGCCTCGACCTTCGTGGTGCAGGTGGAGTACGGGCTCAACAAGGCCTACTTCTCTGTGTTCTTCGCCTCCATGGCCACCGGCATGGTGACCTTTGCGCAGGTCAACGCCTTCCTGGTGCGGCGCGTGGACCCCCTGAAGTTGCTGCGCGGCGGGACCACCTTCGCCTTCCTTGCCAGCCTGCTGCTCCTGGGCGTGACGCTGGCAGGCAACTCCAGCCTGGTGCTGCTGGGCGTGTGCATCTGCCTGGTGCTGGCCGGATACGCCTTTGTGGGACCAAACGCCACCACCCTGGCCCTGGCCAACCACGGCGAGCGCGCCGGGCGCGGGGCCGCCCTCATCCACGCCCTGCAATCCCTGGTGGCGGCCCCCATCTCCGCCTCCGTGGGATTCCTGGGCGGAGACAGCAAGGCGATGGCGATGGTGATCAGCGCAGCGTTTGCAATCGCGCTGCTGGTGGTGATGCTCGGCGTGCGTCGGCGCACGCCCCGCCCCGCCCTGCCGTAAGGTAGGCGCGTGGCTATTGACTTCCCTGCAGAGATCTCCCAACTGCGTCGCACGCACGCTTCCATCAGCGCCGTGGTGGACCCTGACGCGCTGCGCGCCCAGATTGCCGAGCTGTCCGAGAAGGCAGCGGCGCCCGACTTGTGGGACGACGCCGCCGCCGCGCAGGCCGTCACCTCCAAGCTCTCCCACGCCCAGAGCGAGCTGGAGCGCCTGACCAACCTGGCTGCCCAGATCGACGACGTCGAGGCCATGGTGGAGCTTGCGGAGGAGGCCGGCGGGGACGCCGACGTGCTCGCGGAGGCAGAGACCATGCTCACCACCGTCTCCAAGGCCCTGGAGGAGCTGGAGGTGCGCACCCTGCTCAGCGGCGAGTACGACGAGCGCAACGCCGTGGTCACCATCCGCGCCGGCGCCGGTGGCGTGGACGCCGCCGACTTTGCCGAGATGCTGCTGCGCATGTACCTGCGCTGGGCCGAGCGCCACGACTACCCGGTCAAGGTGCTGGACACCTCCTACGCGGAAGAGGCCGGCTTGAAGTCCGTGACCTTCGAAGTCACCGCCCCTTACGCCTACGGCACCCTGTCCGTCGAGGGCGGCACCCACCGCCTGGTGCGCATCAGCCCCTTCGACAACCAGGGCCGCCGTCAGACCTCGTTTGCGGCCGTGGAGGTCATCCCGCTGATCGAGTCCACCGACCACATCGAGATCCCGGAAAGCGAGCTGAAGGTGGACGTCTTCCGCTCCTCCGGGCCGGGTGGTCAGTCTGTTAACACCACGGACTCAGCGGTGCGCATGACTCACATCCCCACCGGCATCGTGGTCTCCATGCAGGACGAGAAGTCCCAGATCCAAAACCGCGCCGCAGCCCTGCGCGTGCTCCAGTCCCGCCTGCTCCTGCTGCGCAAGGCGGAAGAGGATGCCAAGAAGAAGGAACTGGCTGGAGAGATCAAGGCTTCCTGGGGTGACCAGATGCGTTCCTACGTGCTGCACCCCTACCAGATGGTCAAGGATCTGCGCACCGAGTTCGAGGTCGGCAACACCTCCGGCGTGTTCGACGGCGACATCGACGGTTTCATCGAAGCCGGAATCCGCTGGCGCAAGAACCAGGAAGCAGAGCAGGAGTAAGGGAGCCCACCCTATCCAAGCCCCTTTGCCGCGCGTGTTATCCCCGCAGCAAAGGGGCGCCCTGTTTAGAGTGGCCAACAGCCAGGCAGGAGGGGATCACATGATCCGTTTTGAGAACGTCACCAAGGTTTACAAGCCCGGAGCGGCCCCGGCGCTGAACGGCGTCAACATCGAGATCGAGCGCGGGGACTTCGTGTTCCTGGTCGGTGCCTCCGGCTCCGGCAAGTCCACCTTCATGCGCCTAGTGCTGCGCGACGAGCTGGCCAGCTCCGGGCGCGTGTTTGTCCAGGGCAAGGACGTGGCCGGCCTGTCCGTGTGGCGCCTGCCCCACCTGCGCCGCACCGTGGGCACCGTGTTCCAGGACTTCAAGCTCCTGGAGAAGAAGACCGTCTTTGACAACGTCGCCATCGCCCTGCAGGTGGTGGGCGCGCCACGCCACGAGGTCCAGACCCGCGTGCCCGAGGTCCTGGAAACCGTGGGCCTGGAAGGAAAGAAGCACCGCCTGCCCCACGAGCTCTCCGGTGGTGAGCAGCAGCGCGTGGCGATCGCCCGGGCCATCATCAACCGCCCAGCCGTGCTGCTGGCGGACGAGCCCACCGGAAACCTGGACCACCAGACTTCAGTTGGCATCATGCGTCTCCTGGACAAGATCAACCGGGCCGACACCACGGTGGTCATGGCCACTCACGACGAGCTCATGGTTAACCAGTTCCGCAAGCGCGTCATCGAGCTAGAGCGTGGCCAGGTCATCCGTGACCAGGTCCGCGGCGTCTTTGGCTCCAAGCAGTAAGGGGAAAACTGATGCGTTTGCGCGTAATCCTGGCCCACACCTTCCAAGGCCTGTGGGCAAACAAGGCCATGGCCGTGGGGCTGATCCTGGTCACCATTGTCTCCTCCCTGTTTGCGGGCGCCGCGCTGCTTCTCAAGCAACAGACCGGCTACATGCGCGACTCCTGGTTCGACAAGGTTGAGGTCACCGCCTACATGTGCGCTCCGGGCGACCAGGCGGACACCTGCACCCATGGCGAGGCCACCCAGGAGCAGATCGACGCGGTTGCCGAGTTCCTGGCCTCCGACGCGATGAAGCCCTACGTGGCCAACGTGGACTTTGAGGACAAGGACGAGGCCTTCGCCAACTTCCAGCGAATGTTCAAGGGCACCGACCTGGCCCAGTTTGGCGACAAGGACGCCCTGCCCGTGAGCTTCCGCATCTCCCTGGTGGACCCGCGCGAGTACCGCGTGGTGGCCGAGGAGCTGACCGGCCGCGACGGCGTGTTCCAGGTGCGCGACCAGAAGGCAGTGGTGGAGCCGCTGCTGCTGGTGCTCTCCCGGGCCCAGGCGATCTCGATCGCCCTGGCCGCCGCGATGGCGCTGGCCGCTGGCATCCTGATTGCCACCACCATCAAGCTCTCCTCCATCTCCCGCCAGAAGGACGTGGAAATCCTGCGCCTGGTGGGTGCCTCCCGTTGGTTCATCCAGGTGCCCTTCCTGCTGGAGGTCACCCTCTCCGTCCTCGGCGGCGCGTTGGTGGCCGTGGGCACCCTCTGGGCGGGCGTGCGGTTCTACGTCGGCTCCTGGCTGGGCGGCAGCTTCTCCACCATGCGATTCGTGGACTCCACCGACGTTCTGATGGTGGCCCCCTGGCTGATCGGGCTGGCGCTGGGGCTATCCATCGTGGTCTCCATGATCTCCCTGCACCGAGAGTTGAAGGCCTGAGTCATGCGGGGCACGTGGAGTCGTAAGCGCGTCGTTGCCGTCCTGGCGGTGCTCGTGCTGGCTTTGGGTGCCTTGTTTACGACGTTCTGGCCGGCTGTTGCCGACGAGCGTGACGACCTGGCCGCCCAGCAGGAGCAGGCCGACTCCGAGCGGGCCGCCCTGCGCAACGCCCTGTCCGGGATCGACGTTGAGATCGCCAACGCGATTGTGCGCCTGAGCGATCTGAACGCCCAGTTGCCGCAGTTGCGCCAGGCGCACGAGACCGCCGCCGCAGAGGCCGACGCTGCCGCCCGCACCCACGCCCAGTTGGTGGACCGCCTGGAGCAGGCTAGGGGCGAGCAGGAGACGCTGCAGACGGAGATCGAGACCGGTCGCGCGCAGATCGAGACCGAGGAAGCCGCGATCGCCGAGCTGGCCAAGCGCGCCTACCGGGGCGAGCTGTCCACCACCCCGCTGGAGATCGCCCTGACGGCCACCACGCCCCAGGAGTTCGCGGACAAGGCCGCCGCCGCCGACGTGGTCACTCGCACCCGCCTGCGCAGCGTGGACTCCCTCTCCTCCCAGCTGGCCCTCAACGAGAGCCGGGAGGGGCGCCAAGCCCAGGTGAGCCTGCAGGTGGCCGACCTCGAGTCGGAGGCTGCGGCCGCGCTGTCCGACGCCAACGCGAAGAAGGACGAGGCCGCCAAGAAACTGGCGGACCTGGAGGCCGCGCAGGCCGAGCAGGAGAAGCTCAACAACGAGCTGGCCGGCAAGCGCGCCACCATGGAGGCACAGCTGGCCGAGCAGGACAGGGCCTACGAGCAGCGCGCGGCCCGCATCGCCGAGCTGGATGCCAAGTCCGCCGCGGAAGCCGAGGCGCGCCGCATTGCCGAGCAACAGAACTCCGGCGGCTCTGGTGGCTCCGGCGGTGGGGGCGGCAACGGCGGGAGCGGTGCCGGTATGTTTCGCTACCCCGTGGACGGCAACCCGGAGGTGACTTCCGGGTACGGCTGGCGCATCCACCCGATCCTGGGCTACCCCAAGTTCCACGACGGGATCGACCTGGGCTCCCCGTGCGGCCAGCCCGTCTACGCCATCGAATCCGGCACCACCTTTGACGTCTACTACGACGGTGGTGGCGGCAACATGGTCTACATCCACCACGGCAACATCGGCGGCAACAGCTACAACTCCGGCTACCTGCACCTGGAGTCCTCTACCGTGGGCAACGGGCAGTACGTCAACCGCGGAGACCTGATCGGTTACGTCGGCACCACCGGGCGCTCCTCCGGCTGCCACCTGCACTTCGAGATCTGGCGCAACGGCGCCACCACGGATCCTCTGGGCTACTACTAGACCGCCCCAGGGGCGCTGCCCAGACTCTGGCCGCCTGGTTGGTGGGGCCACAGCAGACCCGGTAGGTGCCTGCCCGTTTCGCGGGCAGGCACCTACCTATATGCTGGGAGGTCGATTTAGGAGAAGAGACGTGAACAGCAAGAAGATGACGGCCGCTGAGCGCGCAAAGGCCGAGGCCGTGGCCAAGAAGGTAATCGCGCGCAACAAGAAGGCCAGCCACGAGTACCACATCGAGGACCGCTACGAGGCCGGCATCAGCCTGACCGGCACCGAGGTGAAGGCACTGCGCCAGGGGCGCGCCTCCCTGGTGGACGGCTGGGTGGAGATCGACCGGGGCGAGGCCTGGCTGCAGGGCGCCCACATCTCCGAGTACGCCCAGGGCACCTGGACCAACCACGCCCCGCGCCGCAAGCGCAAGCTGCTGCTGCACAAGGACGAGATCCGCAAGCTGGGCCAGGCCGTGCAGGCCAAGGGCTACACCGTGGTGCCGTTGGAGCTCTACTTCATTGGGGGCTGCGCCAAGGTCGAGATCGCGCTGGCCCGCGGTAAGCAGGACTGGGACAAGCGCCAGGCCCTGCGGGAGAAGCAGGACGAGCGCGAGGCGCGTCGCGCGATGGCCCAGTTCCGCAAGCGCTGACGGGCGCCCGCGCCGTTGTCTGCGCCGGCGTGGGCGTGGGTGCGGGCCCCCAAGCCCTCTCCGCACGAATCTCAGGCCGCCGTTGTCTGCGCCGGCGCAGGAGCGGGTGAGGGCTTGAGTGCTTGCCCTGCGCGGCTGCGTTCGGCTTGATCCTTGGCCTCTTGGGAGGGCAGCGCCCGGGCGGTTGGGGCGGCGGGAACGTCGGCGGACTACTGGGGGAGGCGGGCGGCAGCGTCGGCCAAATTGGTGGTCTGGACGCGTGGCGGCGGGGCAGGTAGAATGGCTTGTCCGGCTGTGGCCGGGGAAAAACTCCATAGGGGCTGATCGGTTTCGACGACGGTTGTCGTACCAGGGGAAGCGGGTAGAGGATGCACGGTCATCTCTTCAACGCTCCGTGTAAACCAATAGGTGCCGATAACACTCGCACCGACTTCGCCCTCGCCGCCTGAGCGAGCCGCCAAGTCCGTCAGTCCGGGCGTGCTCCCGTCCCGGGTCCTGGCGTCGTCTAGGGAGCCACTGCTGCCCACCCTCGTTACTGGGGCGGGCGGGACTTTTAGGTAACTGAGCCCGTCGGTGTCCTTGTTCGCGTGAGACACCGGGGCCGAGAAACTCGCTAGCGAACTGCACCCGGAGAAGTCCTGGGCGCGCACCGTCGGACCGGGGTTCGATTCCCCGCAGCTCCACTAACAACGCAGTCGAGCGGAGAGCAGTAATGCTCTCCGCTCGTTTGTTTGTGCGCCCGCCCCGGGCGAGCTTGCTCGCGCCGGGGGAGGGGCGCGCAAACAAACCGGGATAGTGCAACGCGCTATCCCGAGGCCAGGCAGTTAGTTGAAAGTCGCCCCGCAGGGGCGGCTAAACACAAGCTCACCCGAGGCAATTGCGGCTTGTTTAAAGCTGGCCCCGGAGGGGGCAGCTAAACACTGACAGTGCGTCGCGCTATCCCGAGGCCAGGCAGTTAGTTGAAAGTCGCCCCGCAGGGGCGGCTAAACACAAGCTCACCCGAGGCAATTGCGGCTTGTTTAAAGCTGGCCCCGCAGGGGGCGGCTAAACACTGACAACTCTTTTGGGTATCCCTGTCTGCCGACTCCTTGGCACGCCCTTGCGGTCATGTGACCCAGGGAGTTGGGCGACATCCCCGCAAGTTGGGCGACAAGACCCCCACCTCGGCGACAGGTATGGGTGGATTCTCGTCGCCCAGGTTGCGTCCTTGTCGCCCAGGTTGTGCCCTTGTCGCCGGAGTGCCGGAGTGTCTGCCGGCCGCCGCCTCGCACGGCTGCAAGGTCACCGCAGACAACGTGCCCTTCCATGCGCCCGGGCGCCTCCGTCCTAGGTCAAGTTGAACGCTGGGCCGGCGCGGTAAGGCCCAGCCTCTGCACCGTCCTGGAAATTGCTGGGGTAAGTCCCCGCAAACTGCGGGGACAAACGTCCGAAAGTTGCTGGATTGAATTGCCGCAAACTGCGGGTTGAGTAGCAGGATTGGCTTGTTTCCAACAAAGCGCCCAGCGCAGGTACGAGCCGCCTCCGAGAGCTGAGCGGTGAAACAGATCAGCTTGGCACGGGGCGAAGTTCGTGCAGGCACCCTGGATCGAGGCCGCGCCGGCTTCAATCCTGCGCTCGCCGGCGTCCGAGTTGGCGCGAGGTTCCAGCGCCCTGAAGCGAGCTGGCGAACCTTGGAGAGCCCTTCCACGTTGCTACCCTCGAGCCTGTTATCAGCTCGCGTTGTGGTCGGCCACTAGTCCATGGGTGGAGTTGAGATCAGCGGCGAGCAGCAAACATTCGGATGAGTTGCGTTCAACCTGCGCTGGCAGTGGGGTGAACGTCGCCCACGGTGGGGCCGTGGTTTGGAAGATAGGAACTGTGCGATGGATATCGTGCTGATTGGTGGCCTGTGGCTGACTGTCGATGTATGGGAGCCGGTGGTCGCGGAGCTGGCTGCGCTTGGGCACCGAGGTATCGCGGTCTCTCTGCCGGGGCAAGATGACGGCAACAAGCAGGCAACGCTGGCCGACCAGCTTGACGCGGTAACGCAGGCGGTTGCTGCCGCTGATCGCCCTCTGCTGGTTGGGCACTCGGCTGCGGCCACGCTCGCGTGGATGGCTGCTGACTCGGGTCCGGAGCGTGTGGCAGGTGTGGTCTTTATTGGCGGCTTCCCTGAAACGGACGGGGCAGCCTACGCCGACTTCTTTGTTCCTGAGGATGGCTGGATGAAATTCCCGGGCTGGGAGCCTTTTGAGGGCCCGGACTCTGCGGATCTGTCGGCCGACGACAAGGCCGCCATGCAGGCTCGGATGGTTGGTGTCCCGGCAGGCGTCAGCAAGGCCACGGTGACTCTCTCCTCCGCTGCCCGATTCGAGTTGCCAGTGACCGTGCTCTGCCCGGAGTTCTCCCCAGAGGTGGCTCAGGCAGTCATCGATGGAGGGGACGCCCCGGAGCTTGCTGCAGCTAAGAACCTGGAGCTGATGGACCTGGACTCTGGGCACTGGCCGATGGTTTCTTGCCCGCAGCTCTTGGCCGAGGCGTTGCACAAGGTGACCGAAAAGCTCTAAGTGAATGCCGCTCGGGGGTGAGAACCTCTGTGTTGACGCCAGTTGAAAAGGAAACCTCTGCGCCGGCGTCGACAGTGGCCCACTTCCGCCCATGTGATCGGGGAGTTAGGCGACATCCCCGCAAGTTGGGCGACAAGAACCCCACCTGGGCGACAGATGTGGGCGGATTCTCGTCGCCCAGGTTGCGTCCTTGTCGCCCAGGTTGTGCCCTTGTCGCCGAAGTGCGGGCGAGGCTCGCCATCCCAGGTGCCAGCGAGTCCCTGTCCCCAGGCCAAGTGGAGCGCCCGCCCAGCGCGGCGAGGCTGGTCCTTCGCGCCTCCATCCCAGGCGCCAGCGAGTCCCCGGGGTAAGTGGAGCGCTCTCCTGCGGTTGGACTCGAACCAGCACCCGCCTGCCCCGTCCTGGGCCCTGTGGAGCGCTTGCCCAGCGCTGCTGTCCCTATCCTCTGCATCGCTTCCAAAAGCTGCTGGATCAAACTCTAGAAAACTGCGGGGTAGAGCCGTCGAAAACTGCTGGGTAAAACGTCCGAAAGTTGCGGGATCAGATCCTCAAAAGTTGCTGGATGGGTTACGATCATGGCGTGAATGCAACGAAAAGTAGCTATCGCACAAGGGTGGTGGACCGGGAGCTAGATACCCTGTTGAAGTCGGTCGGGGCGGTCGTGATCGAGGGGCCCAAAGCCTGCGGCAAGACTGAGACTGCACTGCAGAAGGCGCGGTCAGTTGTCTGGTTGGATCGTGACCTCAATGCGCAACAGTTGGCCAAGGCGGCTCCGGAGGTGCTGCTGCAAGGCGAGGTGCCGCTGTTGCTGGATGAGTGGCAGCTTGCTCCCCAGCTTTGGAACGAGGTCCGGTTCCAGGTGGACAAGCGTTCCCCGGAAAAGGGCCAGTTCATTTTGACGGGAAGTTCAACTCCGGACGACGATGCTCGTCGTCACTCTGGGGCTGGGCGTTTTGTGCGTTTGCGGATGCGCCCGCTTTCGGTCTTTGAGCTGGAGCGGTCCTCGGGGGCGGTTTCTTTTGCGTCTCTCATGTCTGGCCAGGAAGTTGCGGGCGTGGGCGCGGTTTTGCCGGTTCCGGAGCTTGCGCGCGTGATTGCGGTTGGCGGGTGGCCAGGTTCGTTGGAATTAGCGGCTGAAGCTGCGCAGGTCGTCAATCAGGGCTACGTGGATCAGATCGTTGAAACGGATCTACCCCGGTTGATCGGGCGCCGACGCGACCCGGTGAAACTAAGGAATCTGCTCTCTGCATTGGCTCGAAGTGTAGGCAATCAGGTCTCCGTTTCAAAGCTGGCGCATGAGGCCGGCGGGGAAGGCAACGCGCTCGACAGGGCTACGGTCGACCTCTACCTTGACGAGCTCACCCGGCTAAACATCCTCGAAGACCTGCCTGCCTGGAACACTCATCTGCGTTCTAGGGACGCGTTGACGAAGGCACCCAAGCGCATGTTCGTCGACCCCTCCCTGGCGGTCGCCACGTTGGGGGCTAGCGCGGAAAAGATTCTGGGCGACTTGGAATACATGGGTTTCCTCTTCGAAAACCTTGTGGTGAGAGACCTGCGCGTGCTGTCCCAGCCCCTTGGCGGCCGGGTGTCCCACGCGTGCACTCGGGACGGCAAGGAAGTAGACGCGGTTGTTGAGTTGCGCGACGGCACGTGGGCTGCTTTCGAGGTCAAGCTCGGGGCATCTTGGATTGAAGCGGGAGCGCAAAGCCTGCTGCGCTTCGCAAACAGCGTCGACACTACGAAGGCTGGAAAGCCGGCAGCCTTGGCGGTCATCGTTCCCGACGGCTACGCCTACCGCCGCCCCGACGGCGTCACGGTACTCCCGCTGTCCGTTCTAGGGCTGTGACGAGATAGGGCGTATGCACTCAGAGCGCCCGCGCGGCAACGTCGGATACGAATGCATGACTCTCTCCGCAGCTGCGTAGGTCGGCTTCCCGGCGTACCCACTAGTGAAACGGGGAGGAGCGAGCCTCGGTGCTCTTCGCTGATGGACCCTCCGTTCCCGAGAGGCGGGAGGGAGCTACGTAGAACGGCAACTCGATCCTCGTAGAACGGCAACTCGTACTACCATGGCAGTGTGGGAAAGGGCTTGATCAAGCGGAATCTGCTTCCTGTGGCGCAGGAAGTGATCGAGCATGCTCCCGTCGTGGTCATCAGTGGTGCGCGACAGGTTGGAAAGAGCACCTTGATGCAGATGCTGCTCGAGCACCAGCAACACAGACTGGTGAATCTGGACAGTGTGGTTGCTCGCGAATCTGCGATTTCTGACCCGGAAGGGTTCGTAGACCAGTTTCCTGAGGGTGTGCTCGCTGTCGATGAGGTCCAGCGGGTGCCGGACCTGCTCCTTTCGATCAAGCTGTCCGTAGACCGCAAGCGGAGGGCTGGGAGGTTCATCCTCACAGGCTCGGCGAATTTGCTCACCGCCAGCGGAAGTCAGGAGAGTTTGGCTGGGCGAGCTCAGGCGATTCGGTTGCATGGCCTGAGTCAGGGCGAGCTCAGGGGACGAGTGGAGGACTTCGCTGCGTTCGCTTGGGCGTTGCCTGCTCTGGGTCCCTCGGTCCACGCAGAGGAGTTATCACGTGCTGAATACCTAGAGTTAGCAACGGCGAGCTGCTATCCCGAGTTGCAGGGCATGCAGCCGCGAGCCGGGCGACGTTGGATTGACGCCTACCTAGAGAGGGTACTTTCCAAGGACGTTGGTGATGTGAGCGGGATTCGCTTCCACGACAGGCTGCGACCGTTGATGAGTTTGATTGCTGCCGAGAACGCCTCGGAGTTCGTCAATCAGAGGTACGGCCAGGCGCTGGACTTGCCTGCTCGCAGTGTCCCGTCGTACGTTCAGGCGTTGGAAGACGTGTTCCTGATTCAGCGGATTCCTGCCTGGGGGCACAACCTCTCCAAGCGGGCGGTGGCAAAGCCGAAGATCTATGTAGCCGACCCGGGTGTTGCTGCCCATCTGGCGGGCGTAGACCTACGCGGCCTTGAGCAGGACATTTCGAGTTCACTCACCGGAGGGCTTGTCGAGGCGTTCGTTGTAGGGGAACTGTTTAAGCAGCGGGGCTGGTCGGAGGTGGACTTCACGGTGAACCACTGGCGAGACAGCGGCAACGGGGACCACGAGGTGGATATCGTTCTAGAAAATCGCGCTCGTGAGATCGTCGGCATAGAAGTCAAAGCACAGGCCACCCTTGGCGCAAAGCACTTCAAGGGACTCAAACAGTTGCGCGGTCTTGCCGGCAAGCGCTTCATCGCCGGGATCGTGCTCTACACGGGTAACGAGGTTATGCCCTTCGGGGACCGCTTGTGGGCGATGCCTATCAACGCCCTGTGGGAGGCAAGCTTCGTCCGACAATAGGCTGAGCCTGCCGATCCGCCACGATTAAGGGAGACGACGCCCCGCCTGGCGTTTCTCCCCGCCGCGCGTTTGGCGGGTCAGTGCAGCCTGACCGCCTGCGCCAAATGGAATGCCTCCGCGTATGTCGAGTATGCGCCGATCACTCGCCGTGCCAAGCCTTCGGTGCCTGTCCCCGCTCGGGGGCTGGGCACTTTGAAGGTCGCGAATGGCTTCGGGGCCGACGTGGACTAGGTGCTCATTGTGGTTGTTGCCGCCCTTTGTCATAACAATTATCATCTCTGGTACGAGAATGGTGACGAACCTTGGCGAGCAAATGGGTGAAGTAATCGTCGTTTGGGAGGAAGAGCTTCCCGGACTTTTCCGCAGAGGATCTGGGTTTCCGAATCGTTTGGAGTGAGGCGGGAAAAGAGGTCTAGGCGCCGCTTTTCATGGCCGCTTCCAATTCGCCGGCAACAGTTAGGCAGCAAGTCGCCGCAGAGCTTCCCGCGTGTAATGTCTAAGCGAGTCAAAGGAGGCGGCTGTGCAGGGGTTGGGCAAGCTGGTGGAAGTCGATGTGCGCGAGCTGTGGCGACACGAGCAGTACGACTTTTCCGATTGGTTGGCCAAAGACGAAAACCTTGAACTGCTCAACGAGACCATCGGTTTGACGCTAGTCGACGTGCAGAAGGAGACATTCGTTGGTTCCTATCGGGCAGACCTGGTTGCCAAGGACGAAACCTCCAACATCAAGGTTCTCATCGAGAACCAGCTCGAAGCGACCAACCACGATCACCTCGGCAAGATCGTCACCTACGCCTCCGGCCTGGATGCCGACGTTGTGGTCTGGATTGTGAAGACCGCGCGGGAGGAGCACCGCGCCGCGATCGAGTGGCTGAACCAGAAGACCGTCGACGACGTTTCCTTCTTCCTGCTGGAGATCCACGCCTACCGAATCGGGGACTCGCTTCCCGCCCCGATGTTCGAGGTCGTCGCCAAGCCCAACGACTTCACTAAGGCCCTCAGTAAGACCAGCGGCAACCGTGAAATCAGCCGGGTCGAGGCCGAACGCATGGAGTTTTGGACCCAACTGAACGAGCTACTCGAAGACTGCGGCAAGCCCTTTAACTCCCGTAAGGCGACCACTGATCACTGGTACGACGTTGCCGTGGGCACTAGCGAGGCTCATTTGTCGATCACCTTGCTCAGCGGCCCCGATGGCAAAATCGGCGTCGAGCTATACATCCGGAATAACAAGGACCTCTTCGATCGTCTAAAGGCTCAGGCCGCGCAGATCGAGACCGAGCTGGGCTTTGCCCTGGAGTGGCTGCGCCTGGACGGCAAGAAGGCATCGCGGATCAGGCATTACATCGCCGGTCTGGACTTCAACGACCACTCGAACTACCCGGTTTTGATGGACGAACTCATCGCGAAGGTCGTCCAAATGCGCAAGGTGTTCAAGAAGTACATCTAGCTCCCGGCAACGCACCGTTGCACCTGAACCGCGTCCGGCCGCACCGAGCCCGACCGGCGCGTAGAGGAGGCCGTGCGGCAACGTCGTCCAATTGGTGCCCGACGCTCCAACCCGCCGCATCTACGCAGCGGCCGCGCGGAACGTCGGCCACCCGCCGCGCGAACCGGGCACTGAGCTAACCCGCGCCCCCAATAGAATGCGTCCGTGTCTGTTGAGTTCGCCCCGATCATTCGCCGCACCAAGCCGGAGGTGCTGGCCCCTGCCGGCAGCCTGGAGACCCTAAAGACGGCGATCGACTTTGGGGCAGACGCGGTCTACGCGGGCGGCAAGGCGTTCGGCATGCGCGCGGCCCCGAAGAACCTGAGCCTGGAGGACTTCCAGGAGGCCGTCGCCTACGCCCACGCCCGCAGCGCCCGCGTGTTCGTCACCTGCAACATCCTGCCGAACAACGACGAGGTTGCCGAGATGAACCAGTACATGGGGCAGCTGGGCGAGATCGGGGTGGATGCGCTGATCGTCTCCGACATCGGCGTGCTGATGGCGGCCAAGCAGGTGGCTCCGCACACGGAGATCCACATTTCCACCCAGGCGGGCATCACCAACTTCCAGGCGGCCAACGCCTTCCACGCGCTGGGGGCCAGCCGCGTGGTCCTGGCCCGCGAGCTGGACTTGGACGCGATCCGCGGGATTCGCGCCAACGTCCCGGCGGACCTGGAGATCGAGGCCTTTGTGCACGGCTCCATGTGCATGGCGTTCTCGGGCCGCTGCCTGATCTCGCAGCACACCACGGGCCGCGATGCCAACCACGGCGACTGCGCCCAGTCGTGCCGCGTGAAGTACCACGTGGTGGAGGAAAAACGCCCCAACGACTTCTTCCCGGTGGAGGTCACGGACAACGGCACGTTCATCTTCAACTCCCAGGACATGAACGTGCTGACCCGCATCGACGAGATCCTGGACGCCGGTGTCACGAGCCTGAAGATCGAGGGCCGCGCCAAGAGCGCCTACTACGTCGCGGCGATGGCGAATGCCTACAAGAGCGCGGTGAACGAGTACATGGTGGCGCGCGGCTTCGAGACGCCGACCGGCGAGCTCATCACCCCGTTCACGCCGGCCGCGCCGGGGGAGGAACGTCCCGCCGTCGAGTTCTCGCCCTGGCTGCACGACGAGCCCAACAAGGTCACCCACCGCGAGTACTCCACGGGCTTCTACTACCCGGATGCGCCGGCCTCCGAGTCCGTGGTGCGCGGCGGTTACATCAACGAGTGGCGCTGGGTGGGCACGGTCACGCGCTACGACGCCGCCGCCGGCCGCGTCTACCTGCACGCCAAGAACAAGATCACGCCGGGCACCTACATCGAGTTCATGTTCCCCGGCAGCGCGCCGCTGGTGCACCGCGTCCCGGCGGACGGGATCCTGGACGCCGAGGGCATGTGGGTGGCGGAGATCAACCGCCCCGCCCACCAGTTCTCCCTGCCGCTGGACAAGGCGGTGCCCGTCGGGGCGATGATCCGCACCCGCATGCGCTGATTGGGTGGCCGACGCTTCGTCGGTCTCCCCGCCACGCCGGCTCGCCCGGTGGTTAGGTCCTGCCTCCTGGGGGCCGACGCCCCGCTGGCTTCCCGCCATGCCGGCCCGCCCGGCGGTTAAGCCTGTACCGCCGGTGGCCGACGTTGCGCCGGTGGCCGACGTCCCGCCAGCCGCTTTTCCGGGCACGCCACCCGCGCGATGGCCAATTACCTGGACACGCGACCCGCACGGGGGCTGGTTTGCTGGCCCCTGCGCCCTCGCGCCGCCCGCGCGCCGGCCGTTTTTCGGGGCGCCCCGCCCGCGCGACGGCTGCCCGGCGTAGGCTTTGCGGTGGTGCGGGCAACGCAGCCCGGCGCCAGCGGCTTCCCAGGGAAAGGACCCCTTCATGATCAAGCTCGGGATCATCAACGCAGCGGCCTCTGCCCGGAGACACGGAGACCCGATCGCGGACTGGATCGAGGCGGTTGCCAAGCGCTGCGGCGCGTTCCAGATCGAGCGGATCGACCTGAAGGAAGTCAACCTGCCGCTGTTCGACGAGCCCGAGCTGCCGCGGCTGCGCCGCTACACCAACCAGCACACGCTGGACTGGGCGGAGCGCATTGACGCCTTGGACGCCTTCATATTTGTGATGCCGGAGTACAACCGTGGCTACCCGGCCATCCTGAAGAACGCGATCGACTACCTGGCCCGCGAGTGGGCTTTCAAGCCCGCCAGCGTGGTGTCTTACGGCGCCACCATGTCCGGCGGCGTACGCGCGGCCGGCTCCCTGACCCCGGTGCTAGTGGCCATGCAGATGATGGTGCTGCGCGAGCAGGTGATGATCCCGTTCGTCACCGAGCACCTGAAGGACGGCGTTTTTGAGCCGACCGAGGGCATGCAGGAGGGGGCCGAGGCCATGTGCGAGGCCCTAGTGCGCGCGGACGCCGCCATGCACCTGCTGCGCACCGACCTGGACGAGGTGGGCGACCAACAGGGCGTGGCCCCCTTCGGCGAGGCGCTGCCCGGCGAGGGTCGCGACCTCAGCGCCCCGCGCGATGACCGGGAGGCCTGGCGCCGCGCCGGGGGAGTGGGGCCGGAGCTGGGAGTGTCCGTCGAGACGTTCCGACCCGAGCGGTGAAACCGCTGCCAGGGCGCGGAAAAGTCCGGTTCACCGGGACGAAAGCCCCGTGCTATCTGACTAATAGTGCTGCGACTGTCATAAAGGGCGGGGTGGGTTGTTATTTTTCCCGCTTACATGCCGAAAACTGCCCCCAAATCGTGGTTTCCGAGCCATTCATTGCGTAGGGTCAACACAAAACGGTCCGCGATTCCCCGCGGTACACCGACCACAGACGAAAGAGGATGGACATGTCCGTCAACCGCACTGAGCTGATCGCCGCCATCGCCGAGCGTACTGACCTGACCAAGGCTCAGGCTGACGCTGCTATCGCTGCCTTCCAGGAGGTCGTGATCGAGTCCCTGTCCAAGGGCGAGCCCGTGAAGATCACCGGTCTGCTCTCCATCGAGCGTGTGGCCCGCGCCGCCCGCACCGGTCGCAACCCGCGCACTGGCGAGGAGATCAAGATCCCGGCTGGCTACGGCGTGAAGGTTTCCGCTGGCTCCACCCTGAAGAAGGCCATCGCTAAGTGATTTGATCGCTTAGGCCGGTGAGGGGGGGCCGATCGGCTGCCTCGCCACCCAACCGGGCGGGCATCGGATTAACCCGATGCCCGCCCGGTTTTTACTGCCCCGGTACACTTCCCGCCGGGCCCGGTGCTCATCCTCTGGTAGGACGAGCTTGCCTCGTTTCCTCCCGACTGTGGAAGAAATTAGCTGCCGCCCGAAATAGCGTTGTCCTATGACCAACGGCATGAACTTCCCGACCCCAAACCCAGCAGGCGCGTCGCCTCTGCCCGGCCAGCCCGGTCAGGTGCCCGCCGGTGAGCCGCTGCAGCCCCAGGCTGGACCCGCGTCGGGAGTGCCGAATTCGCCCGGATACCCCGTTGCCAACGCGCCTCTGGGCGGGGCCGACGTTCCCGCCGGCGCTCCCGCTCCGGTCGGCCAGACCCTGGTTGACCAGGCTCCGGCTGGTCAGGTGCCGGGCGGCTTCCAGCAGCCCGCGCCCGGCGAGGCAATGGGCGGCGCCGTAATGCCCGCAGTCGGCATGCTCGCCGAGCCGGCGGCAGGTGCCCCCGCCGTCATGCCCCCCGCCGCCATGCCCGGTGCCCCCGTCGCGGGCGCGGTGATGGCGCCCCCGCCGGTGCCGATCCCGTCCGGCCCGTTCCGCCCGGATCAGCTTCCCCCGGTCGACCCGAGCGCGGCGCTGAGCATGCGCGGCCTGGTCAAGGTCTTTGGCGACAAGGTGGCCGTGGCCGGCATGAGCATGGACATCCCCGCCGGCTCCTTCTTTGGAGTCGTGGGCCCCAACGGCGCCGGCAAGACCACCAGCTTGAACATGGCCACTGGCCTGCTCCAGCCGGACGGTGGCGTGGTGACCGTGCACGGCATCGACGTGTGGGCCAACCCGGAGGCCGCCAAGAGCAAGCTCGGCGTCCTGCCGGACGGCATGCGTCTGTTCGACCGCCTCAGCGGCCGCGACCTGCTCACCTACGCCGGGCGCCTGCGCGGCATGGACGCCGCCACGGTGGCCGAGCGCGCCGAGCAGTTGCTGCGCGTGCTGGGCCTGCAGGACTCTGCGGACAAGCAGGTGGGCGACTACAGCGCCGGCATGACCAAGAAGATCTCCCTGGCCTGCGCGCTGGTGCACTCCCCGTCGGTGCTGGTGCTGGACGAGCCCTTCGAGGCCGTGGACCCCGTCTCTGCCGCCGGCATCCGCGCCATGCTGCAGAACTTCACCGCCCAGGGCGGCACCGTGGTCCTCTCCAGCCACGTGATGGCAACCGTGGAGTCGCTGTGCACCCACGTGGCCATCATCAACCATGGCCAGTTGCTGGCCATCGGCACCACCCAGGAAGTTGCCGCCGGCATCTCCCTGGACCAGCGCTTTGCCTCCCTGGTGGGCGGCACAGGCCAGCAGGAGGAGTTGAAGTGGTTGCGACCCTCGTTCGGCTAAGGCTTCGCCTGCTGCGCCAGGTCCTGTTTAGCGCGTGGTGGCGCACGCTCCTAGTAGTCATTGGCGGCCTGTACGGCCTGATGCTCCTGGTGTCCGCGACCACTGCGGTGTGGTTCATGCCGGAGCTCGGGTTGCCCGGCATGGCCGGCGCGCTCGCCGTCGCCGGTGGGGCCATCACCCTGGGCTGGATGCTGGTGCCGCTGTTGGCCTCCGGCGTAGACAACACGCTCGACCCGCGCAACCTGGCTCCGTTTGTTTCCTCCACCCGCAAGGTGGCGGCCGGCCTGCTGCTCGCAGGCGGCGTGGGAATCCCGGGCGTAGTCACCGCCCTGCTGCTCGCCCTGCCGGCCCTCGGCTGGGCGCGCGCCGGCCAGCCGGTGGCCGCCGTTGCCGCGCTGGCGCTGTGGCCCCTAGCCACCGCGACCTGCTGGCTGCTGGCTCGGGTCTCCACGGCCGGGTTTGCTGGCGTGGGCCGCTCCCGCAAGGGGCGCGACCGCTCCTCACTGATCCTCATCCTGCTGCTAGTGCCCTTCTCCATGCTGGGCTGGTTGATCCCCATCGCCGTGGAGCGGGTGAGCCAAGACGGAATCCTGTACGTGGCCAACCTGCTGGCGTGGACCCCGTTCGGCGCCTTCTTTGCCGCCCCGGCCAGCATGGCCCAGGGCCTCTGGGCGCAGGCGGGAGCTCAGCTCCTCATCGCGCTGGCCACCGCCGCCCTGCTGTGGGCCGCCTGGATCCGGCTACTGCCCAAGGCCATGCTGGGAGCCAACCGGCGCCCCCGCCAACCTGACCTGGCAGCCGTGGCGCGCCACATCGAGGTCACATCCGCCGACGCTGCCGCCCCGGCCGCTGCGAGGACGGCGGCGGGCAAGCAGGGCGGACGCCAGGCAACGTCGTCCACCAAGGGCGCCCTGTGGTGGCCGCTGGCAGACCAGATCGCCAAGCTGCCCGGCCTAAATCAGGTGGGGGCGGCCATTGCGGTGCGCAGCCTGCACTACAAGATGCGCGACCCGCGCCTGGCCTCCATCCCGATCATGCTGGTGGGAATCCCGCTGGTGATGCTCGTGGCGAGCTCGGCTCTTGCCCAGCTCTCCACCGAAATGCCGGACAATTTCTTCCTGGCCAGCACCAACACCATGGCCTTCTTCATCGGCTTCATCATGATGATGTCTATCCAGGCCGTGCACGCTGACATCGCCTACGACTCCACCGCCTACTGGGCCCACGTGGCCGCCGGGACGGACCCGCGCCAGGAGATGCGCGGCCGTTTCTTCGCCTCCTTCTTGCTCTACATCCCGCTGGTACTGCTGGTTTCGATCGCCACGGTATGGCGCCTGGAACTGACGGGCCAATTCGGAGCGGTGGTGGGCGGAAACGTCGGCCTGGCGCTGGCTATCGTCGGCCTGGGCTACGGCGTGGGCGGTTATCTCATCTACCCGGTGCCGCCGCCCGGCGGAAACCCCTTCAATAACGCCGGCATGGGCTCCGGTGGGGTAACCATGGTGACCCAGCTGGTGCTGTTCGCGGGCATGTTCTTGGTGGCCACCCCGCTGGTCTCGATCGGCTTGCTGGTGCCCCACACGCTACTGGCCCAGTCCCTGCTGCTGGTCGGAGCGCTGCTCTACGGCTGCGCCCTGGCGCTGCTGGGCTTGTCCATCGGCGCCAAGGGGCTGGCCAAAAACCAGGTCGAGTTCCTCACCCGCATGAGGTCCTGGCCCAAGCACTGACCAGTCGGCACAGCCCAGGGGCGGCCAAGCGGTTTTCCGAGCGGCCACCCCAGGGCTGTGCCGTCGAAGCGGCGCTACCACGCCACGAGAGAGAACTAGAGCCCCGAAAGGCCCACGTTCGCGGGCGGCGGGAGAGAAGCAAACAGGTCGAGCGTGGGCCAAAAGGACACAAATTTGGCCTAAAGTTAGTCGCGGCGGTCACGGAGGCCGCAAGGAGGAGTACGCCATGGACGTCGTAATTGTTCCCGACGATGCAACGATCGGTGCGCTGGCAGCCGACCAGTACGAGAAGCTGCTCAAGGCCAAGCCCGATGCCGTAATCGGTCTAGCCACCGGGTCCAGCCCGCTTTCCACCTACGCGGAGCTGATCAAGCGCTACGAGGCCGGCACCATCTCCTTTGCCCAGGCCACCGCGTTCATGCTCGACGAGTACGTGGGCATAGACCCCGACCACCCCGAGCGCTACCGCAACGTGATCCACAACGAGATCGCCTCCAAGGTTGACCTGCGCCCCGAGGCCGTCCACGGCCCCGACGGCAACGCCGAGGACCTCGCGGACGCCTGCGCCGACTACGAGGCCAAGATCGCCGCCGCCGGTGGCGTCGACCTGCAGATCCTGGGCATCGGCTCCGACGGCCACATCGCCTTCAACGAGCCCGGCGGCTCCCTGGCCTCCCGCACCCACCTGGGCGTGCTGACCGCCCAGACCCGCGAGGACAACGCCCGCTTCTTCGACGGCGACCTGTCCAAGGTCCCCACCCACTGCCTCACCCAGGGCCTGGCCACCATCATGAGCGCCAAGAAGCTCGTCCTGGTCGCCCAGGGCGCAGGCAAGGCCGAGGCCATCCGCCAGCTGGTTGAGGGCGGCGTCTCCGCCAAGTGGCCGGCCACCATCATGCAGCACCACCCCGACGCCCTCGTCATCGTTGACGAGGCCGCCGGCTCCAAGCTCGAGCTGGCCGACTACTACCGCGAGGTTGCCAAGGCCTCCGGCCTGGTCTGAGCCAAGCCGTAAGTAGTGGCGCCCGGGCGAAATCCCACGCGGCCCAGGCCGGATTTCGGCCCCCCGCGCCACCCCGCGCCCCCCCCCCCGGGGGGCGCGACGCTTTGCCCGGCTCACGGCAGCAAGTGCTTGACGCCGTCCTGC
>JAUMWR010000036.1 GCA_030529545.1 Buchananella hordeovulneris
CCTACCCCGACACCTGCGTGGGCACCGACTCCCACACCACCATGGTCAACGGCCTGGGCGTGCTCGGTTGGGGCGTCGGCGGTATCGAGGCCGAGGCAGCCATGCTGGGCCAGCCGGTCTCCATGCTCATCCCCAAGGTGGTCGGCTTCAAGCTCTCCGGCGCCATCCCCGCCGGTGCCACCGCCACCGACGTGGTCCTCACCATCACCCAGAAGCTGCGCCAGCACGGCGTGGTGGGCAAGTTCGTCGAGTTCTACGGCGAGGGCGTGAGCGCCGTGCCGCTGGCCAACCGCGCCACCATCGGCAACATGAGCCCCGAGTTCGGCTCCACCGCCGCGATGTTCCCGATCGACGACGTCACGCTGGGCTACCTGCGCCTGACCGGCCGTTCCGAGGAGTCCATCGCGCTGGTCGAGGCCTACGCCAAGGCCCAGGGTCTGTGGCACGACCCGAGCCGCGAGCCCAAGTTCTCCGAGTACCTCGAGCTGGACCTGTCCACCGTGGTCCCCTCCATTGCCGGCCCCAAGCGCCCGCAGGACCGCATCGAGCTGTCCGCCGCCAAGAGCGCCTTTGCCGAGGCGATCGGCACCTACGCCCCCGAGGGTGCGCGTGCGGACGTGCCGGTGACCATGGAGAACGGCGTGGAGACCCGCCTCAACCACGGCGACGTGGCCATCGCCTCCATCACCTCCTGCACCAACACCTCCAACCCGTCGGTCATGCTGGCCGCCGGGTTGCTGGCCCGCAACGCGGCGGCGCGTGGCCTGAAGTCCAAGCCGTGGGTGAAGACCTCCATGGCGCCGGGCTCCAAGGTCGTCACCGACTATTACACCAAGGCCGGTCTGTGGGACGACCTGGACGCGCTCGGCTTCAACCTGGTCGGCTACGGCTGCGCCACCTGCATCGGTAACTCCGGCCCGCTGCCGGCCCCCGTCAGCGCCGCAGTGCGGGAGAACGACCTGGCGGTAGTCTCCGTGCTCTCCGGTAACCGCAACTTCGAGGGCCGCATCAACCCGGACGTGAAGATGAACTACCTGGCCTCCCCGCCGCTGGTGGTCGCCTACGCCCTGGCCGGCACCATGGACTTCGACTTCGCCACCGAGCCGCTCGGCAAGGACAGCGAGGGCAACGACGTGTTCCTGGCCGACATCTGGCCCACCCCGGAGGAAGTCCAGGCCACCATCGATGCCGCGATCGACCGCAAGATGTTCGAGTCCTCCTACTCCGACGTCTTTGCCGGCGACGAGCACTGGCAGGGCCTGGCCACCCCCGAGGGCGACACCTTCGAGTGGGACCAGGAGTCCACCTACGTGCGCAAGCCCCCGTACTTCGAGGGCATGGGCATGGAGACTACCCCAGTCAAGGACATCGCCGGCGCCCGCGTGCTGCTGAAGCTAGGCGACTCCGTCACCACCGACCACATCTCCCCGGCGGGCTCCTTCAAGCCCGAGACCCCGGCCGGCCAGTACCTGCAGGCCCACGGCGTGGCCCCGCGCGACTTCAACTCCTACGGCTCTCGCCGTGGTAACCACGAGGTCATGATCCGCGGCACCTTCGCCAACATCCGCATCCGCAACGAGGTTGTACCCGGCGTCGAGGGTGGCTTCACCCGCGACTTCACCAAGGCCAACGCCCCCGTGGTCCCCGTCTACGACGCGGCCCAGAGCTACCTGGCCGCCGGCACTCCGCTAGTGGTGCTCGGTGGTAAGGAGTACGGCTCCGGCTCCTCCCGCGACTGGGCGGCCAAGGGCACCGCGCTGCTGGGCGTCAAGGCCGTGATCGTGGAGTCCTTCGAGCGCATCCACCGCTCCAACCTCATCGGCATGGGCGTGCTGCCGCTGCAGTTCCCCGCCGGCGAGACCCGCGACTCCCTGGGCCTGACCGGCGAGGAGACCTTCTCCATCACCGGCATCGAGGAGCTCAACAACGGCGTGACCCCCAAGACGGTGCACGTCCGCGCCGAGCGCGAGGGCGCCGAGCCCATCGAGTTCGACGCCGTCGTCCGCATCGACACCCCCGGTGAGGCCGACTACTTCCGTCACGGCGGCATTCTGCAGTACGTGCTGCGTCAGCTTGCCTCTGCCTGAGAGGGGAAAGTGGTGGGCAGCCTGCGGGGGGCCCCCCCCCCCCCCACGGCTCGGAGTATAAGTCGGAAACAAACCCGGGTGGGGGGGGGCCCGGGGCGTTTCTGTGCTCGGGGCTTGGTCCTGGTTCCCTGGCAGGTGTGGGTTTCTGGGGGGGCCGCCGGGGGGCCCCCCCACCACTCCCGAAGGACTCGATGAATACGAGGAAAACAACGGGGTTTGGGGCGGCGACAGTGACGAATACGAACTGCGAATCTCGAATCCCGCGGAGTTCCGCAAGATGATGGAAACAATGTGTCCTGAAAGCTGACCTCCCGCCAGGAAAGAAAAGCCCCACCACTCGGTGGGGCTTTTCGCTTCGCCGCCCAATCAAATGGGGCTCGGCAAGGGGACGGCGCCAAGGAGGAAGGGCGGGCGGAGCGTCGTCCAACAGCCCCCTACTTGCGTTTGGACTTGCGCTTGTCCAGGTAGCGCGATCCCCAGGAGGACTGCTTGCCCTGCTCCAACGCACGGAGCTGGGCGCCCTGCACGCGGGCAATCACGTCGTGCTGCGAGAGCCAGCCCACCAGCCTGCCGTCCTCGTCCAACACCGGGAGGGACTCGGGGCCGCCGGGAACCATGTGGGAGAGGATCTGGGAGGGCAGCGCCGTGGGCGGCACGCTCTCGTGGTGCAGCTTGACGGTGGCCAGCGTGGGCGAGGTGGCCGAATCCTGCAGGCAAGCGGCCAGATCCAGCGCGGTGACCACGCCCAGGAACTCCCCGTCCAGGTTGCCGCTGCGGCAGACCGGCAGGGACGAAACCCCGGCCCTCTGCATCTGCGCAGCCGCCTGGGCCAGCGTGGTGGCGGGGGAGAGCACCGCCGGCACCGAACCCATGAGCTGCTGGGCGCTCCTGCGCCCCAGTAGCGTGCGGTCGATGGGCTGAGTGAGGGCGTCGCCGCGCCGGCGTAGCTTCTCCGTGTAAATGGTGGCCCGGGTCAGGTAGCGGGAGGCGGCCGTGGCCAGCACCACCGCGAGCATGAGAGGCAGGATCAGCGCGTACTGCTCGGTCATCTCCACGATGATCAGCACGCCGGTCAGGGGAGCGCGGGCCGCACCGGCGAAGGCGGCGCCCATGCCGATCACACCATAGAGCGCGGGGGAGGCGCCGGTGACGTGGGCGATCGCCTGCCCAAACGCGCTGCCCGCCAGCGCCCCAAGGAACAGGGTGGGGGCAAAGACGCCGCCGGAGCCGCCCATGCCGATGGTCCACGACGTGTAGAGGGCCCGCCCCAGCATCAGGAGCAGCAGCACCCCGATCGAGTACTCGCCGCTCAGCGCCGCCAGCTGCACGGAGCCGCCCGAGCCGTACAGGATCGGCGCGGCCACCAGGCCGGCACCCAGCAGCAGGCCCAGGACGGCGGGACGGGACCACTCCGGCAGGCCGATCTTGCCCCACAGCCAGTCGATGGCGTCCTCCACCAGGTAGAGGAGCTTGGAGAAGCCCAGTCCCACCAGGCCCGCGCCCAGGCCCACCAGGGCCACCCAGCCCATGTCAGTGAGGGAGGCCAGGTTCAAGCTCGCGCCGATGTCCACCAGCGTGTGCGAGCCCTGGATGGAGCGGGCGGTGACGGAGGCGGCCACGGAGGAGAGCACCACGTAGCCGAAGGACTCGGCGCTGAACGCGGCCAGGATGACCTCCAACGCAAAGACGGCGCCCGCCAGCGGGGCGTGGAAGGTGGCGGCAATGCCACCGGCGCCGCCGGCGGCGGCCAGCAGCACCACGCGGGAGGTGGGCAGCCTGAGCAGGCCCGCCAGCCAGGAGCCGAGCGCGGCGCCCACCTGCACGATCGGGCCCTCGCGCCCGGCCGAGCCCCCACCACCGATGGTCAGGGAGGAAGCGATGAGCTTGACGATGGCCACGCGCCCGGGGATGCGCCCGCCGTTGCGGGCCACCGCCAGCATGACCTCGGGGATGCCGTGGCCCCGCGCGGAGGGCGCAAAGCGCGCCACCAGGGGCCCGTAGAGCAGGCCGGAGACCACCGGCAGGAGGAGCAGGAACACCCAGGCGGGGATTCCCAGCCAGCCGTGGGCGGCGCCGGCGTGGGCCGCGTAGTCCGTGTAGCCGGTGCCCACCCAGGACCAGGCGCGGATCATCAGGTCGAAGAGGACCGAGGCCAGGCCCACCAGCGCGCCGATGAGGACGGCCACCAGGGCCAGGAGGGAACGGTGTCCCGCGATCGCGCGCCGGGTGCTCTCCCACGTGCGGTTGGCCCCCTGGGCCGGGCGACCGGAGGCGGTAGCGGGGCGGGCAGAGGCGGTAGCGGCCCGTCCAGGGGAGCTCGCGGCGCGTGCGGGGGAGGGCTTTCTGGTTTTGCGTGGCTTCGGCATGAGAGTGGGTAGAGGGAGTGGCGTTCTTGAGGTGGCGGCGGGATTCGAGCGCGCCCGGGGCGCACGCAGCGGGACGGCCGGTCTGTGACCGGCCGCCCCGCCCTTTGCTTAGGAGGTGATTTCCACCAGCTCCGGGTGCTCAACTGGGAACCCGAAGACCTGCTGGTAGAAGGAAAGCTCGCTCAGCAGGGCGTCCTGGATGGAGTGGGCCGTGCGCAGCATGTGCCCCTCGCCCGGGTAGATCTTCAACGCGGTGCCCAGGCCGGCTGCGACGCGGGCGTCGTACAGATTCTGTGCCTGGCTGACGGGAACCACCGTGTCCGCCTCGCCCTGCAGCAGGAGGAGCGGGGCCGGGTTGGTGCCGATGTTGTGGAGCGGGGAGCGGCGGGCCAGCTCGGCCTGCCCGGCTTTGGTGTCCCCGTCCACGCCGATCAGGCGATCCACGTAGTAGCGCTCGAACTTGTGGGTCTCCGCGCGCAGGGTGACCAGGTCGGTCACGCCCCCAATGGACACGGCGGCGGAGAAGACGTCGCTGCGGTCCAGGGCGCGCAGGGCGGAGTAGCCGCCGGCGGACGCGCCACGTACGGCCACGCGCTCGGGGTCGATCAGGCCCTGCTCGGCCAGGAAGCGCACGCCGGAGGCGAGGTCCTCGACCTCGGCGATGCCCCACAGGCCCTCCAGGGCCTCGCGGTAGGCGCGGCCGTAGGCGGTGGAGCCGCGGTAGTTGACGTCCAGGTAGGCAAAGCCGCGGGAGGTCCAGAACTGCACGTCCAGGTCCAGGCCGGGGCGGGCGGCGGCGGTGGGGCCGCCGTGGACGGAGACGATCAGCGGCGGCAGAGCGCCCTCCGCCCCCTCGAAGTCGCGGGAGTGCGGGGCGTAGTAGAAGCCGTGGACTTTCTGGCCGTCGCCGGCCTCCCAGGAGAGCTGCTGCGCGATGGAGATGTCCTCGTCCTGCAGCGGCTCGTCGCTGGTGCGGCGCAGCACCTCCACCCGGCCGTTCTTTACCTCGACGACGGCGGGGCGGTGGGTGGCGGACTCGGCCAGGAGCACCACGCGGCCGTCGGAGCAGGCGACGTTGCCGGAGGGCTGCCAGTTGATGGGCCACTCCTCGCACTCGCCGTTGGCCAGGCGGATGCAGCCCAGGTGCCAGATCCCGTCGATAGCCCAGGAGCACACGATGTGGTCGTCGTCCAGGAAGTCGTAGGTGTGCAGGCCGATGATCCACATGGCAACGGAGAAGTTGCGCTCGGCCGGGTGGATGGCGCGGCTGCGCGGCTCGCCCTGCTCCAGGCCCTCCACGCGGTAGAGGTTCCAGAAGCCGGTCTTGTCGCACACGTAAACCAGGTCGCCGCCGGGGCTCCAGCGGGGCTCCACCACGGAGCAGTTGGCGCCGTCGCAGAGCACTTGCTTCTCCTGCGCGTAGCCCTCGAAGTCGAGGTTGGCCACGCAGAGGCGGGAGCGGTTCCAGGGCATGTGTGGGTGCTCCCACTCCATCCAGGACAGTATGGTGCCGGCCGGGTTCAGGTCTGGGGCGGCGATGAAGTCGGCGCCGGTGACGATGACGCGGACCTCGTCGGCCTCGCGGGCGGCGCTGCCGTCCAGCGGGATGGCCACCAGGTCGTTGAGAACGCCGTCGCGGGTGTGACGTTCACGCACTGCGTAGACCAGGCCACGCACGGTGTCGATGGTGAAGTCGGCGTAGCGGTGGCCGATCGCGGGGGTGAGCGGCTCCAGGGACTTGCGGGAGGCCTCCAGGTCCAGCTTGTAGACGCGCCCGTCGCCGCCGTGGGAGACCACGATGACTCCCTCGGCTACAGCGTAGGCCTTGCCGCCGTACTCGTGGACGCGGGTGCGCACGTCCACCAGCTCGTTCTCGGGCGTCATGGGGAGCACCTCTTGGGTGGTGCCGTCGCTGCGGCGGCGCAGCAACACCTGGCGACCGCCTTGGGTGGTGCGTCCTTCCACCCAATAGGTCTCATTCCCGTCCACACGAACCTGGGACAGATGCACGTTGCGCCCTGTCATGAGTTCCGGTGTGATGGCCGAGGGCCAGGTGCCGAAGGGCGCGGTTTCACGGGAATTCGCCATAGTCACTCCTTAGGTTGTGATCATCGTAGTGGTCTAGATGGCACGTTGAACACGCCTTTGGTCCACGTTTCTCCGAAAGAAGGCTAAACG
Source organism: Buchananella hordeovulneris (assembly GCA_030529545.1). GTDB lineage: Bacteria > Actinomycetota > Actinomycetes > Actinomycetales > Actinomycetaceae > Buchananella > Buchananella hordeovulneris_A. The sequence continues at coordinate 6,632 of JAUMWR010000036.1, forward strand.
GCGAAGACGGGGTGCTTTGCCGTAAGATCTGGACAATCCGCTCTAACTAACGGGACTTATGGCACTGCTGACTGACATTTCCTCTCACGCTGATCTGCGGCGTCTAACAAGCGTGCAGTTGCGCGCTTTGGCGCAAGAGATTCGCAGCGGCCTTGTCGAGTCTGTTTCCCGCACCGGCGGGCACCTGGGCCCGAACCTGGGCGTGGTGGAGCTGACGATCGCGCTACACCGCGTGTTTGACTCCCCGAAGGACACGATGGTGTTCGATACGGGGCACCAGGCGTACGTGCACAAGCTGCTGACGGGCCGCCACGATTTCTCTACTCTGCGCCAGCCGGGCGGCCTGTCCGGCTACCCGTCGCGAGCGGAGAGCGAGCACGACGTGGTGGAGAACTCACACGCCTCCACCTCCCTGTCCTGGGCGGACGGCATCGCGCTGGCCCGCAGCCTGGGCGGGCAGGCCGACCGCTGGACAGTTGCCGTGATTGGCGACGGGGCGCTGACGGGCGGAATGGCCTGGGAGGCGCTGAACAACATCGCGGATCACCCGGACTCCAAGCTGGTGATCGTGGTCAACGACAACGGCCGCTCTTACGCCCCGACCATCGGCGGCCTGGCCCACCACCTGGATGCGTTGCGCACCAACCCCAGCTACGAGTCCTTCATGGCCTGGGGCAAGAAGCAACTGCAGCACTCCGGCCCGGTTGGTCGCGTCACCTACGACGCCCTGCACGGCCTGAAGAAGGGCGTGAAGGACGTGTTTGCGCCGCAGGTGATGTTCGAGGACCTGGGCATCAAGTACGTGGGCCCGGTGGACGGCCACGACATCACTGAGCTGGAGTTCGCCCTGACCCGGGCACGCGAGTACGGCAAGCCAGTGATCGTCCACGTCATCACCGAGAAGGGACGCGGCTACACCCCGGCCGAGGAGGACGTGGTTGACCGCTTCCACGCGGTGGGCGTGATTCACCCGGAGACGGGTTTGCCGGTGGCGCCGTCTCGCTTTGGCTGGACCAGCGTTTTCGCTGACGAGATCAAGTCTTTGGCTGGTCAGCGCGAGGACCTGATTGGCATCACGGCGGCCATGCTCGCGCCCGTGGGATTGGCTCCCTTCGCGGAGGCCTACCCGCAGCGCGTGGTGGATGTGGGCATCGCGGAACAGCACGCGGTTACCGCCGCGGCGGGCATGGCCTACGCGGGCTTGACCCCGGTGGTCGCCCTGTACGCCACCTTCCTGAACCGGGGCCTGGACCAGGTCCTGTTCGACGTGGGCCTGCACGGCGAGCACGTGGTGTTCTGCCTGGACCGCGCCGGCATCACCGGCGACGATGGTCCCTCCCACAACGGCGTGTGGGACATTGCCCTGCTGGGCCTGGTGCCCGGTATCACCATCCGCGCCCCGCGCGATGAGCAGACCATGCGGGAGGCGCTGCGCGCCGCCGTGGCGGGGGAGGGCCCGCAGGTGGTGCGCTACCCCAAGGGCGCCCTGCCGCCGGCCTGCCCCGCCGTGGAGAGTGGCGACGGTTTCGACGTGTTGAAGCGCGCCGGCCGTCCCCTGCGTGCGGGCGAGAGCGAGGCAGGCGCTTTGGTGGCCGACGTTGCCGCCGGCGCCGTCCAGGACGCTGGCCGCAGTGAGGGCGGCGCGCACGAGAGCCAGGGGGCGGGAACGTCGTCCACCTCGGGAGAGGAAGCCCAGCCGCAGAGCCGGGCGGCCGACGCGGGCGAGCGACTGCTCATCGTCTCGATGGGGCCGCTGTGGGCGCAGGCGCTGGAGGCGGCGGCGCAGCTCGAGGGCGAGGGACTGCAGGTCGAGGTCGTGGATCCGCTAGTCGCGGTGCCGCTCTCGGCGGGCCTGGTGGAGCATGCCCGGTCCTTCGACTACGTGGTGACGATCGAGGACGGCCTGGCGGCCGGAGGCGCGGGCGAGAAGCTGCGCGCGGCGCTGCCCGGCAAGCTGGTGGCGTGCCTGGGCGTGGCCGGGCGGTTCCCGGTGCACAACACCCGCGCGGCGCTGCTGGCGGAGATGGGCATGAGCGCGGAGGGAATCGTTCGCGCAGCCCGCACCCTGCGCGATAGGTAGCCTCAATTGAGGTGGGGACCAAGGTCCCTGCGAGTTGGTGCTGACCGGGCAAAATCGTTGAAAACAGTCAGCTTTGTGTGCCATGCCACGGGGGCATTGGTGCCATACGCGTGCGTTAAAGCCGTACACAGTACTAACTTGGAAGGGAACCAAGGGCGGCACGGGCGCCGCCACCAAAGGAGGACCATTTTCATGGTTGACGCGCAGGCACAGCAGGAATCCACTGCCTGGCAAACGTTCGTCGATGGCCCCTGGCAGGAGACCATTGACGTCCGCGACTTCATTCAGCGCAACTACACCCCCTACCTGGGCGACGCCGCCTTCCTGGCCGGCCCCACCACCAAGACCAAGGGCTTGTGGGAGACTCTGGAGCGCGACTACCTCTCTGTTGAGCGCAGCCGCCGAGTTTACGACGTTGACACCAAGACCCCGGCAGAAATCGACGCCTTCCCGGCCGGTTACATCAGTGACCAGGACGACGTGGTGGTGGGTCTTCAGACGGATGTTCCCCTCAAGCGCGCCATGATGCCCAACGGCGGTTGGCGCATGGTGGAGACCGCGATCCGCGAGGCCGGCAAGGAGCCGGACCCGGACGTGAAGAAGATCTTCACCGAGTACCGCAAGACCCACAACGATGCGGTCTTCGACATCTACACCCCACGCATTCGTGCTGCCCGCTCCTCCCACATCATCACCGGTCTGCCGGACGCCTACGGTCGCGGTCGCATCATCGGTGACTACCGCCGTGTGGCTCTCTACGGTGTGGACGCCCTGATCGCCGCCAAGCAGCGCGACAAGGACGCCGTGGCGGACAAGCCGTTCAGCGAGCACTGGGCCCGCTACCGCGAGGAGCACGCCGAGCAGATCAAGGCGCTGCAGAAGCTGAAGAAGATGGCGGCCACCTACGGCTTCGACATCTCCGGCCCCGCCAAGACCGCCAAGGAAGCGGTCCAGTGGACCTATTTCGGCTACCTGGCCTCCATTAAGAGCCAGGACGGCGCCGCCATGTCGATCGGCCGCCTCTCCGCCTTCTTCGACATCTACTTCGAGCGCGACCTGGCCGCCGGCATCCTCACTGAAGAAGATGCCCAGGAGATCATCGACGCGCTGGTGATCAAGCTGCGCATCGTGCGTTTCCTGCGCACCATCGACTATGACCAGATCTTCTCCGGCGACCCGTACTGGGCCACCTGGTCCGACGGTGGCTTCGGCATGGACGGCCGCCCGCTGGTCACCAAGACCTCCTTCCGTCTGCTGCAGACCCTCATCAACCTGGGTCCCGCCCCGGAGCCGAACATCACGATCTTCTGGGACGAGAACCTGCCCGAGGGTTACAAGAAGTTCTGCGCCTACATCTCGATCGAGACCTCCTCGATCCAGTACGAGGCCGACGAGCAGATCCGTTGCCACTGGGGTGACGACGCCGCGATCGCCTGCTGCGTTTCCCCGATGGAGATCGGCAAGCAGATGCAGTTCTTCGGCGCTCGAGTGAACGCCGCCAAGGCCCTGCTCTACGCCATCAACGGTGGCCGCGACGAGGTCTCCGGCAAGCAGGTCGTCACCGGCTACGAGGGCGTCCAGGGCGACGGCCCGCTGGACTTCGACGACGTGTGGAAGCGCTACGAGGAGATGCTGGACTGGGTGGTTGGCACCTACGTCGAGGCCCTCAACATCATCCACTACTGTCACGACCGCTACGCGTACGAGGCCGTGGAGATGGCGCTGCACGACTCCGAGATCGTTCGCACCATGGGCTGCGGCATCGCCGGTCTGTCCATCGTGGCCGACTCCCTGTCCGCCATCAAGTACGCCAAGGTCACCCCGGTTCGTGACGAGACTGGCCTGGTGGTCGACTACGTCACCGAGGGCGACTTCCCGATGTACGGCAACGACGACGACCGCGCCGACGACATCGCCGCTACCGTGGTTCACACCGTCATGGACAAGATCAAGAAGATCCCCATGTACCGCGACGCCATCCCGACGCAGTCGGTGCTGACCATCACCTCTAACGTGGTCTACGGCAAGGCCACCGGTGCGTTCCCGTCCGGCCACGAGGCCGGCACCCCGTTCGCGCCCGGTGCCAACCCGGAGAACGGCGCTGACACGCACGGCATGGTTGCCTCCATGCTGAGTGTGGGCAAGCTGGACTACGACGACGCTCTGGACGGCATCTCGCTGACCAACACCATCACCCCCTCCGGCCTGGGCCGCACCCTGGACGAGCAGGTGGAGAACCTGGTTGGCATCCTGGACGCCGGCTTCATCCCCAAGGACTGAGAAAACGGGCCCAGTGCCCACCCAAACTTCCAACTCCCCACCACCAGAGAAAAGAGCAACCAATGGCTACTCCCACCTTTGAAGAGCGCCTGGCTTCCATGAAGGCCAAGCGTGAGGAGCGCGGCGGCGTTAAGGGCCTGTACCACGCCAACATCAACGTGCTCAACCGCGACACCCTGTACGACGCCATGGAGAACCCGGAGAAGTACCCGCAGCTGACCATCCGCGTCTCCGGCTACGCCGTGAACTTTGTGCGTCTGACCCGCGAGCAGCAGCTCGATGTCATCTCCCGTACCTTCCACGAGGGCATGTGAGTAATTCGCTAGAGCTCGGGGCGGGCACCGAAACGGACCTTCGCGTCCAGGTGCCCGCCCCGCGCGGCATTGCTGCAGCTGACGGCACCACGGGCGAGTATGCCCCGCAGCCGCTGGAACTGGACGTGCCCCGCGTGCGCCCTGCTGGGCGCGGCACCGCCGGCCTGGAACGGGCCGCTGCCATGTCCAGGGCCGAGCACCTGGAGGCGGTGCGCACCGGCGAGGTGGGCTCCATGCACTCCTGGGAGCTGGTGACGGCCGTGGACGGCCCGGGCACGCGCATGACCGTGTTCCTGGCCGGCTGCCCCCTGCGTTGCCTGTACTGCCACAACCCCGACACGTGGAAGATGAAGGACGGCGAGGCCGTCACCGCTGAGGAACTCCTGGGGCGCGTCAAGCGCTACAAGCCGATCTTCCGTGCCACCGGGGGAGGCGTGACCTTCAGCGGCGGCGAGCCGATGATGCAGCCCGCCTTCCTCACCCGCATGCTGGTGGGCGCCAAGGAACTCGGGGTGCACACCTGCGTGGACACCTCCGGCTTTTATGGCGACCACGCCACCGAGACCATGCTGGACAACCTGGACCTGGTGCTCCTCGACCTCAAGAGCGGTGACGAGGAGACCTACCAGCGCACCACCAAGCGTCCCCTGGCCCCCACCCTGCGCTTTGCCAACCTGCTCTCCGAGCGCGGCATCGAGGTGTGGGTGCGGTTCGTGCTGGTGCCCGGCCTGACCGACGCCCCTGACAACGTGGCGCGCGTGGCGGACATCGCGGCCAACATCTCCTCGCTCTCCCGCGTGGAGGTGCTGCCCTTCCACCAGATGGGCCGCGACAAGTGGGACGAGCTGAAGATCCCCTACGAGCTGGAGAAGACCCGGGTGCCCACGCAGGACCAAAGCGAGGCCGCGCGGGAGATCTTCCGAGCGCGTGGGCTGACCACGTTCTAAACTGGCGCGGTGCGTAAAACGACTCGACTGGTGACCGTGCTGGCGGCGGCAAGCCTACTTGCCGCCTGCTCCCAGGGAACCCCGGCGCCAGCACCAGCCCCGGCCGCCTCCCCGGACGCGCCCGCGCCGCAGCAGACCCGGGACGCAGGCATCGCCCCGGGCCACGCCCCGCAGGAGGGATTCACCCCCGCACCGGTGGACGAGAACGCCTACTACCCGCCCATCGAGAAGCCCTGGGAATCCGCCTACCTGGCCGGTTTCTATGTGGGCCGGATCAAGCTCCCGGCAGAGCCGCAGGAGCTGGCTGCATTCATGGAGACGCAGACCGGCAAGGTGTCCGCCCCGGAGGAGAAGGCCGGCTGCAGCCTGGGCACGCCTCTGTCCCGCCGCGTCGAGCTGAACTACGGCGACCTCGTCTTTGCAGGCGAGGCCTACAAGCCCGAGGACAAGCTGCAGATCACCGGCTGGAGGCTCACCGGCCCGGCCCCGGAGGGTCTCTTCCCGCCCGGCGGGGTGCAGGTGGGCGACCCGCGCGACTCGCTGTTCTCCCGCGTGCCCAACATCTACCTGGACAACTACTCCGAGGGCCGCTACTACGGCCAGGAGGTCTACCTGTCCTTCGACATGCGCACGCCCGACGAGGCCATCTACCAGAGCGCCGAGCCCGGCGCGGAGGTGCGCTGGGTGGTGCGCGACGGCAAGATCGCGGAGATCCTCACCGGCTGGCCGGTCTGCCAGGACTGACTAGTCTAAGACTCATACAGACTAGCTGCGGCTTTGGCAGTTGAACGAATAAGCCATGAGGGATGCTCTAAGGCAGTCTCAACCAAATCTCTAAACTCTCGAACGTTTGGGTTCTTTTTCAAACCAGAGATAAGTGCGTCAGCCTGAAAAAGAGAACCCTCAACAAGAATCCGTGAAAACATCTTGCGTAGGCCGTGGTCAGCATCTGCTGGGGCGGCGATCTGCGACAAGGCGAAAATAGCATTTGAAGAAATAGTCGCATCAGAATCTGAAGCCAGCGCAAGGAGAGTTCTGTACTCTTGAAATGTGGGTCGGGATGCGAGTGCGAAAGATGCTAAAGATTTTCCACTAGGTCCTCCTCCGAGCAAGTCGGTAACCAGGCGTGAAAATTCTTCCTCATCGATCAGTCTCGCGATGAGAGGGATCGTTAAGCGTCTTATTGGCTCTAGGCGCACAAAAGAACTAATTGGGTCGTTAGATCCGTCGATACTTCTTGCTACCCGAAGAAGATGCTCTCTGTTGTGCTGCTCGATGGAGTCAATATAGCGTAGGCAAAGTCCAAGTGCTCTTCGTTGGTCGAATGGGTAATTGTGCATCCGCTCGAGCATAGATATTACGGTGCTCCAGAGAGACTGGTCCGCGTCAAGTGAAGCAATTTGCGCCAAGTGGACTACGGGGTTATCTGTGCCGGAATAGATGTACCCGTTTATACCCTCAGACGCGGATTCAATGCCTGATTGCAATTGTGTCGCCAGATTTGGAATGAATGCGTTCGGAAAGTCTGCGAAATTATGGACCAATTCTATCAGGGGAATGTCTAGTTCAAGATACTCATGGATGATCGATTGCCATGACGCGTGTCGGGCTGAGATCAAAATCTTGTCAACTATCTTGGCGGACTGGCTGTCGAGCACCTTTCGAATTAGGTGAGCCGTATTCAATAGAGAATTCGTCCACCGATCGTTGGGGAGACGTAACATTAGATTGTGCAGAGAAGTGGAAGGCGCAATTGATGATGATTCCAATGACCTCATTGTGAGATCTGCGATAGTGCCAAGTTGCACGTTGTTCAAGCGTCCGATGAGCGTGGTGAGTAGGTCTAGCGTTTTATCGCAAATCCTTGCGTTGTAAGCCCATGAGTTGTTCGCTCTATGTTCGGGATTGAGTATCCCCATTGCCCAGTCGAAGATTTCTTCAACCTTCTCGTCGCTTAAGAAATCATTTAACCTTGCCAGGGTGCTTAGATCAGCTTCGATGCTTGTGCGAGTTGAGTGCTGCAAATCAACCTCGTTCGCAGTGTGGCAGTACTCAGTCACCGGAGCGCGAAGTTTGAGTATTTCAAGTAGTGAAGATAGGTCTGATTCCTGGCCAGCTTTGCGGAATAGGCGAATTGCTAGTTCAGTTTGATTGAACTCGAAGGTTTTAGCAGGCAAGCTGGCAAGAGAGCGTGCATGCGTGATTTGCGCCCAGCGCCATGCGCGATGATTCCCTGCATAGTTAGCAAGTGCGCTTGCAGACAAGAACGTATTGTGGGGGTCGGTGCGCGCTCCCGAGATATTACTCCCTCGTGAGCAGTGATCCTTGAAACTTAGTTCCAAGTGGTCGTCGAGGCCGCCAGCGATTAGGTGGCGCCGCCACCAATCGGCGGGATTGTCTTTCAGTGTAATAAGTGTGTCGAGCAGCTTGACTTCGCCCCATGTTATGTCGAATATAATCTCGATTGCCGCCGATGCGATAGCTGCTGCTGTCAGATCTGATTTGTATTTGACTCCGATGGCTAGAACCTCGCTTGCTGTATTCTTTGCATCTTCGTCGTTTCCTTGTTCCAATAGCAGTCGGGCTCTTTGCACTTTTAGCCAGGCGCTGTCAACTGGGTGGTAGTCTTTATGAGCTAGGGCCCTATCTATGAGTTTGATCGCTCTCGTTGTATCCAGGTTGTCAATATGGAATGCAGCTGTGATTACGGCAGCAACAGCGCGACGGTTGCTTGGCAGGGTGTCAGAGTATAGGTTGATTAAAGGTTTGCTTGCTGATTTGTAGGTGCTCTCAAACAGTGCGTGGGCAGCTTGCCATGCCCACTCATCGTCCGCATCCTTCACGACGAGTTTCAAGTCTTCGACTTGTGTGTCAGTGCAACTAAAGGGTGTGTGTAGCGTTTCGCTATTTGCTATTCTTCGTAAGTGGTTTCTGTCAAGGAGAATGGTAGACAGCGTCTGTAGTCCGTCAATTTCCGTGATGTAAAGATTGGGGTGTGGCGCTATAAGGCGGGGTGCAATTAGTGCGTATCGCAATTTTGCATCTGCTGCAATATTGTTTGAGCCGGTCCAAGCTGTAAATGCCCAAGAGTTCTTGCGGATGATTAGTTCTGTTGCGTTTTCTGCTAACTGTTCCGCGAGTTCTTGAGTGATGAGCTTATCTTTGGGTACGAAGATGGCGTAACCTTTTTTGGTTTTCCGTACCGACTCTCGTGTTATCAGGTTCCAGTAAGCAATACGAGTTTTGTGGTCGTAGAGAACAATAATGTGGGGGAGTGGGTGGTCGAGCCATCGATCAGCGTGTTTGCGATCGCTATAGAATGTCCAGCCAATTGTGTTTCGGCGCTTGTCCTTTTTCGGGTATTTAAAGAATGATGGGCCGCTCTTGATCTGTGCGCCTATGAGGACAGGCATTTCATTTCCATCTGCGTCGCGCGGGCACAGGTAGAGGTCGGTGCCGGTATCCTGGTATTTGATAGGAGTTGCGATCCATCCGAGTTCTTCGAATTGAGCCTTGATATAGGACTCGCCTGCTTCTCCCAAGCTTGTTGCCTGATTTTTCCTCATGCTTAACCTCTTGCATATGTTCGTGTTTGTATTTTATAGCAGTCCTGCAGCTGTAGGGGCCTTAGCTTAATATTCAGTTCCTAAGGGTGCGTTTCGCCGATTTTGCAGGGCGGCGCGCGCATCGGACGCGATTCGTTGTGCGCGACGACAAGAACAGGGAGATCCACACCAACTCGCCGCTCTGCGTGGACCAGGCAGGTGCGTGTCGTATGGGTGTGCGTTGCGTTTTGGCGCATAGCAGCTCCTCCGGCGCGCTGACGTTGCGTTGCGGGGGATTAGGGCCGGTTGAGGGGGTTGCTGGCGGGCCGCGTGGATTCGTGTTCGGGTGACTTGGCTAGCGCCGTGCCAAGCAGAAGGATGCTGGGCGTGGCGGCGCCGGGAGCGCGCGAGCAAGTTAGAAGCAAAGTGCCCTGCCTACCCCGGTGCTAGCTCGCCTTGCTCGGTCTTTGCGGGCGCCTGCGCCCCGTTGCGGGGCCAACCTCGGCGACAACCACGCATGTTGGGCGACAAGAGCGCATGTTCGGCGACAAGAACGCCGGCGTTCTTGTCGCCGAGGTTGGGTTTTCGTCGCCCAGGTTGGGTCCTTGTCGCCCAGGTTGCGGGCTCGCCGCCCGGCGAGCGCTAGGTAGCGTTCAGGGCCGCCGCGAGCGCAGCCGTCCCCGGGCTCCGCGCCAGGCGGGGGCTAGTCCTACCGCTCCTGCGGCAGGTTGGCCAGCACCTCGGCCAGCTCGGGCGCCAGTTGCGCCGCCTGCCAGGCCCTGCCTCCGATCGCCCCGATCAGCTCGGCAATCGCCTCCGCAGACAGGTCACCGCCGGCCCGCTTCTTCTCGTAGCAACGCCAGGCCAATGTGCGCTGCAGGTTCGGGCGCAGCAGGATCTCCTGCGGGATGTGCAGGAAGTCGGCGCGCTCCAAAATGGCGGCGCGCAGAACGTCGTACATCTCGGTGGCCTCGGGGGAGTGGCGCTTCCAGTTGCGCGGGTCGCCCACCCCGCCGGGCAGCGAGGGGGCGCGCGTGGAGGGCAGGTCCTCCTCGGGGAGCTGCCAGGCCACCTCGAGGGCGGCCTCGATGAAGTCGATGTTCTCCTTCACCCGGGAGTTGCGGCAGGGCTTGAGAGCCAGGACGTCGGCGGCGGTCTTCGCCTCCGCCTCCGCGATCGCCACCAGGGAGTGGTGCGGGATGATGCGCCCGGGCACCACGTCCACGGCGGCCGCCATCTCCTCGCGCACCGCCCAGACCTCGCGCAGGATCGCCAGGCCGCGGCGGGAGCGCACCTTGTTGCCCTGCGGCACGCGGCGCCACGGGTCCGGCTTGGGCGGGGAGGGCGGCGCGGTGCGCAGGTGCTCGAACTCCTCCAGCGCCCACTCCAGCTTGCCCGCCTTCTCCAGCGCGGCCAGCTGGCGCTCGCGCAGCTCAATCAGCAGCTCCACGTCCAGCGCGGCGTAGGCCAGAAAGGACTCCGGCAGGGGGCGCTGGGACCAGTCCGCAGCCGAGTGCTCCTTAGCCAGCGTGAGGCCAAACTCGTCCTCGATCAGCGGGCCGAGGCCGATCCGGTCGTAGCCCAGGATCCGGGCCGCCAGCGCGGTGTCAAAGAGCTTCGAGGGGTGCAGACCCTCCATCGCCAGGCACGGCATGTCCTGGTCGGCAGCGTGGAGGATCCACTCCACGCCCCGCAACGCCTGCGCAATCAGCCCCAGCCCATCAAAGGGCACCGGGTCGATCAGGAAGGAGCCGGCGCCCTCGCGGCGCAGCTGCACCAGGTAGGCGCGTTGGTGGTACTTGAAACCTGCGGCACGCTCGGTGTCGATGGCCACCGGGCCAGTGCCCTCGCGCAGGGCGGTGGCGCACTCTTCCAACTCTCGCTGCGTCGTGATGACGGCAGGGATGCCATCCCGCGGGACGGTGAGGGGGAGGAGATCGAGCGGCTCAGACATGCGCGGCAGAAGTTTCCTTTATTGAGCAGGTTTACCTGTGCAGGGTAGCAATTCCCTCGGGGGCAATTCCGCCTGCTTCGCGTACCGCTTCCAACCACGCCCCGGCGGATGGCGCTAGGTCAATGGATTGCGGCGACCAAGAGGCGCGAATCTCGATTCGGGTCTGGCCGTTTCGTAACAGCAATCCACCGAAGGCCTCGGACAGGACCCGAGTCACGGTGCCGGTGATGAGGTGCTCGGCGCAGCCGGCCCGGATGAGCGGTTGCGAGAGCCAAGACCAGCCCACCTGGCCCATGATCTGTTCCTCGCCCATCGACTCATCCAACTTCCCGGTGATCGTGGAGACCAGTCGCCAGCAGCCCTCCCACTCCTCGCGCCCAGCGGGGTCGTAAAGGATGATGAGCCGGCCGGAGGACAGCGGATTGTCCGTCTCGTAGTCCAGCAGGCGGGAATGGGCCTCCAGCGCGGCCGTGTAGGGCGCGAGGGTTTTGGGGGCCGGGATCTCGGTCAGTTCGAAGGAACTGGGTACCACAAGCGAACGCAAGGACATGAGCGCGTCCGTGAACTCTTGGGGTACCTGCACGTGCAAAGGCTACGGCGCGGCCCCGGCGCGGCCAGTTGGCCACGCCGACGACCAGCACAACTGCAGACAACGGAACACGGATTTGGGGTGAAGGTCGCTCCGGGGTGGAGGAGAGCGGTCCAGCCGGTGGGTAAGGAGCGGGCGGCGCGTCTGGCGGCCACCTCTTGGGGGCGGTTTGGGTGGACGACGTTCCCGCCGGCCCCGTTCCATCCGCTGGGTGGCAAATCGGTGGCGGCGCAGGGCGGCGCGAGTCGTGTGGGCGACGTGTAGTGCGGTTTGCGTGCGGGCCGGGCGGGGCGAGGCGAGTTAGGGCCGGGCGGGGCGTTTGCGCGCGGGCAGCGGGCGCAGCGTCGTCCCTGGTCGCATGCATGGAGCGGGCCCGTGGTTCGCCGTTCCCGCCGGACCGTCTCAGCAAACGAGTGGCGACTTGGTGGCGGCGCCGGGCGGGGCGATTCGCGCGGGCGGGGCGAGGAGTGTGCGGATCGGGTGGAGCGTCGTCTCCGGTGGTGCTTTTGGCAGCGGTGCCGTGGCGAGGCGTTCCCGCCAGCCAGAAATAGCGCCCGCGCGCCTAGGTTTGCGGCCGAAAACCCGTAGCGTGCCTCAAACCGGCCCGTCTCTCAGGAAAAGTGCAGGGTATTGCACTAGCTTTCGCTAATGTTTGCTCTCGCATCGACAAGGAAGTAGGGCCAAAATGTCGCAGATTCAACCGGTGATCTTGGGCGGAGACATCGGGGCCTACGCGATTGGCCGTTCTTTCCACGAGGCATTCGGGGTGCAGAGCATCTGCTTGGCCCCGGCGCCCACGGAGATCATCACGCGCTCGGAGATTTTCCGGGTGCACCCGGTGGCGTCTTCGTCGGACGCGGACACGCTGGCGGCGCTGCTGGAGGTGGCGCGCGCCAACCCGCACGCCAAGTGCGTGCTGATGGCCAACACCGACTTCCACGTGGACTTCATCATCCGCCACCGCGAGCAGCTGGAGGACCTCTACGCGCTGCCGTTCCCGCCCGCCGACGTGGTGACGCAGGTGAGCGACAAGGTGGAGTTCGCCCGCGTCTGTGAGTCGCTGGGTATTCGTACGCCGCGCACGGTCGTGGTGCCGTTGGCTGACCCGGACAGCGGCCAGTGGCAGGCCCCGATCCTGGACATCACCTTCCCCGTGGTGGCCAAGACCGCCAAGGGCGCGCCCTACGACGCCGTGGACTTCCCCGGCAAGCGCAAGATCTACTTCTTCACCGCCCCGGAGGAGCTGGGCCAGCTCTGGGCAGACCTGCGCGGCGCCGGCTTCCGGGACGACTTCCTGGTGCAGGAGCTCATCCCGGGCGACAACACCGCGATGCGCTCCATCACCGCCTACGTCGACTCCAACGGGGAGGTAACCCTGCTGGGCAGCGCGCGTGTGCTCCTGGAGGACCACGCCCCCACGATGGTGGGCAACCCGGTGGCGATGATCACAAAGGTGTTGCCGGAGCTGTGGGAGGACGCCCGCCGCTTCCTGGAGGCCACCGGCTACCGGGGCTTTGCCAACTTTGACGTGAAGATCGACCCGCGCGACGGCACCGCCTACTTCTTCGAGGTCAACCCCCGCATTGGGCGCAACTCGTATTACATGACCGCCGCCGGGCACAACCCGATGGCCGTGATGGTGGCCGACTTGGTCTACGGCGAGTCGGTTTCCCCGCGCACCGTGACCCGCGAGGTGCTCTACTCCCTGGTGCCGCTGCAGCTTTTGAAGCGCTACATCTCCGCCCCGCTGCGCCGCGAAGTGGCCGCCCTGGCCCGCGCCGGGCGCGTGGTGGACCCGCTGCGCTATCGGGCCGACCGCTGCGTGCGCCGCCGCCTGGTGGTGGAGGCCCAGCGCCTGAATCACATTCGCAAGTTCGCGCGCTACTACCCCAAGCCCACGCAGTCCTCCTTCTAGGTCTGGGTGGCCGACGCTCCGCCCGCCGCTCCCAGCGCCGTACCGCTCCGCGTCGGGCGCGTAGTCTGGGCCCGTAGGCGGGTGCAGGGCGCACGTCACCCGCCGAGCTAACGGGATGGGAGACACTGGGCCCCGTAGGCGGATTCAGGGCCACGCGGTGCGCCTAGAGCGAGCGACAAACTCTGCTGCTGCGGTTACTGCTGCGGCCGTGGCGGCCAAGGAATGTGACTGGGCTGCGAGGAAGGCCGTGCGCGGCGGTACAGACGTTTTCCGGGCGGCGCAGGCCGGGCCTAAAGGTCCAGCCGTAAGCGGCGCCGCCGGCAAACGCGCGATACCCCTTGTGAGAGGCAACGCAGCTCGACTCCGATCGCGGTTTGTGGCGGTCCTCCGGGCGGTGAACAGGCCGGGGCGCGCAGCGGTGGAGTCGGGTGGCGGCCGGCGGGAACGTCGGCGGAAATGAAAAGACGGGGTTCTGACTTGAACCGGGCCGGTGGGCATGAGTCAATGAGAAAGGGCAGGCAAGCACGCCTGCCCGGGTGGGAAGGTGAGTAATGCAGGCTGCCAGCCAAACGATGAGTGTGACGCAACTGACCGAGCAGGAGTTCAAGCTCGCCCTGGCCGGTGTGCGCCCCATCCCGGTGGATCAGTCCAGCGCCTGGCAGTCGCTGGACGAGCGGCTTGGGGACCGCACCCCCTGGCGCCGACTGCGCGTGGACGAGAACGGCAAGCCGGTGGCGTTCGTCTACCTGACCGAGTACAAGCTGCGCGGCGCCGCCTACCTGTGGGCGCGCAGCGGACCGATCTACGTCAAGGAGCAGTCGCCGGCCCGCGAGCAGGCCATCAGGCAGGCGCTGGTGGATTACGTGCGCCGCAACCACCGCAAGGCCGTGTTCCTGCGTCTCCACGCCCGCTACAGTGCCGATGACACCTGCCCGCCGATGCAGATCATCACCTACGACCGCACCGTGAAGATCCCGCTCGCCCCCCGCAGTCAAGAAGAGATCCTTGCCACAATGACCACCGACGGCAAGCGGTCCATTCGACGCGCCCTCAAGCGGATCGAGGAGAGCGGCGCGGAGTTCTGCGAAGACACCGGGCTGACCCGCGACCAGTTTGGCGAGTACTACGAGGTGCTGCGGGAGACCGCCCGACGCGACGGCTTTAGCCCCCACCCGCCCAGCTACTACTGGGCCATGCTCGACTCGATGGGGGAGCAGGTGGCGCGCCTGTTCGGCGTGCGCAAGGACGGCAAGCTCCTGTGCTGGGACCTGGTGTTGGTGCACGACAAGCAGGCCGTGGCGTTCTTTGGGGCCTCCCGCACCGAGGCGCGCGAGGTGCTGGGGCCGGACGCCCTGGACTGGCACGTGGCCCGCACTCTTGCCGCAGAGGGCGTGGAGAGCTTTGACCTGATGGGAATCGACTCGCCCACCACTCCCGAGCTCTACGGGGTGGGGCGTTACAAGCGTAAGTTCGCGCTGCAACCCACCGACGTGGACGCCGCCTGGGACGTGCCCGTAAAGCCCCTGGTCTACAGGGCCCTGGCCGGGGCGCTGCGCCTAAAGCGCTCCCTGCGGGGTTAGGCGCTAGCGGGGCTGAGCAAGGACGGCGGGCAGGAAAGAATTCCTGCCCGCCGTCCTTTGTGTCTCTGGGGAGCGGCGCGGGCGCGTGTGGGCGCGTGGGGTGCGCGTGGG
>JAUMWR010000037.1:0-18842 GCA_030529545.1 Buchananella hordeovulneris
GGGAGCGCTTGTTGGGCGACGGGTTGGTTGGGTTTCTTGGCGCCGGGGTGGTGTTCTTGTCGCGCGGGTTGTGTCCGCGTCGCCCGGGTGGCAGGTTAACCCCGGCGTCCCGAGCTGGGCTTGTCCGCAAATTGTGGACACGGCCCTCTCTTACGCGGCTTGTTCGTTGATTGATCGGTCAACGAGTTGTTGTTCGAACTCGACGGGGCATAGGTAGCCCAAGCTGGAGTGAGGCCGGCGCCGGTTGTAGATGACCTCGATCCACCGGGCGATTTCCGTGCGTGCTTGGGCCCGAGTTGGCCAGGAGTGCCGATAGTAGAACTCGTGCTTGAGCGTGGACCAGAACGACTCGGCCATCGCGTTGTCGAAGCACACCCCGGTGCGGCCCATTGACTGGGTCATCCCCAAGCGCTGTGCGGCACGGTGGATCTGGATGGAGGTGTACTGGGTGCCACGATCGGCATGAAACACCACCTGGCCAGGCAGGTCGGTGCGTAGTGTCGCTGCCATGGTCAGGGCCCGTTCGACCAGGTCAGCGTCTTGGTGGCAATCCATGGCCCAACCCAGCACCCGGCGGGAACACCCGTCACGGACCACGCACAAGTACAACCAGCCCTGGCCGGTACGCAGGTAGGTGAGGTCAGATTATCTAAACCCGGTTGACCTCACCGGTATCCCAACACCGCTGCACTCGGTCGGCAATCCTATGCACCGGTATGCCCGGGATAGTCGTTACCGGGGTAAGCGTCCTTGGTGAGATGCCCGCCAGGCCTTGCCGGCGCATCGAAGCAGCCACTGTTTTGACGTTGACCAAACAGCCCTCGGCGTGCAGATCTGCGGTGATGCGTGGTGCCCCATAGACGCCATCGGAGGCCTGATGGTGGGCACGCACGCGCTGGTCGAGTACCTGGCGCCGCACTGCCTGTGGGCCAGGCCCTACCGCCTGCCGGGCCTGCCACCGGTAATAGCCCGAGCGTGAGACCCGCAACAGCCGTGCCATCCGGGCCACTTCGAAGTTCGCCTTGGCCAACGCCATCAACTCAAACCGTTCGATCGTGGTGGCTTGGCCGCGAAGAAGGCTGCTGCTTTTCCCAAGAACTCGTTGTCCTTGCGTAGCTCCGCTACCTCACGGCGCAACCGTTTCAACTCCGCGCGCTCATCCACGCTCAATTCTCCGCTCACCTCACCAGCCTGCCTGGCCCGCTCGGCATGAACCCACCGGCCCAGCAACTGCTCACCCAAGCCAAGTTCCCTGGCCACATGCGCGATCGGGCGCCCCGACTCGATCACCAACCTGGCAGCCTCACACCGGTACTCAGGTGTAAACGACCGCCGCTTCTTCTGTTCTGCCATCACGACACCTTCCCACGAGACCACCAGATCCCGCTAACTCAGGTGTCCACAAAATCAGGGTAAGCCCAGAGCGTCGGCGGGGCAGGGGCGCTTCGCGTGCGTGGGAGTGAGCGTGACCGTTGGCGAGGATTAGGTCACCGAGTCAGGGGCGCTTCGCGTGCGTGGGAGTGAGGTGGGCGCCAGCGGAGTTGGCGACAGGTAAACCCCGGCGCCCCGTGCGGTGGCGGGGCAGGGGCGCGGCGCGTGGCGGGGGCAGCCGGCGGGAACGTCGGCGGTACACCTCACAAAAAACACGCCGCCCCGCCCGCGCTCGCCTCTGCTAAACTAGCCAAGACCGATCGGGGAGAAACACCCCGGTACGCAAGCGGATTCATTCCCACCTGGGTTCCAACCGCCGCGCAAGCGCAACAGGGGCCGGGTTGAAACACTGGTTACGGTTCAGTCGTAGCCAGCGAATGCCTCCGTGCGCGTCTGCGACGGGGGCTTTTCTCGTTACTGCGGCACCACACCTAGTTAAGGAGCTACCCATTAGCGAGCCTCGCATCAACGACCGGATCCGCGTCCCCGAAGTCCGTCTGGTTGGCCCCGGAGGGGAACAGGTAGGCGTTGTCCGCGTTGAGGACGCACTGCGTCTAGCCCGGGAAGCTGACTTGGACCTAGTGGAGGTGGCGCCCGACGCCAAACCCCCCGTAGCCAAGCTGATGGACTACGGCAAGTTCAAGTACGAGACGGCCATGAAGCAGCGCGACGCGCGCCGTAACCAGGCCAACACCGTGCTGAAGGAGATCCGTTTCCGCCTCAAGATTGACGACCACGACTACGCCACCAAGCGCGGCCACGTCGAGCGCTTCCTCTCCGGGGGAGACAAGGTCAAGGTCATGATCATGTTCCGTGGTCGTGAGCAGTCCCGTCCTGAGGCCGGTGTGCGGCTCCTGGAGCGCCTCGCCGCAGACGTGGCAGAGCTGGGCACTGTGGAGTCCATGCCTCGCCAGGACGGACGCAACATGACGATGGTGCTGGGTCCGCTCAAGAAGAAGCAGTCGGCTCGTTCCGAGCAGCGCCGCAAGCGCGAGCGCGAGCAGGCCGAACGCCAGGCCGCCGAGCAGGCAGCCGCTAACGCAGACTGAAGATGAGCCACCCGGAATTGACCGGGGGCCGGAAGTAAAGGACAAACAATGCCCAAGATGAAGACGCACTCCGGTGCTAAGAAGCGCTTCCGCGTTACTGGCAGCGGCAAGATCATGCGCGAGCAGGCTGGTAAGCGTCACCTGCTGGAGCACAAGTCTTCCCGTCGTACGCGCCGTCTGTCTGCCGACACCAACGTGGCGCAGGCCGACCTCAAGGCCGTCAAGCGTCTGCTCGGTAAGTGATCTAGGAAGAGGGTTAGAAAAATGGCACGTGTGAAGCGTTCTGTTAACGCCAAGAAGAAGCGTCGTACCGTACTCGAGCAGGCCTCCGGTTACCGCGGCCAGCGCTCTCGCCTCTACCGCAAGGCCAAGGAGCAGGTCACTCACTCCTTCGTTTACGCCTTCGACCACCGCAAGGACCGCAAGGGCGACTTCCGCCGCCTGTGGATCCAGCGCATCAACGCCGCTGCTCGCGCCAACGGCATGACCTACAACCGCCTGGTCCAGGGCCTGAACCTGGCTGGCATCGAGGTCAACCGCAAGATGCTGGCCGAGCTGGCCGTGAACGACGCTGCTGCTTTCGCCGCAATCGTCGCTGCTGCTAAGGCCGCTCTGCCGGCCGACGTGAACGCCCCGGCTGCCTGAAGCTGAAGCGTTGACGCAAGAGCGCCCGGACGTGCTCGCCAACCCCCGCTCCGAGAGAGTGAAAAGGGTGGCGGCGCTGTCCGGGCGCTCTGCTCGTTCTCGCGCCGGCCTGATCCTGGTGGAGGGCCCGCAGGCGGTGCGCGAGCTGTTGGCGCACCGCGCCGAGTTCGTGCGCGATGTCTACTTTGGGGAAAGCGCCGCTAAGCGTTACCCCGAGCTGGTGGAGGCCGCGCGCCGGGCCACGCGCTTTGTCCACCTGGCCACGGATGGCGTGGCCGCAGTTATGAGCGGTGACGCCCAGGGCGTCATTGCCGTGGCCGACGTTGCTGCCGTCCGCTCCGCGCTGGAGACGGACGCCCCCCAGCTGGTGGTGGTCCTCGCGGAGGCCCAGGACCCCGGCAACGTGGGCACCATCATTCGTCTGGCCGACGCCTGCGGGGCGCAGGCCATCTACGTCGCCAAGGGCGGTGCCGACGTCACCTCCCCGAAGGTCATCCGGGCCTCCGTGGGCTCCGTGTTTCACCTGCCGGTGATCTCCGGGCTCGAGTACGGGGCGGTGCTGGACAGCGTGCGGCAGCACGGCCTGCAGGTGCTGGCCGCCCACGGCTACGGGCAGGTAAGCCTGGAGGAACTCATGGAGCGCGCTGTCATCGCGCACAGCGGCGTCGGGGCCGCCGCCCCTGAGGTGGGCAGCGCGGGCGCGGGGGCCGGTGGGAACGTCGGGCACCAAGAGCTGCCGGAACTGGGCTCGCCTACAGCTTGGGTGTTCGGCAACGAGGCGCGCGGCCTCTCTCCGGCCCAGCTGGAGAGCTGCGACGCGCAGGTGAAGATCGCGTTGCGCGGGCACGCCGAGTCCTTTAACGTCGCGGGCGCGGCGGCGATCCTGCTACACGCCTCCGCCATGGCGCAGCGGCCGGGCCAGTAGACGCCGAGCAGAAAGCGGGGTACCGGGGGATGGCTGGCCAGGCGCCGCAGAGCGAAGATGCTCTTATCGAGGGAATCCTGCCCCACCTGCCCCTGGGGAGCCACGCGCTGGTGGGCCCGGGCGACGACTGCGCGGTAGTGCGCGGCGCCGACGTGGTCACCACCGACATGCTGGTGGAGGGCTCTCACTTCTGGCGAGACGTTTCCAGCGCCTACCAGATCGGGGCTCGCGCCGCAGCGCAGAACTTGGCCGACGTCGCCGCGATGGGCGCCATCCCCACCTCTCTGGTGTGCGCGCTGGCATTGCCCGCCGAGGTAGAGGCGCAGTGGGTAAACGAGTTCGCGCGCGGCCTGGGGGAGCGGTGCGCGGCGGCGGGCGCGGGAGTAGTGGGCGGAGACATCACCAGCGGGCCAGTGCTGACCGTGTCGATTACCGCGCTCGGGAGCCTGGAGGGGCGGGCGCCGGTGCTGCGCTCCGGCGCCCGGGCCGGGCACGTGGTAGCCGTGAGCGGCACGTTGGGGTTGTCCGCTGCCGGCCTCAAGGTGGCCTCCAAACAGCGGGAGACGGCAGAGTGGCGCTTGGTGAGGGAGCCGATCGCTGGGGCAGGTGCCGGTGTTGATTCCGGCGGGAGCCCAAACACCGGGGCGCTTGGCGCCGTGACTGGTGAAAGCACGGCGGCGGGTGAGAGCTCGCTGGCTGGTCAATACACGGCTACCGGTGGCGCTGCCGTAAAGCGCGCCGTGCGAGGTGGAGGCAACGGGTATAGCGCCGGAAAGTCGGCATCGGGTGGCGGCACACTCGACAGCGCGGCGGCTGCCCGGGCGCTGGGAATCTTCTGCGTCCCCGAGCCGCACCTGGCCGCCGGCGTGGACGCGGCAGTTGGCGGCGCCAGCGCCATGATGGACGTCTCCGACGGCCTGCTGCGCGACTGCCAGCGCATGGCAAAGGCCAGCGGCGTGCGAATCGACATAGACCAGCGCGCCTGGGCGGGCGCGAAAGACCCCGCCGCCAACCCGGCGAGCCAGCGCCTGGAAGAGGCTGCGCACGTGCTGACCGAGTGCGCCGCCTGGCTGGGCTACCTGGGCGAGCAAGTGGCGGACAAGGTCCAGGAGTGGATGCTGACTGGGGGAGAGGATCACGCCCTCCTGGCCGCCTTCCCCACCGAGGAGGCCGCGCTAGCGGCCGGCTTCGCCGTCATCGGAACCTGCCACCCGGCTGACGGGCCGCACGGAGCGTCGGTCACGGTACTGGGGGAGGCGCCGGGCAACGTCGTCCAAAAACTCGGCTGGGATCACCTCTCCCGCTAAGCAGAGCGGCCGCCAACTCGCGTTCGGCGTTGCTCAAAACCGTGCAATCCTGTCCGCGCGCGGCCTTATGCGTACAAGACCGAGCGAGCAAGCTCGAGACCGCGCGGCAGATAAACTGCCAGCGCGCGCGAAAAGGCCCGGCCCCAAGCACAATGCTCGGGGCCGGGCCCTCTCAGCCTGCTCAGGCAGACACGCGACGGGTGACGCGGTCAGACTTGAGGCAGGTGGTGCAAACGTTCACGCGCTTGGGGGTGCCGTTCACAACGGCGCGAACACGCTGAATGTTCGGGTTCCAGCGGCGGGAGGTACGCACGTGGGAGTGCGAAACGCTCTTGCCGAAGCTCGGGCCCTTGCCGCACACATCGCAGGTGGAAGCCACGGTCGTTCTCCTGATCTTTAAAGCTTGCAAGCGGCTACGGATAGTAGCTCGCCCGCCCAAAACAGCGCTTAGCCGTTTCAAGCAACCGTGCAAGGATAGCCGATCTGGCCGATTAACCCAAGTTTGGACCCCGCAATCCAAGCTGTGTAACTGCCCACAGCTAGCCAAACCCCTCTGTTAAGGCCCGCAAAGGCGGGCGGGCAGGCACGGCTTTCAAAGCAAACCAGTAGGCTTGGGCGGGGAGGAGGGCCCGGTGAAAAACGAGCACGCGTTCAACGAACCTGCCTTTGACGGCGCCATGGTGGAAATGTGGCTGAAGAAGGCAGCAGAGAAGCTGGCGCAGAACCGGGCCACGATCAACTACTTCAACCACTTCCCGGTGGCAGACTCCGACACGGGCACCAATATGCTGGCCACCCTGGAGGCCGCCCTCGAGGCGATCGACGAGCTCCACGGCAGCCGGGACTTACAGTCCGTCACCGCGGCCGCCGCGCGCGGCGCCCTGCTCGGGGCGCGCGGAAACTCCGGCGTGATCCTCTCCCAAATGCTGCAATCCCTGGCACACTCCTGCCAGGAGCGCACCCGCCTCCGCGAGGTGGACCTGGTGGACGCCTTCGGTGCCATGGCCGTCGGAGCGCGCCAGGCGGTGGCCGAGCCCGTGGACGGCACCATCCTGACCGCCCTGGACCAGATCGTGCCCAGCGTGGTGGCCTTCCTCCCGCAGCTAGTGGGGGAGGCACTGCCCCCGGCGGCGGGCGGCGCGGCCGCGCGCGCGGAACTCTCCGAGCCCCGACGCACCCCCACCCTTGGGCTGATCGTGCTCACCGCGACCATGGCGGTGGCGGACTCCATCTTCGCGGTGGAGGAGGGCCCCACCCCCTTCCCGGACGCGGGCACCATTGGCCTAGGCGTCATCCTGGCGGCCCTGGCGGAGCTGTTTGGGGCCGACCCGGTCTACCCGGAGATATTCCAGCGCATGCTCACGGACATGCCGGAGCAGTGGGACAACCAGGAGTCCCCCGCCGCGTGCGACGAGTTCGAGGTCATGTACCTACTGGATGCCTCCGCCGCCACCGCGCAGGCGGTGCGAGAGCGCCTGGCACAGATCGGCAACTCCGTGGCCGTCACGGGCGCGGAGGACGAGATCGGGGGCGGCCTGTGGCAGGTGCACGTGCACACCAAATACCCGCTGGCCGCGCTGACCGCGCCGGCGCAGGAGCGCGGGGACCTTGGTCTCTTTGCGGGCACCCCCGCGCAGTTTGAGCTCTTCGGCGGGCTGGCGCGGCGCGGGGCGGCCCGCTTTGCGGACATGCGGCACGTGTGCGTGCGCTACCTGCAGCCCGCGCCGTGGCTGGCGACCGCCGAGGACCCGATCATGCCCCTGCCCGCCAACTCCGGCGTGCGGATGCTGGAGCGGCGCGGCGTGAAGCCGGAGTGGCACGGCGCGCCCACGAGCGGCGAGCTGGGCCTGGTGGCCGTCACCCGCAGTCCCGGCCTGGTGGAGCAACTGGCCCGCACGGGCGCGGTGGTGGTGCTCCTGACCGGGGACTCCCCGGTGCGGGCGCGCGGCGCGATCGACCGGGCCGCCCTGGAGACGGGCGCCCCCGTGGTGGCCGTGCTGCCCTGTGACCAGGCCGCTGCGGATGCAGCGCAGGCCCTGGCAACCAGCTACGCCCACGGCCGCCTGCACCGGCGCGACGCCCGGCTCTACGTGGCCCCCAGCCGCAACGAGCTGGAGATGCTAACCGTGACGTTGGGGCACGCCTGCCCGCTGCCCAGCGGCCTGGACACCCAGGGGGCCATCGCGGAGCTGACCGCGCGCTCCCGCTCTGCCATGTCCCGCGTGCGCACCGCCCACCTGACCGGCCACGTGGAGGAACCCGCCCTGGTGGAGAGCCTGCGCGAGCTGCTGCGCTACGAGCCGGAGGTCCTGACCTTCCTGGTCTCCGGGGAATCCGAGCGCGCCCTGGTGGACCAGATGGCCGAGCGTCTGCTGGACCTCACCGACCGTGCCCTCTACTCCGGCAGCCTCAATCGCACGGACGCGCAGGGCCGCGAGCAACTGCCCCAGACCACCTTCGCGGACCTGGACGTGGTCGTGCTGGACGCCGGCACGGAGGTGCCCCAGATCCTCGTGGCTGCGGAGTAAGGCGTGGTCCCGGCAGCCCGGCCCGGCGCGAGCCCCGCGCGTCCTCACGCGGCCGCCCAAGCGAGCGCCCCCGCCTCCGTCCTGGCCCCCACGGCCCGGGAACTGGGGGCCCAAAGCGCCCTGACCGAGCCGCTGGCAGCCCTGGTGGGGGCGGCCACGGCCAAGAAGCTGGCCAAGCTGGGCCTGCACACGGGCGGGGACCTGCTGGAGCACTTCCCGCGCCGCTACGAGCAGTGGGGGGACCTCACCCCCATCGCGGCGCTGGCGGAGGGCAGCGACGTCACGGTGCAGGCGCGGGTGGTCTCCTGCCAGTCGCGTCCCATGCGCAACCGTGGCGGCAGCCTCCTGGCGGTGCGGATCACGGATGGCACCAGCGAGCTGGCCCTGACGTTCTTCGCCAAGCACGCCGGCGCGCTGCGGGCGCACGAGAACCGCCTGCGCCCGGGCACGGTGGCCCTGTTCGCGGGGACGGTTTCCTCCTACCGGGGCACGCGCCAGCTCACGCACCCCGACTACGAGGTGCTGGGGGAGAACCTGAGCGAGGCGGAGGTGCGCCAGCGCACCGAGCGCCCCATCCCCGTCTACGGGCAGACCGCCGGGCTGCCCACGTGGGTGATCGCGCGGGCGGTGGGCGTGGTCCTCGATTCGATCACGGCCGCCGACGTCCCGGACGCCGTGCCCGCGCGCACCCGCGCAGAGCGCGGCTACCCCTCCACCTTCGAGGCCCTGCAGGCCATTCACCGCCCCCGGGACCGCGCCGAGTTCAGGCGCGCCCGCCGCTTCCTGGCCTTCCAGGAGGCCTTTGTGCTGCAGGCGGCCCTGGCGCAGTTGCGCGCGCAGGCCGAGTCCGCCCCGGCCCCTGAGTGCGGCCGCCTGGGCGAGCCCGGCCCCCTGCTGCGGGCCTTCGACGCGCGCCTGCCCTTCGAGCTGACTGCGGGTCAGCGGGAGGTGGGAGCGGCCATCAGCGCCGACCTGTGCCGCCCGGTGCCCATGCAACGCCTGCTGCAGGGAGACGTGGGCGCGGGCAAGACGATCGTCGCGCTGCGCGCCATGCTGCAGGCCGTGGACGCCGGCGCCCAGGCGGTCCTGCTGGCCCCCACCGAGGTGCTGGCCCAGCAACACTTCGCCTCCATCTCCGCCCTGCTGGGGGACCTCGGGGCCGGCGGGATGCTGGGGGGAGCCGACGACGCCACGCGGGTGGTGCTCCTGACCGGGGCGATGTCCGCGCCGCGCCGCCGCGCCGCCCTGGCAGAGATTGCGGCCGGCAGCGCCGGAATCGTGGTAGGCACGCACGCCCTGCTCAGCCAGAGCGTCTCCTTTGCCCGCCTGGGCCTGGTGGTGGTCGATGAACAGCACCGCTTTGGCGTGGAGCAACGCGAGGTGCTGCGCGAGCGCGCCACGACGGGCGTGCACCTGCTGGTCATGACCGCCACTCCCATCCCGCGCACGATCGCCATGAGCGTCTTTGGCGACCTGGACGTCTCCGCGCTCACCGAGCTACCTGCGGGCCGCCGCCCGGTGGAGACGTTCGTGGCCGCCGCCAGCAACCAGGCCTGGTACCGGCGCATCTGGGAGCGCGCCGCAGAGGAGATCGCGCAGGACCGCCGCGTCTTCGTGGTGGTGCCCCGCATCAGCGGCGACCAGGCGGAGGACGGTGATTTGCTGGTGGACGACGCTCCGCCGGCACCCCCCAGCAGCGACGCCAGCCCCGGCCAGGCCGCAGGGAGAGAGGAGGGCGACCTCCTGGCCCAGATGGGGGCGGCCGGACCGGAAGAGGCGGGGGAGGCAACGTCGTCCCTGGCGAGCGTGGAGGAAGTGGCGGCCGCTCTTGGCGAACTGCCCGCGCTGGCGGGGGTGGGCATCGGCAAGATGCACGGCCGCCTGAGCGCCGAGGAGCGGGCTGCGGCGATGGAGGACTTCGTCTCTGGGCGCACCCCCATCCTCGTGTCCACCACGGTGATCGAGGTGGGGGTGGACGTGCCGGCGGCCACCATGATGGTGATCCTGGACGCCGAGCGCTTTGGCATCTCCCAGCTCCACCAGCTGCGCGGCCGAGTGGGCCGCTCTCATCTGCCCTCCCTGTGCATCGCCGTCACCACCTCCCTGCCCGACTCGCTGGCCGGGCGGCGCCTGGCGGCCTTCGCCTCCACCACCGACGGGTTCGCTCTCGCGGAGGAGGATCTGGCGCTGCGCAGCGAGGGCGACGTGCTGGGGCGCAGCCAGTCCGGGCGGGCCTCCTCCCTGAAGCTCCTGCGGGTCAGCCGCGACGGGGACCTGATCGCCGACGCGCGCGGGGCCGCAGGGGCCGCCGTGGCGGCCGGGGAACTGGAGAAGAACCCGGCCCTGCGCGCCGCCGTGGAGCGCCACCTCACCGACGAACAAGAGGCCAACCTGCGCCGCTCCTAGCCGGGCCTGTGCGACGATTGCCGCGATGAACACCACCACCGTCCCCTCCGCCCGCTTTGACGACTTCCGCGCCGGGCGCAGCTACGTCTTTGCCGCCCCCAAGCGGGTGCTGGCCGCCACCACCGCAGCCCAGGTGGGGCCGGTGCTGGAGCAGGTGCAACAAGCGGTGGCTAGCGGCCAGTGGGCCTACGGCTTCCTGACCTACGAGGCCGCTCCCGGGCTGGACGCCAACCTGAGCGTGCGGGAGGCCGACTCCACGCTGCCGCTGGCCTGGTTCGCTCTCACCGACGCTCCGACGTTCTCCCGGCTCGGTGCTGGGGGCGGCGGGCGGAACGTCGGCCAAGGAGAGCAATACCAGCTCTCTCCGTGGGAATTGGACTGGGACCAGGCCGCCCACGCTGGCGCGGTGGCGCAGGTGAAGGAGGCGATCGCGCGCGGCGACACCTACCAGGTCAACCTGACCACCCGCGCTCGCAGTGTGCTCGCCGGCAGCCCCTACGCGCTCTACCAGGACCTCGCCAGCCGCCAGCGCGGCGCGTTCTGCGCCTACCTGGACGTGCCCGGGCCGACCGGACGGTGGGCGTTGGCCAGCGCCAGCCCGGAGAGCTTCCTCGAATGGGACGGGGAGCAGGTGCGCTCCGTGCCCATGAAGGGCACGGCCCCGCGCAGCGCCGACCCTGCCACGGACGCCGCCTTGCGCGAGGAACTGCGCGCCAGCACCAAGGACACCGCCGAGAACGTCATGATCGTGGACCTCATCCGCAACGACCTGGCCCGCGTGGCCCGCACCGGCTCCGTGCACGTCCCGGCGCTGTTTGCGTGCGAGGCCTACCCGACCGTCTGGCAGCTCACCTCCACCGTGGCCGCCACGGCCCGCCCGGAGGTCGGCTTGCGCGAGCTCCTGGCCGCCATGTTCCCCTGCGGTTCCATCACGGGCGCCCCCAAGAAGTCCACGATGGAGCTGATCGCCGCGCTGGAGACCTCCCCGCGCGGGATCTACTGCGGGGCGATCGGCTTCCTGGGGCCGCGCGAGGAGGGCGCTTGTAACCCCGCTGGGAGCGACGTGCGGGACGGGGTGGCGGACGGCGCGGGCGGCTTCCTCGCCGGCAGCCGTGGCGCGTTTTCCGTGGCCATTCGCACGGTGGCCGTGGAGCTCTCCACCGGGCGCGCCGAGTACGGGGTGGGCGGCGGTGTCACCTGGAACTCCACCCCGGCGGGCGAGTACGCCGAGCTACTGACCAAGATGCGCGTGCTGCACGGTGAGCGCGACTTTGGCCTCGTGGAGACCTTCGCGCTCACCGCCGCCGGGCCGCGCCACCTGGAGCGCCACCTGGCCCGTCTGCGCGCCTCGGCCAGCGCCCTCGGTTTCGTGTACGACGCTGCCGCCGTCGCCGCCCTCCTAGAGCGCGAGATTCCGGCCGCCCTGCCCCAGCGGAACGACTCAGCGGGGGCTAGCGCCGCGCAGGCTGACCACGCGGAGAGCGAGGCGGCGCAGAGCGACCCGGCGCGGGCCGAGGCACTCCTGTTGGGCCGCCTGGAGCTGCGCCGCGACGGCAGCCTCTCCTTCACCACGCGCCCGGCTGAGCCCGCAGTGGAAGTGGTGCGCCTGGCGCTCGACGCCCCGGACACCGCCCCGGTGGAATTCGCGGCCGCTACGCGGCGCCACAAGACCACCCAGCGGGCGCACTACGACGCCGCGCGCGCCCGCCACCCGCAGGCAGACGACGTGGTGCTGGTCAACGCCGCCGGGCAGGTCACGGAGACCACCACGGCGAACATCGCGGCCCTGGTGGGCGGGCGCTGGCTCACCCCCGCGCTTGCGACGGGCTGCCTTCCGGGAATCGGGCGGCAACTGGCCCTGGAGAGCGGGCGGGTGCAGGAGGCGATGCTGAGCGTTGCCGATTTACGGGGTGCAGCGGAGCTGGCGGTCCTCAGCTCCGCGCGGGGCTGGCGCCAAGCCGTCTTGCTCGACTAACCGGCCCGCCCAACTCAACCTGGCCGCGTCGGCAGGCTGCCCCGCCGCTAGCCGGCGGGGCAGCCCCCGTACTCATCAATCAGCCCGTCTCCCGGCGCTGCGGCGTTAGCGGGACAGGCCGCGGAAATCGGGGCGGCAAGGCGAGCGTCGCGCAACTGAGAAATCTTGGCAAAGCGCTCGCGGGCGTACGGCAGGGAGACCTCGCGCAGGAACCTGGCTAGCTGGTCCAGGCCCAGCTCCTCGAACTTGGCGATCACGCTCAGCACGTCGTCCGGGTGGCGGTTCTGGCTCATCTTCGCCTTGCCCACGACCTCGTCCAGGCTGATCTCCACGGCGCAGATCGCGCGGGCCATCCGCTCCAGCTTCTGGCTGCCCACTGCCGCAAGCACCGAGTCCGACTCGTAGAGCGAGGTCAGGCGGCACGCGGCCTCCAGCGCGGCCTGCGGAGAGGAATCCACGCGCACCGTGCCGCGAATCTGCAGCGTGATGTAGTCCCACGTGGGCACGTTGGGCATCGTCTGGTTGGTGGCGTACCAGTGGGGAGAAACGTAGGAGTCGCCCCGCTCCACCAGCAGCAGCCCCGGCCCGGTGATCGGGGAGAGGCCCTGCGGGTTGTTGCGCACAATGTGGCTCACCAGCACCCCGCGCTCGCGGTCGCGGTAGAAGGGCAGCGGGGTGGCCTGCGGGCCGTCGGCGTGCACGGTGACGAGGTTGCCAAAGACGACGTCGGACAAGATGGCCTCGACGTGATCGGGCGGCAGCACAAAGTGGGCCGGGACGTACATGCCCGCCATGCTAATCAGTGGCGCAGCCCAGGAATAAGCCAGCTGACGGCGGCGTTAGCAACACTGACTGCCCGGCGCTGCCCTAGGTTGGAGACCAAAGCCAGCCCCCGGCCCTAAGTTTCGTCATCGGAAGGAATCCCGTGCCCGCTAAACCCCTGCGCCTCCTGGCCTCCGCTGCCGCCCTCGTGGCCACCGCCTCCCTGGCCGCCTGCTCCGCCCAGCCCGAGTCCGCGCAGGACGCGGCCCCCGCCCCGGCAGACAACGCCGCAGTTGCTGAGAACGCCGCGCCCGCCGCCGACCAGGCCGCCGCGCAGGCCGTCATCATCGACGTGCGCACCCCGGAGGAGTACGCCGCAGGGCACCTGCAGGGCGCCATCAACATCGACGTGAGCGGCGCGGACTTCGCCACCAAGATTGCCGAGCTGGACCCGGCCGGCAGCTACGTCGTCTACTGCCGCTCTGGGCGCCGCTCCGGCATCGCCCTGGACCAGATGAAGGCGCTGGGCTTCACCGACGTCACCAACGCCGGCGGCCTGGCCGACGCGGGTGCCTCCCTGGGGCTGCCCACCGTCACGGACTGATCCGCAAACCTGGGGCCGGGCTCGGGGCGGGCGCTAGGCAACCCCGAGCCCGGCGCCCGTTGCGCGCTCAGTTTTCGCTAGGGTGTGGCGCATGACTCGAATCGTGGCAGGCAAGCTGGGTGGGCGCGGCCTCACCGTTCCCCCCAAGGGTACCCGGCCCACCTCCGAGCGGGTACGCGAGGCCCTGTTTTCCCGCCTGGACCACCTGGGTGTGGTGCGCGGCGCGGTCGTGATCGACGGCTACGCCGGCTCCGGGGCGCTGGGCCTGGAAGCCATCTCCCGCGGCGCCAGGCGCGCCGTCCTGGTGGAGAAGAACGCCAAGGCCGCCGCAGTCTGCCGCACGAACGTGCGCTCGCTGGGGCTCGGCAGCCAGGTGGAGGTGGTGGCCGGGGACGTGGCCACCTACTTTGCCGGCGCGCCCATCGTGGGCGGCGCGGACTTGATCATGCTCGACCCGCCCTACGACGTGCCCGGGGAGACCCTGGCCGGCGTGGTGGCCGCAGCGGCCGCCTGGCTGGCCCCCGACGGGATCCTCATGGTGGAGCGCGCGGCCCGCTCCGAGCCGCTCGCGTGGGACCCGCAGCTAGAGGAGCTGCCCGCCAAGAAGTACGGGGACACCCTGGTGCACTTCCTGCAGCTGCGCCTGCCGGAGGACGCTGCGGAGGAGGCCGCGCCCGCCGGTGGGAGCGACTCCGGCGCGCCCGCGACCGCGCGGGACTAGGCTGACGCCATGCGAATTGCCGTATTCCCGGGCTCTTTTGACCCGGTGACGCTGGGACACCTGGACGTGATCGCCCGGGCCAGCGCCCTCTTTGACCACCTGGTCGTTGCGGTGGCGGTCAACTCCGCCAAGCGCCCGCTGTTCATTGCGGAGGAGCGCGTGGAGCTGCTGCGCGCCAGCATCGAGCAGAGCAACGTCAGCGTGGAGGCCGTGGAGGGTCTGGTGGCGCCCTACGCCCTGTCCCTGGGGGCGGTGGCCCTGGTCAAGGGGGTGCGGGACGCTGCGGACGCCCAGGGGGAGGTCTCGCTGGCCCTGATCAACCGGCACCTGGGCATCGACACCGTGCTGCTGCCGTGCGGGCGGGAGTTTTCCCACATTTCCTCCTCGTTTGTGCGGGAGATTTCCCGCTACGGCGGTGACGTGGGGGAGCTGGTCTCTCCGGCAGTGGCGCAAGCGCTGGCCGCCCGTCGTGGCGAGGGCTCTATCTAGGCCCGTTGCGGCTAGCCTTGAGGTGAGTTGCGGGCTGCCCGGACTCTATTTCCCCCTCGCCGCCCTTTTTCGTGTTTAGGAGCCCTAATGGATGCGCAAGACGATCAGCCCGACGTGCGGGCGGACAAGGCCCTGGAGCTGTTGGCGCAGCTTGCTGACCTGGTGGAGAACGCGCGCACCATGCCGATGACCACGTCGGTGCTGATCTCGAGGCCACACCTGGTGGCGCTGGTGGAGGATTTGGCCGACGCCATTCCGGCCGATCTGTTGGAGGCGGACGACGTGCTCAGTGGCGCCGACTCCGTGTTGGCCCGCGCGCAGAACGAGGCGGACACGGAGCGCGAGCTGGCGCGGCACGCCGCCGACGGCGCGCTGGCAGAGGCGCAGGCCCAGGCCGACGAGATCGTCAACGCCGCGCAGGTGCAGGCTGAGGACATCGTGGCCGCCGCCCACGCCGAGGCCGAGGACGTCTTGGCCCGGGCGCGGCAGCGGGCCGAGCAGATGGTGAGCCAGGACGCCGTGGTGCTCGCCGCCCAGGAACGCGTCCAGGAGCTGGAGGCGCAGAGCGCCGCCCGCGTGGAGGAGTGGGAGAACCAGGCCGCCGCCAAAGCCGACGCGCTGATGGGAGGGGCCAACGAGTACGCTGACTCGGTGCTGGCCGGACTACTGGAGACGGCGGCCGCCATTCGCGGCGAGGCCGAGGCCGGCCGGGAGGAGATTGCCCGGCGCATGGCGCGGGCGCGCGGCGAGGTGGCGTTCTCCGCCGTGACGCCGGAGCGCAAGGTTGGCGCCGCCTGGCAGGTGACTGTAGAGGAAGACTGATGGTTAACCCGTACGCGATTTCTATTCACGACCTGGGCCGCAGCCCGGGTGCCATGCGCGACTACCACCTGCACACGGTGGCCAAGGACATGCACACGGTGGTGGCCGGCGTCCCTGACGGCACCGAACTGGACCTGGACGTCACCCTGACCCAGGTCAGCGACGGCGTGTTGGCGCAGGTGCGCGCGGACGTGGAGATCAAGGGGGCTTGCGTGCGTTGCCTGCGCGACTTTGCCACCCGCACCCACGTGGACGCCACGGAGATGTTCTTCAACCCCGGCACGCGAGCTGCCGCGCTCGCGGAGGGCGACGAGGAAGCCGACGAGATGCTGGAGATCGAGGGCACGGAGGTGAACCTGGAGCCGGTGGTGCGCGACGCTATCGTCCTGGACCTGCCCTTTGACCCGCTGTGCGAAGACGACTGCCCGGGCTTGTGCCCGGAGTGTGGCGTGGCGCTACGGGATGCCGAGCCGGGCCACGGCCACGAGGTCATCGACCCGCGCTGGGCGGCGCTGGGCGGCTTGAACTTTGGGCAGGGCGAGGCGGGCCAGTGAGCGCCCCCAAGGGCGCGCGCGGTCGCAAGCCGATCGTCGCGGGCGGCGCCAAGCGCCTGGACGTGGGCACCCTGCTGGACGGGTGGGGGGCGCCGATCGACGGCGAGCTGCTCATCCTGGCCCTTACCCACCGCTCCTTTGCGAACACCGCCGGCGGGCCGCACAACGAGCGCCTGGAGTTCCTGGGGGACTCCGTGCTGGGACTGGTGGCCGCCGAGCACTTCTACCTGAACTACCCGGAGCTGCCGGAGGGCCGCATCTCCCGCATGCACCACGCCACGGTGAGCGAGCCCTCGCTGGCGCAGGCCGCCAGGCGCCTGGGCCTGGGCGACTACCTGTTGCTGGATAGCGGCGCGGACGGCTACGGCGGGCGCGAGCGCGACTCGGTGCTGGCCGACGCCATGGAGGCGATGATCGGCGCCACCTACCTCTGCAACGGCCTGGAGATCACTAAGCGGGTTATTCACTCGCTGCTTGGCCCCGAGTTTGAGGACGCCGAGGAGCGCGCCTTCCTGCTGGACCCCAAGACTCCGCTGCAGGAGTGGGCGGCGGCCGGCGGGCACACCCACCCGGAGTACGCCTCTCACCACGAAGGCCCGGACCATGCGCGAGTCTTCCACGCCACGGTCACGATTGACGGCCGGGTGGCGGGCCGGGGCAGTGGCTCCTCCCGCAAGGCCGCAGAGATCGAGGCGGCCGCGCAGGCGTGCCGCGCCTTCGGCGTGTTCAAGGCAGGAAAGCGCTAATGCCGGAGCTGGCTGAAGTCGAGACCATCCGGCTGGGCCTGGCCGGCCACCTACTGGGGGCCCGCGTGGAGGGCCTGGAGGCGCTGCACCCGCGCGTCGACCGACACGGGGACCTGCCCTACGCGCTGGCCGCCGGACGGCGAATCGGCGAGATTGCGCGCCGAGGCAAGTTCCTGTGGTGCAATTTGATGGACGACGTTGCCGGGGACGCCACTGCGCCCGCCGGTACCTGCGGCGTTGCGGCCGGCGGGAACGTCGGCCCCCAAATAGGCGCGGCTCAGACGGAGAAGCAGCAGGGGGAGGCCGGCGGGAACGTCGGCCACAAGGGGCAGGAGATGGGCGGCGCCGCGCAAGCGCACGGCCTGGGCCTCCTATTCCACCTGGGCATGAGCGGGCAATTGCTCGTGGACAGCGAGGTGGGAGCGCCCGACCCAGAGCGCGACCGCCACCTGCGCGCCCGCCTGGTCTACAGCGACGACGCGGGGGAGCACCTGCTGCGGTTTGTGGACCAGCGCACGTTCGGCTACGTGAGCCTCTGCCCGCTGGTTCCCACGTCGGACGGCGCGCCCGGCGGGCTGGGAAGCACCCTGCCGCTGCTGCCCTCGCGGGCGGCGCAGATCGCGCGCGACGCGCTGGACCCGCACCTGGACAGCGGCGAGGTGGCGCGCAGAATCCGAGCCAGCAAAACGATCATCAAGTCTCAACTGCTGGACCAAGCAAAGATTAGTGGTATAGGCAACATCTATGCCGACGAGGCCTTGGCGCGATCCGGCATCCACCCCACGCGGCCCGGAAACACGCTGGCGGACGCGGAGATCGAGCGCCTCCTAGCGGCCGCCGCGCACGTGCTGCGGGCCGCCATCGAGGCGGGCGGCACCTCCTTCGACGCCCTCTACGTCGACGCCGCTGGAAACCCCGGCTACTTTGCGCGCGAACTGTGGGCATACGGCCGCGCGGGGCAGCCCTGCCGACGCTGCGGGCAGGAGCTGGAGCGGGCGGTGCTCGGGGGAAGGTCGGCCACCTACTGTCCGGGGTGCCAAAAGTAGGACCACCGTCAGTGGCAGGCGGGAGCGTTCTTGCCATCGCGCGGAATAAAGGAACCGCGAAGCTGGGACCAAAGACGGCTAAAGGCGCGGAAAACCTGAGTTAGGCGGTAAGCTTCGAACCATGCCTGAAGCTAAGAACGGCGGGGACATCCGCGTAATGATCGTCGACGACCACGAGATCGTGCGTCGCGGCATTGCTGAGATCGTGGACCGGGCCGACGGCCTGACCGTTGTTGCCGAGGCAGGGTCCCTGGCGGAGGCGGTGCGCCGCGCAGATCTGGTGCGCCCCGACGTGGTGCTGGTGGACCTGCAGCTGCCGGATGGCACGGGCATCGACGTCATGCGCTCCCTGCGGGAGATTGACCCGAACCTCAAGCCGATCGTGCTGACCTCCTTTGATGACGACGACGCGCTGGCCGAGTCCCTGGCGGTGGGTGCCCGCGCCTACCTGCTCAAGACCGTGCGCGGGGCGGAGATCGCCGACGTGGTCAAGGCCGTCGCCGGCGGGCGCACCCTGCTGGACGAGCGCACGATCACACGCCGCCGGGCCGACCACGACGACCCGACCGCGGACCTCACGCCGTCCGAGCGCAAGGTGCTGGACCTGATCGCCGACGGCCTGTCCAACCGCGAGATCGGCGAGCGCCTGGGCGTGGCAGAGAAGACCGTGAAGAACCACATCACCTCCCTGC
Source organism: Buchananella hordeovulneris (assembly GCA_030529545.1). Classification (GTDB taxonomy): domain Bacteria; phylum Actinomycetota; class Actinomycetes; order Actinomycetales; family Actinomycetaceae; genus Buchananella; species Buchananella hordeovulneris_A. Next base: position 18,703 of record JAUMWR010000037.1, read on the forward strand.
TGTCCAAGATGGGACTGCAACGCCGTACCCAGGTGGCGGCGTGGGTGGCCGGCCAGCGCGCAGCTGGTTGGCGCAACCAGGGCTGATCCCGCCGGGAAGCAGAGGGTCGGGGGGGGGGGGGGCGGCGGGGCCGCCGGGTC
>JAUMWR010000037.1:18852-21612 GCA_030529545.1 Buchananella hordeovulneris
CGTGCCCCCGCCGGTACGCCGGGGGGGGGCCGTGTTTGCGCGCCCCGACCCTCTTTCGCGTGTAGTGGGGTACGGCGGTGCGAGTCCCTGGGGTGCACCCCGGGCGCGGCCCCGGGCGCGTGTGTTAGCCCGGGGCGTTTTTGTTGGCGTTGGGTGAGTCTGTTGGCGTTGGGGAGGCCCCCGGGGCCAATTGTTTGACCCAACGCCAACAGATTCAGCGTTTGGGCCAGGGGGTGCGATGCAAGGGGGAGTGGGAGGGGCAAGTTTGGTCCCACTCATCTTCATCAACTAAGGTAAGGCGCGCCTAAATACTGAAACTGCAGATGAAGGATGGTTTGGCCAGTTATGGCACTTTCACGCATCTCTCGTTCCCTCCCAATCTCCGCACTGTTGCTGGCCCCTATCGTGGGTGCAAGCCTGCTGCTGCCGGGGGCTGCCGTCGCGAGCGCGGACGGCTCGGCTCAGCCGGGCGACTCCGCTGTTAGCGCGGAGGCCGGCACCGCAGCGGACCAGAGCGCTGGTGCCGCAACCGGCCAGGAGCAGGGCACAACCACCGGCACGGCTGCCGGCGAGGGCTCTAACTCGGAAGGAGGCTCCGCCTCTCAAGCCGGCTCTGGCGACGGCGCGGGCACCGGCGCGGGCAACTCCAGCGACGCCGATGACGACGACCTCTTTGGCAGCGGCTCTGGCACTGGTGCCAGCTCCGGCGCGGGCACCGGCTCGAGCGGCTCCAGTGACGCCGATGACGACGACCTCTTTGGCGGCGGCTCTAGCTCCGGTTCCACCGATTCCGACGGTGGCTCCAACTCCGGTGGTGCGGGCACCGAAGACGAGGACGAGGAGCTGGGCCCGGAAAACCCGACTACCCCGCCTCCCGCAGCCCCGAACATCGACCCCGGCTTTACCCCGGTGGATTCGCCGGAGCACAAGGTGTGGCTGGGCGAGTTCAGCGGCGGCCTGGGCGCGGCTATCGCGCGTGGCACTTGTGACGTCACCGGTGACGGCAAGCCGGACATCATCAGCGGAAACGTCTCCCGCTCAGAGTGGAAGTACGACCGCTACTACTGGCAGAACCCGAACCACGGGTGGGTCCAGAACGTCACCGGCGCGGTGCAGATCATTCCTGGCGGTACGCCTGGTGCAGCGCTGAGCGCCGCCAACAGCACTACGATCATCGGTCCGCGCCAGACCCAAGAGGAGGGCGTGGACGCCACGATTGGTTTAGCGGTGGCGTGCCTGGGCGACACCAACGGTGACGGCGTGGACGACCTCGCGGTCGGCTCGCACACGATGGGCCGGGTGTGGGTGATCAACGGTGGCGACAAGCTGGCTGAGGTGGACCTGTCCAATCTGACGGCTGCGCAGGGATTCGTCGTGAAGCTGCCGGAGTTCGGCGCTCCGGCAGTGCACATCTCCCGCGTGGGGGACGTCAACGGCGACGGGTTGGCTGATCTCTCCGTGGTGCACTCCAACCTGCGCCTGGTCACCGGAGCTGCCCAGGACCAGGGCGCGGCCTACATCGTGGCTGGCGACCGCACCGGCGCTGAGGTGGACCTGTCCAATCCGTTGGAGGAAAACCCGCGCCTGATTGCGCGCGTGTTGACCCCGGCGGGCCACGTGGCATCCTCCTTCACCCCGGTGGGTGACGTGAACGGAGACAAGCAGCAGGACTACGTTTTGGCTGACTACTCCTACGCTCCCTCCACCAACCTGGTGGCGGGCCGCGCGTGGCTGCTTACGGGCGTGAAGGCTGGCTCCCGCGTGGACCTGTCCGGCGCTTTCGAGGGCTCTACGATCGACGTCGCGCTGACCACCGAGTCGCGTCGCCTGAGCATCGGTAACTCTGTGGCTGCCGCCGGCGACGTGGACGGGGATTCTTTCGGTGACTTTGTGATCGGCTACGACGGTGGCTCTGCCGCCAACGTGGGCCGGGGCGGTGTGGCCCTCATCAGTGGTTCCGACAAGCTGCCGGCCACGATCACCATCCGGCCCGACGCCACTGTGGCCGCCGCAGGTGCACCGGTGAAGCTCATCACGGGCGCGGCGGCTGGGGACGGCTTTGGTTACGCCGTAGATGTCCTGGTGGGCGAGAAGGGCGCCGGTTTGGTTGCCGTTGGGGCCGAGCGCGCCGCCGGCGGGGATGGGCGCACCTACGTGTTCCCGCTGAGCGCGTTTAGCGCGCCGGTTCGCTCGGTTTCCGAGTTGGCCGACGTTGCCGTCACGCACGCCGCCCCTGGCGCTAAGTCTCGTTCTGGCCGGTCTGTTGCATTCGTAGGTGGTCTGTTGGACGGGCCGACCCTAGCAATCGGCGGTGACGCGGTGATCCACGACCCGGCCGGGGACGAGGGCTGGGCGCACGCCGCCCACGTCATGGCATTGCGGGTTACCCTGCCGCAGGCTGCGGCTCCCGCAGACCCGAGCCCTCAGCCCAGCATCGAGCCGACTGTGCAGCCGAGCCAGGACGCAAGCCAGGAGCCGTCTGTTGCACCGACGGTGCACGCTTCCACGGCTGCGCCGACGGGCGCTCCCTCTGCTGCGGCTAGCACCAAGCCGGCCGGGGACAAGGCGGCTAAGCCTGCGGGCAAGGGGCAGCTAGCCAAGACGGGTCTGACCGTTTCTCCGCTGCTGGCTGCCGGCCTGCTGTTGGCAGGAGCTGCAGTCTTGGGCGTGCGCCGTCGCGTGCGCTAACCCAAAGACCAGGGGGGCTCCCCGCAGGCTTACCTGCGGGGAGCCCCCTTTGGGTTGAGTCCCTTTGGGTTG
>JAUMWR010000038.1 GCA_030529545.1 Buchananella hordeovulneris
ACACACCCCGCCCGGCCGTTAGCCTCGCGGTAGACGCCCCACCCACCAAAAGCGCTGCGCTGGGGGGAGCGTCGCCCCAAAAAATGCGGGGGGCGCCGCAGCGCATCAATACGCTGCGGCGCCCCACGCCATGAATTTAAAGGAGGGGTTCCTCTCGCGGTCCGGCCGCGTCCACCCACGCCACCATGGCGGCGTAGACGTCGGAGGCCACGCGCAGGTTGTCGGTGCCCAAGCGGACGTCCACCTCGCCCTCCTTGTAGGGCTGGGCCTGCATGTCGAAGCTGGAGCGCGGGTAGACCCGGTAGCGGCGCACCCCCACGAACACCGAGCGGTACACGTAGATCGCCAGCGACCCGAAGACCAGGTAACCACTAACCTCGCGGCCAGCGTCACCCACCCGCAGCCGGCAGGGGAAACTACCGATCCGGTCCCGCAGCGCCGCCTTGCGCATGGCGCCCAGCAGCGCCAGCACGCCAAGCACCCCGGCACCGAAGAGCAGCCACCACCACATCGATCAGCTCAGCTTGGCGTAGTCAACCAACACCGTGACGATGTCCTGGTCGACGTTGGCAAAACCGCCGTCGACGTGGAAGGTATGCGCGGGCCCGCCGACCTCGGTCACTCGCACCTCACCGGTCGCGAGCGCCGCCAGAATCGGCTGACGGCCCGGCAGGATGCCCAGCTCACCAGAGAGCGCGGGCACGACCACCGACTCAGCTTCTCCTTCCCACACGTCGTGCGTGCGGGCGACGATGTGAACCTTCAGCGCCACGATCAGGCCTCGTCCTGCAGCTTCTTCCAGTTGCGCTCGAGGTCCTCGATGCCACCGATGTTGAAGAACGCCTGCTCGGCCACGTGGTCGTACTCGCCATCGGCGATGCGACGGAAGGCCTCGATCGTCTCATCCAACGGCACGGTGGAGCCGGGAACGCCGGTGAACTTCTCCGCCATGTAGGTGTTCTGGGACAGGAACTGCTCGATGCGGCGAGCGCGTGCCACTGCCAGCTTGTCCTCTTCGGAGAGCTCGTCCACACCGAGGATGGCGATGATGTCCTGCAGCTCCTTGTTCTTCTGCAGGATGGACTTGACGCGGGTGGCCACCTCGTAGTGGGTCTGGCCCACGAAGCGCGGGTCCAGGATGCGGGAGGTGGAGGCCAGCGGGTCCACTGCCGGGTAGAGACCACGGGAAGCAATCGCACGGGAGAGCTCGGTGGTGGCGTCCAGGTGGGCAAACGTGGTGGCCGGGGCCGGGTCCGTGTAGTCGTCGGCGGGCACGTAGATGGCCTGCAGCGAGGTGATGGAGTGACCACCGGCGGAGGTGATGCGCTCCTGGAGCTGACCCATCTCGTCAGCCAGGTTCGGCTGGTAACCAACGGCGGAGGGCATGCGGCCCAGCAGCGTGGAAACCTCGGAACCCGCCTGGGTGAAGCGGAAGATGTTGTCGATGAAGAGCAGCACGTCCTGCTCCTTGACGTCGCGGAAGTACTCCGCCATCGTCAGGGCGGACAGGGCCACGCGCAGACGCGTCCCCGGCGGCTCGTCCATCTGGCCGAACACGAGCGCGGTCTTGTCGAAGACGCCGGCCTCCTCCATCTCGTGGATCAGGTCATTGCCCTCACGGGTGCGCTCACCAACGCCGGCGAACACGGACACACCACCGTGGTCCTGCGCCACGCGCTGGATCATCTCCTGGATCAGCACGGTCTTGCCCACACCGGCACCACCGAACAGACCGATCTTTCCACCCTGCACGTACGGGGTGAGCAGGTCGATGACCTTGATACCGGTCTCGAACATCTGGGTCTTGGACTCGAGCTGGTCGAAGGCCGGGGGCTGGCGGTGAATGGACCAGCGCTCCGTCACCTCGAGCTTCTCGCCCTCGGCCAGGTTCAGCACCTCACCGGTGACGTTGAAGACCTTGCCGCGGGTGACGTCGCCGACGGGAACCGTGATCGGCTCGCCCGTGTCCACCACCTCGGCGCCACGCACCAGACCGTCCGTGGGCTTCAGGGAGATCGCGCGCACCAGGTTGTGACCCAGGTGCTGGGCGACCTCCAGGGTCAGCGTGACGGGGCCGGCGGCCTCGCCCTCACCCTGGTCGTGCAGATCAAGCTGGGTGGTCAGGGCGTTGTACATCTCCGGGATCTGCCCGGGCGGAAACTCGATGTCAACCACCGGGCCGATGACTCGGGCAATGCGTCCGTTAGCCATGTTCTTCTCCTTCGTGTACGGGGTGGCTCAGCTCGCCGCGAGGGCGTCAGCCCCCGACACGATCTCGCTGATTTCCTGGGTAATCTCGGCTTGGCGGGCCGAGTTGGCAAGTCGGGTGTAGTCACGGATGAGCTCTTCAGCGTTATCCGTTGCGGTGTGCATCGCCTGCTGCCGGGCGGCCAGCTCGGAGGCTGCCGACTGGAGCAGAGCGTTGCGGATGCGGGAGCGCACGTAGATCGGCAGCAGGGCGTCAAGCACCTCGTTTGCCGACGGCTCGAATTCGTAGAGGGGCGTGGAGGGCGCCGCGCTGGGGTCTTCCTCCGCCAGCTCGTCGACCACCAACATCGGAAGCATACGGCGCACCTGCGGCACCTGGGAGACCATGGAGACGAAGCGCGTGTACACCATGTGCACCTCCGCCACTCCCCCGTCCTCCGGGCTGGCGATGTAGCGCTCGTAGAGCACCTGCGCGATCTCGTGCATGTCCTCTTCGGTGGGGCTGTCGCTGTTGCCGGACCACACGTGCTCCACGGGGCGACCCCGGAAGCGGAAGTAGGCGGCGGCGCGGCGGCCGGCCACGTAGAGCACGGGCTCGCGCCCGTCAGCCACGAGCTGCGCGGTCAGCCGCTCGGCCTCCCGCAGCACGGTGGCGGAGTACGAACCGGCCATACCGCGGTCTGCGGCCACCACCAGGACGGCCACGCGCGGGTTGCCTGCGCGCTCGGCTGGGTCCTGCGTGAGCGGGTGCACGAAGTCGGCGTGCGCAGACAGGAGACTGATCGCCTGCGTGAGTGCAGCGTCGTAAGGGCTCGCGCTCTGGGCACGGTGGCGTGCCTTGCCGATACGCGAGGCCGCGATCAGCTCCATCGCACGGAACACCTTCTTGAGGGTCTGGGTGGAGCGGATCCGCTGCTTATAGATTCGCTGCTTACCACCCATCGTCAGTCCTTCTTCCGGCGAACGACCTGCTCGGTTTCGTACTCAGCCTGCACAGTGCCGTCCTCGGCGTCCGTAGCGGCACCGCCGGCGCCGGCAACGAACTGGTCCACGAACAGCTCGGCAGCGGCCTTCAGCTCCGCCTCGACGTCCTTCTCCAGCTTGCCGGTCTCGGCAATGGCGTGCAGGACGCCAGTGTGGGCGCGCAGGTGGTCCAGGAACTGCTCCTCGAACTTCAGCACGTCCTGTACCTCGATCTTGTCGAGGTAGCCGTTGGTGCCGGCCCAGATGGAGGCAACCTGCTCCTCAACCGGGTACGGGGTGTACTGCGGCTGGCGCAGGAGCTGCATCAGGCGCTCACCGCGAGCGAGCTGGCGGCGGGTCACCGCGTCCAGGTCGGAGGCGAACATGGCGAACGCGGCCATGGAGAAATACTGGGCCAGGGTCAGCTTGAGCGTACCGGCCACCTGCTTCATCGCCTTGATCTGGGCGGCACCACCAACGCGGGAGACGGAGATACCGACGTCCACTGCGGGGCGCTGGTTGGCGTTGAACAGGTCGGACTGCAGGAAGATCTGACCGTCGGTGATGGAGATAACGTTGGTCGGGATGTAGGCGGAAACGTCGTTCGCCTTCGTCTCGATCACCGGTAGACCGGTCATGGAACCGCCACCCAGCTCGTCGGACAGCTTGGCGCAACGCTCCAGCAGGCGGGAGTGCAAGTAGAAGACGTCACCCGGGTAGGCCTCGCGCCCCGGCGGGCGGCGCAGCAGCAGGGACACTGCACGGTAGGCCTCTGCCTGCTTGGACAGGTCATCGAAGATGATCAGGACGTGCTTGCCTTGGTACATCCAGTGCTGGCCGATGGCGGAACCGGTATAGGGGGCGAGGTACTTGAAGCCGGCCGGGTCGGAAGCCGGGGAGGCCACGATGGTGGTGTACTCCAGGGCACCGGACTCCTCCAGGGCGCCGCGCACGGCGGCAATGGTGGAACCCTTCTGGCCGATCGCCACGTAGATGCAGCGGACCTGCTTCTTCGGGTCGCCGGAGTCCCAGTTGGCCTTCTGGTTCAGGATGGTGTCGATCGCGATGGCGGTCTTACCGGTCTGGCGGTCACCAATGATGAGCTGACGCTGGCCGCGACCGATCGGGATCATCGAGTCGATCGCCTTCAGGCCGGTCTGCAGCGGCTCGTGCACGCTCTTACGCATCATCACGCCGGGAGCCTGCAGCTCGAGCGGGCGGCGGGTCTCCGCCTCGATGGCACCCAGGCCATCGATGGGGTTACCGAGCGGGTCCACCACTCGGCCCAGGTAGGCGTCGCCCACCGGCACGGAGAGGACCTCGCCCGTGCGGTGCACCTCCTGGCCTTCCTCGATGCCGCTGAAGTCGCCCAGCACGACCGCACCGATCTCGCGGACGTCCAGGTTCATGGCCAGGCCAAGAGTCCCGTCCTCGAAACGCAGCAGCTCGTTAGCCATTGCGCCGGGCAGGCCCTCAACCTGGGCAATACCGTCAGCGGACAGCGTCACGTGACCAACTTCGTCTACGGCGGCAGCAGCCGGCTCGTAGGAGTTGATGAAGCTGTCCAGTGCCGCGCGAATCTCTTCGGGGCGGATCTTCAGCTCAGCCATTTGATCTTCCTTAGTCCAGGGCTTGGCTCTCAGGCGCCCAGCGCCTCACGAGCGGAGTTGAGACGGGTCAGGACGGATCCGTCGATCACGTCGTCGCCCACGGTTATGTGCAGTCCGCCCACCATGTCGGGACGAACGTTGATGTTGAGCAGTACGGGCATGCCGTAGATGCGCTCCAGCGCGGCGGCCAGGCGGTCCTCCTGCGCGCCGGTCAGCGGCTGCACGGAGGTAATCAGGGCCACCTGGCTGGAGTGCTCGCGGGCGGCGTCCTCGATCAGCTCGCGGACCATAGAGCGCGCAGGCCGGGACCCGCAGGTGCGGATGGCCTGCGACAGCAGCAGCAGGGTGGACTCGGAGATGTGCCCACCCAGGACGGACTCCAGTACCTCGCCACGCTTGTGCTCGGGCACGCGGTGGCGTCCAGAGACGGCGGCACGAACCACCGGCTCCCGGCCAAAGAACTCGTGCACGGCCACCAGCTCTTGCTCCACCTCGGTCAGCTGACCGGCCAGGTGGGCCTCGAACAGGATCGTGATTCGTCCTAGCTTGTGCAGGACCTGGATCAGGTCGCTGCTCTCCGCCAGCTTGCCCCGCACCACGCCGCAGCAGAGGTCGATGACCTCTACGCTAGCGCCGATGCCGGTGCGCTCCACCACGTCCTTGAGCAGGCCGGCGCGGTCGTCAGCGCTGCGCGCGGGGTTGGTCAGGGCCAGCCCCAACCTGTCGGAGGACGCGACCAGGTCCGCAATCGCAAAGATCTCGGAGGCCTTGGCGATCCGGTCGGTGGGAGTGTTGGCCAGCAGGGCGCGCCAGTTGGCGGCTGCCGTGTTGAGCGTAGCTACGGAGGTTGGACGCATCAGGACTGGCTCCCCCGGGCCGGGACCTTCTCCAGCTCGTCCAGGAAGTTGTCAATCACCTGCGAGGCAACCTCGGGGTTGGACAGCTCCTGGCCCACGATGCGGGAGGCTAGGTCGGTGGCGACGCGACCGACGTCGTTGCGCAGCTCGCGCTCGGCAGCCGCACGGGAAGCGGCGATGGAAGCCTGCGCGGCCTCGCGGATGCGGTCGGCGTTGGCGGCGGCCTTCTCATGAGCCTCGGCGACGATGCCCTTGGCCTCGTTGCGTGCCTGCGCCCGGATCTCGGCGGCCTCGGTGCGGGCCTCGGCCAGCTCGGCGGCGGCCTGGGCCTGCGCGGCGGCTAGCTCGTCCCCTGCGCGCTCGGACAGCGCCAGGCCCTCCTCAATCTTCTGTGCACGCTCGTCAAGCATGGCGTTGAGCTTGGGAAGGGCGAACTTCCACAGGGCGATGACGACGATGGCAAGTGCCAGTCCCGCCCAAAAGACCTCAGAGAGAGGCGGAAGTAGCACCTGCATTCCGCCCGCCCCTCCAGCGAGCGGCTGCATCAGGAGGCCGGGAAGACGAGACCGGCAGCGAAACCGATGAGGCCCAGGGCCTCAACGAAGGCTGCACCCAGGATCATGTTCACACGCAGCGCGCCGGCCACCTCGGGCTGACGGGCGGTAGCCTCCTGGGTCTTGGCGACGAGCCAACCGATACCGAGGGCGGGGCCAACGGTGGCCAGACCGTAACCGATGGTTGCGATGTTACCGATGACGTTCATGTGCTTTCCTTTTTGGGTTGGCTCGATCAGTGGTGTTCGACCGAGAGGTTGATGTACACGGAAGTCAGTAGCGTGAAGATGTAGGCCTGCAGCGCGGCAACGAAGGTCTCGAAGATGAGGAAGACAATGCCGATGCCGAAGGTCAGGGTGCCGGCGGCCTTGAGGGCGCCAGCGGCCTCGAAGAAGAGGTAGTGGGTGCCGGTGAAGGCGAGCACCAGGATCAGGTGTCCCACCATCATGTTGGCCAGGAGACGCATGGTGAGCGTGACGGGCCGGATGACGAAAGTGGACAGCAGCTCGATCGGGGCCAGGATGAAGTAGATGGGCCACGGAATACCGGGCATGAAGAGCTGCTCACGGAAGAACGTGAACCCGCCCCGCTCGCGGATACCGGCAACGATGAACGTCACGTAGGCGAAGAGCGCAAATACGAGCGGCACTGCCACCACCGAGGAGGCGGCGATGTTGAGGCCCGGGATGATGCCGGTGATGTTCATGGAGAAGACTCCAATGAAGATCACGGTAAGGACCGGCGTGTACTTGCGGGCCTTCGCACCCAGGATCTCCTCGGCAATGCCCTTACGCACGAACTCGAGAATCAGCTCGATGATCGACTGACCGCGACCGGGGACCATCTTGGCGCGGCGGGCGGCCACAATGAAGATGAGTGCCACAGCGACTGCCGCGACGAGGCGGACAAGGACGAGGCGGTTGAACTCGAAGGGGGTGCCTACAAAGAGGAATGGCTCGGGAAAGAATTCGTGCTCGAAGTCGATTCCCTCATAGCCGCCACCGTCGGACGATGCGGAGAAGGCCACGAGGGCGCGCTGCGCGGCTGCGGTAAACAGTGGGTCCCCCATTCGTCGTTGCGGATTGGCTTTAGCGACAATAGCCGATTTTCTGGGGCGACTACGCCGCTTCAGGAGTCCTTTGGCGGGACGGAAGTCCTCGCGCCTGCCTCCAGGATGGGCCGAATACGTGACAAAGCCGCCACCTCAATGGCAGTTCCGCCCAGAATGCCGGCCACCACGGTGATGAACAACACAACTTCGGAAATAGCGGGGGTCATCTTGCCCACCGCAACAGCGCCAAGTACGAGCATGCCCTTGACCAAGAATCCCCCAAGGAGGAGGGCTTGGGCGTACTCCGCACGCTTGCTGAGCACCCGCAGGGAGAGCAGCTGGATGACGGCGAGCAGTGCGCTCACTGCCCCGCCGAGCAGCCCGGCCCACAGCCCCGGCGTCCCACGCAGGAACCAGCCGCCCAGGCCGCCCAGGAGCGTCACTCCGGCCACCAGGAGGAGCAGCTGGAGTCGCATCGGCCGCTGGATCGCCGCCAGATCGGTGGGGATAGGAGCCTTCAACTCTGCTTTCCTTCCGTAGGGGTGGAGGGCGGCGTCTTGGCCGCTTCGGCGCCGGGAACGTCGTCGTTCGTAGAAATACCGGGCAGGAACAGCCACGTGACGGCCGCGCCAAGGCCGACGGCGGCCAGTACCACGGGCCAGACCGCGCCGGGCGGCGCCACCACCAACGCGGCGGTGCCGAGGGAGACGATCGCGGACCACAGGTACATCACCAGCACGGCGCGGCGGTGGGAGTGGCCGGCGTTGAGGAGGCGGTGATGCAGGTGCATGCGGTCGGCGTGGAAGGGGCTCACGCCGGCGCGGGTGCGGCGCACCACGGCCATCGCCATGTCCAGCAACGGCAGCAGCATGATCGCGAACGGCAGGAGGATCGGCAGCCAGGCGGGGGCCAGGGAGGAGCGCGAGACCGCGCTCGGGTCAATCTGGCCGGTGACTATCACGACCGTGGCGCCGGTGGCAAACCCCAACGTCAGGGCGCCCGAGTCCCCCATGAAGATCCGGGCGGGGTGGAAGTTGTGCGGCAGGAAACCAAGGCACACCCCGACTATCGCCGCGCTCAGCGTGGCGGCCAGCGAGGCGTAGGACTCGGCCCCGCTCAAGCGCGAGAGCACGTAGGAGTACAGGAAGAAGCCACTCACGCCGATCCCCACCATGCCGGCGGCCAAACCGTCGAGCCCGTCCACAAAGTTGACGGCGTTGGCCAGTGCCACCACCACCAGGACGGTAGCGAACATGGATAGCGCCGAGGAGCCCACGGTGATACCGCCGATGGGGAACGAGACCAGTTGCACGCCCATGCGCACCAATACGAGGGCGGCGAGGAACTGGCCCAGCAGCTTCACCGTCCAGTCGAGCTCCCACATGTCGTCCAGCGCGCCCAGCAGGCAGATCAGCCCGCTGGAGACGATCACCGCCCAGAATCCGCGCCCGGAGAGCGCCGGGCCCAGGAACTGGGTCTGTTTGGCGATCAGCAGGGCCACCACCAGGCCGATGTACATGCCCACGCCGCCCAGTCGCGGCACCGGGATCTTGTGGACGTCGCGCCCGCGCACCGGGGTAAGCACGCCCATGCGCGCCGCCCCCACCCGCATGACGGGCGTGAGGAGGTAGGTGATGGCGGCTGCCGAGAGGAGAACGAGGAGGTAGACCTTCACGCGTTACCGCCCCGCCGCCTGGTTGGGTGGGACGACGTTGCCGCCGCCCTGCTCGCCCTGCTGGGGGACGACGTTGCCGTCGGCCCCGATGAGCTGAGCGTCGCCCGCCAGGACGCGGGCGATCTGGCCGGTGGTCAGGGCGCCGGCGCGCACCACGCGCACCACGCCCGCCTGCGGGCCGGAGAGGTCGAGGATCGTGGATGCGCCCTGGGCGGCGCGCTCGCCGCCATCGAGGACCAGGGCCAGGCTCTGGCCCAACTGCTGCGCGCACTGCGCGGCGGTGGTAGCCGGGCGCTGGCCGTGCAGGTTGGCGGAGGTGACGGCCAACGGGCCGGTGATCGCCAGCAGCTCGCGGGCGGCAACGTCGTCCGGTACGCGCAGCGCGACGGTGCCGTTGGTCTCGCCCAGGTCCCAGTCGATCTCCGGGCGGGCCGGCAGGATCAGGGTGAGGGCGCCGGGCCAGAAAGCCTGCGCCAGGCGGCGGGCCAGCGGCGGGAAGACGGAGACCAACGTGGGGGCCACGTCGACGTCAGCGATGAGCACCGGCGGCGGGAAGTTGCGGCCCCGGCCCTTGGCGGCCAGGAGCGCGGTGACGGCGGCGGCGCTGAAGGGGTCGGCGCCGATTCCGTAGACCGTGTCGGTGGGCAGGGCGATCACGCCGCCGCTGCGCACGGCCTCTGCGGCAGCCTCCAGGGCAGCGGGGGTGGGCTCAAGAATCTCCATTCTGGCTCTCCTCCCCCGGCCAAGTGGCCGCTAGGTAGCGGGGACGCCCGCTGAGGTCTTGCATGGTGGTGGCGGCGAGAAAGCCGCGCTTAGCGGCCATAGTAACCACGGCCGGGCCCTGAACCTCGGCATGTTCGATGAAAACTCGCCCGCCGGGCCGCAGCAGCTCGCGCGCGCGCTCCAGGACGGCGGCCACGTGGCCCAGCCCGTCGGCCCCCTGGCCGTAGAGCGCCAGCGCCGGATCGAAGCGGCTGACCTCCGGGTCCGTGGGAACGGCAGCGGGCGGCACGTAGGGCGGGTTGGAAACAACCACATCTACGCTGCCGGCCAGTTCGGCCAGCTCACCGCCGGCGATCGGCTGGCGCACGTCCCCTTCTATCAGGCGCACCTGCGGGGCGAGGGCAGCGATGTTGCGGCCGGCCAGCTCCAGCGGGGCCTGCCCGAACTCCAGCGCCCACACCCGGCTGCCGGGCACCTCGGTGGCCACGGCCAGGGCGATCGCGCCGGAACCGGTGCACAGGTCCACCACCACGGGGGCCTTCCCGGCCGCGCGCGCGGCGTCGATGGCGGCCTGCGCCACCAGCTCGGTCTCGGGGCGCGCCACGAAGGTGCCAGGAGCGCAGAGCAGGGTCAGGTGACGAAAGGCCATCTGCCCCAGGATGTGCTGCAGCGGCTCGCGTTCCACGCGGCGCGACGCCAGGGCACACAACTCCCGCGCCTCATCCGCAGTCAGCGGCGCGGTGGCCAGCGCCACCTGCTTGCCCAGCACGTGCTCCAGCAGCCACCGGGCGTCGGCGGCGGGGCTGGGCACCCCGGCCTGCGCGAGCACCTGGGTGAGCGCCGCCCGCGCCACACCGGGGGTGGCACCCGCAGCTACCGGCGCGGTCACTGACCGGAGGCCTCGGCTAGGCGCTCGGCGCGCTCCATGTCGATGCAGGACTGGATGACCGCGTGCAGTTCACCGCCCAGCACGGCATCCAGGTTGTAGGCCTTGAAGCCGGTGCGGTGGTCAGCAATGCGGTTCTCGGGGAAGTTGTAGGTGCGGATGCGCTCGGAGCGGTCCACGGTACGCACCTGGGAGCGGCGCGCGGCGCTGGCGGCAGCCTCCTCCTCGGCCTTCTTGGCGTCGCGCAGCCGGGCGCGCAGCACCCGCATGGCCGCTTCCTTGTTCTGCAGCTGGCTCTTCTCGTTCTGCATCGAGACCACGATGCCCGTAGGGATGTGAGTGATGCGCACGGCGGAGTCAGTGGTGTTCACGGACTGCCCGCCGGGGCCAGAGGAACGGTAGACGTCGATGCGCAACTCGTTCGGGTCGAGCTGGATCTCCTCGTCCGTCTCCTCCGCTTCGGGCAGCACCAGCACGCCGGCGGCGGAGGTGTGGATACGGCCCTGGGACTCGGTGACCGGCACGCGCTGGACGCGGTGCACCCCGCCCTCAAACTTCAGGTGCGCCCACACGCCGTCCTCGGGGGCCACGTTGCCGCGCGCCCGGATGGCCAGGGTGATGTCCTTGTAACCGCCCAGGTCGGAGTCGGTGGAACCGAGCACGGCGACCGCCCAGCCCTTGGCCTCGGCGTAGCGTGTGTACATGCGCACCAGGTCGCCAGCAAAGAGAGCGGACTCCTCGCCGCCCTCGCCCGCCTTGACCTCCAAGATCACGTCGCGGGCGTCGTCGGGGTCGCGCGGGGCCAAAACGTCGTGCAGATGCTCCTCAGCGGTTGCGGCGGCCTCCTCCAACGCCGGGACCTCCGCCGCGAAATCGGCGTCCTCCGCCGCCAGCTCGCGGGCGGTCTCCAGGTCGCTGACCGCCTGCTCCCACTCGCGGTAGGCGTTCACCACGCGGCCGAGCTCCGCGTAGCGGCGGCCGAGCGTGCGCGCCTTGGCCTGGTCCTCGTGCACCGCCGGGTCCGCCAGGGCCTTCTCAATCTCCGCATACTCGGCCAGCTGGGCCGCCGCGATCTCGCTCACCGCTTGTCTCCTTTGCCACTGTCCTGGGGCATCCGCTCCCCCACTGGGCCGGCTCACCTGCCGGCAAAAACAACGAGCGCCGGGTGCCTAACGTGGCATCCCGGCGCTCGTGAAGTGCTACTTCTGGCGCTTGCCGTAACGAGCCTCGAAGCGGGCCACGCGACCACCGGTGTCCAGAATCTTCTGCTTGCCGGTGTAGAACGGGTGGCACGCAGAGCAAACGTCCGCGCGCAGCTCGCCCGACGTGGAGGTAGAGCGAGTGGTGAAAGTGCTACCGCAGGTGCACGTCACAACGGTAGCGACGTACTCAGGGTGGATACCCTTCTTCATGGTTTCTCCTTGAGGTTTAGGTCCGGGTCCATGGTTGAACCGCCACGGTGAACCGGAGCCAAGGGGTCATTCTTCCAGTTGAGTGCCCGCCGGCGCCACCCCCGCGACGGTGGTGGCGCTCACCCGCCCCAGTTTTCGCAAGCCGCCGACGTTCCCGCCGGCCGCCTCGCGCAGCGGTACCGATTCTCGGGGCGGCGGCGCAACGTCGTCCAATCCCTACTCGTCCTCGGTAGACGGCGTGGTCTTGGAGACGGTGAGGAGGAACTCGGTGTTGGACTGGGTCTCGCGCAGCTTCGACAGGACCAGCTCCGCCGCCTGCTGCAGCTCCAGGCCCGCCAGGACGCGGCGCAGCTTCCACAGGATCTTGAGCTCCTCGGCGCGGATGAGGATCTCCTCGCGGCGCGTGCCGGAGGCGTTGACGTCCACGGCCGGGAACACGCGGCGGTCCGCCAGCTGGCGGGACAGGCGCAGCTCCATGTTGCCGGTGCCCTTGAACTCCTCGAAGATGACCTCGTCCATCTTGGAGCCCGTCTCCACCAGCGCGGTGGCCAGGATAGTCAGCGAGCCGCCGTTCTCCACGTTGCGGGCCGCACCGAAGAAGCGCTTGGGCGGGTACAGCGCGGAGGCGTCCACACCACCGGAGAGGATGCGGCCGGAGGCCGGGGCAGCCAGGTTGTAGGCGCGGCCCAGGCGGGTGATGGAGTCCAGCAGGACCACCACGTCCTGGCCCAGCTCCACCAGGCGCTTGGCGCGCTCGATGGCCAGCTCGGCAACCTGCGTGTGGTCGGAGGCCGGACGGTCGAAGGTGGAAGCGATGACCTCACCCTTTACCGTGCGCTCCATGTCCGTGACCTCCTCGGGGCGCTCGTCCACGAGCACCACCATGAGGTGAACCTCCGGGTTGTTCACCGAGATCGCGTTGGCGATCTGCTGCAAGACGATGGTCTTACCGGCCTTGGGCGGGGAAACGATCAGACCACGCTGGCCCTTACCGATCGGGGCGACCAGGTCGATCACGCGCGGGGTCAGCGCCTTCGGGGTGGTCTCCAGGCGCAACTGCTCGTTCGGGTAGAGCGGCACCAGCTTGGCGAACTCGGGGCGGGCCTTGGCCTCCTCCACCGTCATCGCGTTGACGCGGTCCAGGCGCACCAGCGGGTTGGCCTTGTTCACGCCCCGACCGTGGTGGCGCTGCTGCTCCTCGCCCTCGCGCGGGGCGCGGATCGCCCCCTGCACCGCGTCCCCCGGGCGCAGGCCGTACTTGCGGACCTGGCTGAGGGAGACGTAAACGTCGCGCGGGCCGGGCAGGTAGCCGGAGGTGCGCACAAAAGCGTGGTTGTCGTGGACGTCCAGGATGCCCGCGATCGGCACCAGGACGTCGTCCTCGGTGATCTCGACCTCGGCTTCGTCGCCACCCCGGCCACGGCGCTTGTTGCGGTCCCGGCCACGGCGGCGGCGCCCGCCGCGCTCCTCGTCCCAGTTGTCCCGGCGGTCCTCGCGGCCCTCGCGGTTGTCGCGGTCGCGGCGCCCCTGGCGGCGCTCGCCGACGGCCTCACCCACAGCGTCCAAAGCGGCCTGGGTCTGCGCCGGCAGCTCGCCGCGCTCGGACTCCGCGCCCCGGGTGCGGGCGAACTCGCCCTTGACGTCCAGGTCCACGGCCGCTCCGGCGGCGTCCACCGCGCCAGTACTCAGGCCACGGCGGCCACGACGGCCCCGGCGCTCGCCCTGCTCGCCGCGCTCGAAGCGCTCACCGCGCTCCTCGCGGTCAAAGCGGCTGCCCCGGCCCCGGCGCTGCGCCGGGGCCTCGCCCTCGGCGCCGCTCTCCTCGCCGGTGTTCTCCTCGCTGCGGCGCGAGTATGCCTTGCGCTCCTGCTCGCGTTCCTCCTCGGTGCGCTCGGAGCGAGCTACGCGGCCCTCGGCGGCGCTGCGGGAGGCGGAAAGGGCCCGCGCCGCGCGCTCGGCGGCGGGGTGGCTCGCCTCAGACCGCTCCTCGCGAGCAGCCGGCTGCGCCTTCGCGCCCGCCTTGGCGGCGGAGATCGCCTCGATCAGCTCGGGCTTGCGCTTAGCGCTGACCCCGCTAATGCCCATTTGTTTGGCCAGGTCCTTCAGCTCAGGCAGGCGCAGCTTGTCAAGGGCGACAGGTTGGTTCGTGATTGCTTCGCTCACGGGTTTGTCCTTCTTCGTGCCATACAAAGCACGGGAGAGTGGAAAAGAGAATGCCACTGTGGGCTTCGAATGCCGGGACTCCCGGCGGATGCGGGGCTAGAGGCCCTCCGCATGGGAAAACCATAACAGAACCGGGCGCTGGGAGGCGCACCTCGGGCCCTAGGTGCCTGCCGCGCACCGGCCCCGCCCGGGGTCCTGCCCGCGCCCGCGCCCACACCGACGCCCACGGCACCTAACCGCTAATCAATTGGCGTTGGGTAAAACAATTGGCCTGGGGAGCCTCCCCAACGCCAACAAACTCACCCCCGGCCAATCAACTCACCCAACGCCAACAAATCTGACACGCCCCCACCCACCGGGCGCACCGCGCGCCGGTCACCGGTCCACCCACCGCGCAGCCCGCCGCGCACCCGGCCACCCAGCGCGCCGCGCACCGGGCCACCCAGCGCGCTCCCCTAGGAGCAGCCCTGTGCGCAGCGAGCGGCGGGCGGCTGGTAGCTCTCAACCCCACCCGCGCCCCCAAACACGTCACGCCCTGGCCGTGCTCATGCACGAGATGGCTCAACCCCACGCGCCCCCAAACACAGAGAGTGGCGGGTTTGGAAACCCGCCACTCTCCGCGCCGCATCAGGCGATGATCCGGGCCCCCTGCATGTCGATGCCGGGGGTGAGCACCTGCCAGTCCCGCTCCAGCTCCGCACGCGTGGCAGCGTCCAGCTCTTGGAACACCAGTACCGAGGGGCCCGCCCCGCTCACTACCGCCGGTAGGCCCCGGCGACGCAGCGCCCGCACTGCGCCCACCGTGCCAGGCATAGAGCCGGCGCGAGCATCCTGGTGCAGTCGGTCCGACGTTGCCTCTAGCCAGTCCACGTCCACGCCGCAGAGGCCGGCAGTGAGGAGCGAGGCACGCGCCACGTTGAAGGCGGCATCGCGGTGATCCACTCGCTGGGGCAGCACGGAGCGTGCCTTCGCCGTCGCCAGTCGCGTACCGGGGACCAGGACGGTGAGCGGTAGGTCTTCTCGCACCGGTAGAGAGACGCAGCGGCCCTGCCCCTCGGCGTCCACCCAGCTCACGGTGGCCCCACCGTATATCGCTGGAGCGGCGTTGTCCGGGTGCCCCTCGAACTCGGTGGCCAGCACCAGCATCGACTCATCGTTCAGCGGGCCGTCCACAGCCGGGTCGTAGTTGAGCTCGCCCGCCGGGGTGGTCAAAGCGCGGGCCAGCATGAGCCCTGCCACCACTGCGGCGGAGGAGGACCCCATTCCCCGCCCGTGCGGGATCCGGTTGTGACAAACCACTTCCAGGCCGCCCTGCGGAGCACCAGCTGCTTCCAAACCCACCCTGATCGCCTTGATGACCAGGTTGTCCTCCCCCGCACCAACAGTGCCCTCGCCCTGGCCACGCACTTCCACGCGGGTGGCGCCGACTGTGGCTCGCACACTGACCCGGTCGCACAGCCCTAGGGCAAGGCCCAGGGAGTCGAAGCCCGGCCCCAAGTTGGCACTGGTGGCAGGGACTTCCACCGTGGCGGTGGCGCGTTTGATTGACATGAACACTCCTTTGCGCGGGCGGGGGGCTGCCTCGAGGTTTGGCTAGACGCCAGCGGCGGCCCGGGCCAACCCCGGCGCCGCCGCTGGCGCGTTGTAGTTACAGGCCCAGTACCTGGGCCGCAGCCTCCACGGTGGGCGCGATCACCGTCGGGTCGATCTCGCGGTTACCGAGCGCGGTGGCGGTGTCCTTCAGGCCGTTACCGGTCACGGTGCACACGATCTTGGCGCCCGCAGGCACCTCGCCGCGGGCGTGCGCGGCCAGCAGGCCCGCCACGGAGGCCGCAGAGGCGGGTTCCACGAACACGCCCACTTCGGCCGCCAGCAGCGCCTGGGCTGCCAGGATCTCCTCGTCGCTGACCGCCTTGATGAAGCCGCCGGAGGTGTCGCGGGCGGCCACGGCCAGGTCCCAGGAGGCCGGGTTGCCGATGCGGATCGCGGTGGCGATGGTCTCCGGAGCCTCGATCGGGTGTCCGGCCACGAAGGGCGCGGAGCCAGCGGCCTGAATGCCCCACATCTTGGGGGTCTTGGTGGCGCGGGCCTCGAAGTCGGCGCCAGCGTCCAGCCCTGCGTACTCGCGGTAGCCCATCCAGTAGGCGGAGATGTTGCCGGCGTTGCCGACGGGCAGGACGTGGATGTCCGGGGCGTCGCCCAACGCGTCCACGATCTCAAAGGCGGCGGTCTTTTGTCCCTGCAGTCGGTAGGGGTTGACTGAGTTAACCAGCGCCACCGGGTACTCGTCGGCCAGGGCGCGGGCAATGCGCAGGCAGTCGTCAAAGTTGCCGTCCACGGCCACCAGCTGAGCGCCGTGCACGATCGCCTGGGCCAGCTTGCCAGCCGCGATCTTGCCGGTGGGCAGGATCACCGCGCAGCCCAGCCCCGCGCGCACCGCGTAGGCGGCAGCGGAGGCGGAAGTGTTACCGGTGGAGGCGCATACCACCATCTTGGTGTCGGTCGCGGCCACCTTGGACATTGCCATCGTCATGCCACGGTCTTTGAAGGAACCGGTGGGGTTGGCACCCTCAACCTTGATGTAGACCTCGGCGCCTACGGTGGCAGAGAGGGAGGGGGCGTGCACCAGCGGGGTGCCACCCTCCAGCAGGGTCACTACCGGGTCGTCCTGCTCGATCGGCAGGCGGTCGCGGTATTCCTCGATGAGACCTAGCCATTGGTGTGCCATTAGTTGCTCCCTTCCACGGTCAGGACGGACTTTACGCGCTCTACCACGCCGGCCAGCTCAGCCAGGGCAGCCTCGATTGCCTGGCGCGGGGCGGCGTGGGTGGTGATGTTCACGGTGACGGATTTGGCCGGCTCGGTGGCGGCGTGCTGCTGCACCCGCTCGATGGAGATGCCGTGGGCGGCGAACTTCGCGGCCACAGCAGCCAGCTGGCCGGGCTGGTCCACCAGCTCAAGGCTCACGGCCACCGCTGCCCGCACCTGGCCGGCCGGTAGTTTGGTCAGCTCGGCGTAGGCAAGCTCCGCCGGGGCGTTGCCGCCGTGCACCTTGTGAGAGGCCGCCGCGACCACGTCGCCGAGTACGGCCGAAGCGGTGGGGGCCCCGCCCGCGCCGCGCCCGTAGAACATGAGGCGGCCGGCGGCCTCAGCCTCGATGACGACGGCGTTGAAGGCCCCGTCCACGCTGGCCAGCGGGTGGCCCACGGGCACCAGGCGGGGCTCGACGCGCACGTCGTAGTGGTCGCCCACGCGCTCGGCGGCGGCCAACAGTTTGATGACGTAGCCGTCGGCCTTGGCCTGGGCGATGTCGGCGGCGGTGATAGAGCGGATGCCCTGCACGGGCACGTCGGCCCCACTCACGCGGGTGTGGAATGCCAGGGAGGCGAGGATGGCAGCCTTGGCGGCGGCGTCGTGGCCGTCCACGTCCGCAGTCGGATCGGCCTCGGCGTAGCCGAGCTCCTGGGCGGTGGCCAGGGCGGCCTCGAAGGACAGTCCCTTGGTGGTCATCTCGTCCAGAATGTAGTTGGTGGTGCCGTTGACGATGCCGAGGATCTTAGAGATGCGGTCACCAGCCAGGGACTCGCGGATCGCGTACACCACGGGCACGGCGCCTGCCACGGCGGCCTCGTAGTAGAGGTCGGAGCCGGTGCGGGCGGCGGCCTCGTAGAGCTCGGGGCCGTGGGCGGCCAGCAGCGCTTTGTTACCAGTGACCACAGTGGCGCCGGATTCCAGCGCGGCCAGCACCAGTGTGCGCGCCGGTTCGATCCCGCCGATTAGTTCGACGACGACGTCCGCGCCGGTCGCCGCCTTCATTGCGTCCGTGGTGAGCAGCGAGCGGTCGATGAAGTCCTGCCTGGGCGTGTCCGGGTTGCGCACCGCGATGGCGTTGACTCGCAGCGGGGCGCCCGCCCGGGCCGCCAGGTCACTGGCGCGCTCCTGCAGCAGCCGCACCACCTGGGTGCCGACGGTGCCACAACCCAGCACGGCGATCGTTACTTCTTTGCTCACAAGCTCTCCTGACTTTGCTACTGCCGTGAGTATATGGGCGCACGAGGAGCTCCCCCCAGTGGCAGTCACCTCGTAAACGGTGGGATTGCGCACGCGACGGCCGCAGGCCCGGAGACCGGCTGCGCCGCGCCCTCCAGAAGGGCGCAGCTCCCACCAGAGATTGGCCCCTGGGTCCACGAGCCTCGCGCCCGTCTCCTGCTTGCTCAGGGCATGGCGTATGACCGCCCACCTAGGCCGTGCGCATCACCAGCACCGGGTCCCGGGTGGCGGCGAACGCTGCCGGCGGTAGGGTGGCCACCAGCGTGGAGACGATGCTTAGCCCAGCTACCGCCATCGAGAAGTCCAGCGGAGCGCGGGCGATGACTACCCCCGCCGTCACGCCAAGAGCTGCACCTATGAGGGCCGGGAAGGTGGCACGCAGCGAGACCAGCAGCACCAAATTGGCACGGGTGATGCCCAGGGTGCGCCTGCGCCCCAGGTCACGCCGACGGATCATCACATCGGCAAACACAACCACTGCAATGAGCGCGCCACCGACCGTGGAGATCAAAATGACTAGCTGGCGCCCAAAGCCCGCTACCTGGTTGGTGATTTGTTGGGTCTGGCTGCCCGCCGCAGCCGGCGGAGAAAGGTCGATGTCACTCGGGTTGCTGGGGACCAGTTTTATGGCGGCAGCAAATACAGCTGCGGCATCCGAGGTTTTATCTGGCACCATAAAGAGCTGGCGCAAGAGCACGTCGTCGTCCGATTTTTCGGCGGGGATGGCCACAATCTGGGTCGCGAGCGAGTCGAAGGGCGGTAACGTTTTGAAACGGCCAACGATAGACCATTGGTCTCCAGCAGGGGATTCAACTCCTCCAGCTGGAACCATGAGACGCAGTAGTGCTTGACTGCTTTCGGAGATCAGTGCCTCGTTCTTTCCCGCGATCGGCCATCTTCCCTCAACCAATTCGATGGCCTTTTGCACTTCCCCGTGCAATTCCACCAGGGCAACCTTGTTGGAACTAGGGCCAAGCTTGGCATTGAAAACGTCCCTGGGAAAGCTCAGACCGATTGCGGTTACGCCGGAGATCCTTGCCGCCGTTTGGAGTGCTGGGAGGGTAATTCTCGCTTCCTGACTCAAAGCCGTGACCACGGTGGATCGAGCCTGGGGGCTTTGCAACTCTCTTGCCAATTCCGCTTCGAGACGGGCTTGTTGCCCCACCGTAAATAGGCTGACCCCGCACATAAGCACGGCCACAATGGCAATCAGCAAAGAGGGAATCACTGAGCTTCGGGCTGAGGCAAACGCCTCGGCAAGCAAGGCCCGCAGTTTCATAGCTGTAACACCTGATCTGCACGCTGGATGACGTAGGGGTCATGGGTTGCCACCACCACGGTACGCCCCTCACTGGCAGCTGCGGCTAGAGCATCAAGTACAAGACCTGAATTGCGCGGATCCAAGTTGCCGGTCGGCTCGTCTGCGAGCACCACATCGGGTGAATTCACTAGGGCGCGGCACACCGCTACCCGTTGCGACTGTCCTCCGGATGTCTGCCCGGGCTTGTGGTGCATTCGTTCTGCCAGACCAAATTTGCTAAGTAGATGCGTTGCCCTTTTGCTCAAAACTGCGGTGTCTTCACCACAGTAGAGACCAGGTTCCATGACGGAGTCCAGAATCGTGCGGGTGGGGTCTAGTTCAGAGTCTTGAAATACGAACCCAAGCCGCTGGGCCCGTAGCTGGGACCGCTTCCAGTCGGGAAGACGTGATACTGCCACCCCGTCGATTTCAACCGTGCCAGCAGTAGGAGTCAACAACAAACCAAGCACGTACAGGAGGGTGGATTTGCCACGTCCAGATTCCCCGGTAACTGCGGTAACTTGCGCCGGGGCAAAGGAATAGGTCAGCCCGTTGTAGAGCTCTTCCGCGCTCTTATTGTACGCAAACCTAAGGTCTTTGACTGCCAGGGCCGCACCCATTAGTTCTCCTAGCTAGGCACAGGCTGCTCTGAAGCATCACTTTGAGCGCTAGGAGATAGCTCCAGTTGCCGTCCAGTGCCTGTGCGTTCTGCTGTAGGGTGCTCGGAAGTAGCAAAGACACGGATCAGCTGCCCGATTTCAACTCCTTCAACTACCGCGATGCCCTCTGAAATCGCTTTAACCGTTACCGGCACCTCGTTGCCATTCTCGGCGACGACCACCACTGTCCCATCTGGTTTGGTCAACAGCGCAGAAACGGGCACTGCCGGGCCACTTTGTTTCGGCACAATCTCTATTTCTGTAGGTAGGTAGGTCTTGGACTCTCCACCTAGTTCGCCGCATTTATCGCCACAGAGCAGCCCGCCTGCTGGGCTGGCCACCGGGACCTTGACGACTGACTCCCCGTGGTCCGGTTGTCCAGCAACGCCGTTAAAGTCGCCATTTGGGGCATGAACCATAACCGCAGTGCCGGGAGTGACCATTTGAGCCTGCGTCTCGTTGAGTTCCATATAGAAATCAGGCGTTCCGGCAGAGGCTTGGAGCACTTTTTCACCGCCTGCGAGCTTTGCCCCTTTCCACAGCACGGCGTTGTCCGCAGTCAGATTAATGGGCGAATGCGGAATAGCCACCAGTGTGCCAGCAGAAATGAACCCGGTTTTCTCTTGTCCGGTCTCCCCTTGCCAATGTTTTACCGCACTAGTGGTACCTATTCCCCAGTCGCCGTCAGTGGTGATTTCGCACCCGAGTGTTACCAGGAACTCCTGTAGTTGTTTAACGTCTTCACCCTTTGCTCCCGGGCCGATCTCGCGGTAGAAGGGCACCGATCCCACCAGGGCCCGCACCTGCACCGCATCGACCTTGTAAAGCAGCGCCCCTGCTTCAACCTGTTGGAGGGCGCCCACCTCAGTGACCGTACCGGCCAGTTCATTGACTGCTAGTGGCGCACTAGAACGCGACAGGGTGGTCGTGAGTGTAATAGTGCGCCCAACAGTTTGCTCCGTCACCTCGGTCAACAGGCTCTCGGGCACTGCCTGCTCCTGCGGATCGACAGGTTTGAGCGTTAGGCGAGCAGACCAGAAACCCACTCCGAACGCACAAATGATCAAGCATAGTACGAAAACCCGAATCACCCAGGAATTGCGCCCACGTTTCCCACTCACGGTAATCAACCCCCAAAATCATTCCCCGTAGAAATACTTCGCGGGCGGCTTTGCTGGACAGGTCTTTTCAAGCTTAGCCCTCGCTTCACGATCCATCATCGCAGTCGCATCGGTTGGCCACCAACGGTCCGAAGGCTTTTCAATGAAGTCGGCGATAAATACTTCACGCGAAACGGGAGGTGGATCCACATGCACACTATGCGCATTCATGCAGGGCACATAGTATTCACTCCAGTAGTCATAAAGTATGCCAAGCTGTTCCGGAGAGTAATCACTGAGATAAATGGGCTCCAATGGGTACTGGCTTAGCAAGTCGTAATCGATTTGAGCCAGGAG
>JAUMWR010000039.1 GCA_030529545.1 Buchananella hordeovulneris
TTGGGTTGAGTCCCCTTTGGACTGGGACCCCTCAGCGGGGCGTCGCGAACGCCGACTCTGCTGCAGCTCCGGCGTGGCGCTCTAGGAAGCGTTCAAGGTTGTTGGCGTTGGGTGAGTTTGTTGGCCTGGGGGAAGGTCCCGGGGCCAATTGTTTTACCCAACGCCAACAAACTCGGGGGTTGGGTGTGCGAGGGCGCGCGGGCGGGAACGTCGTCCCCCAGACCCCGGCAGGCGGCTAGACCAGCGGGGCGGTCCAGCTCAGATGCGTGCCAATCCCGGTCTCGGCGCGGCCAATGGAGAAGGTCCCCCGGTGCCGGCGCGCGCGGGCGGCCAGGTTCTCCAGGCCGGAGTTGCGGGTGCGGTCATTGGGCACTCCCACGCCGTCGTCGATGACGGAGACCATAACCGCACCGCGCGCGCCCTGGCCCCGCACATCCACCCGCACTTGCAGAGATGTGCAGTGGGCATGGCGGGCGGCGTTGCTCATGCCCTCGCGAACCACGGCAACCACGTCATCGGCTAGGTCGTGATCCACCCGCCCGGAGAGCTGGACGGCGGCCTCGCCTGGATCCTCCAGCGAGGCCAGGCTCACGCCGTCCAAGCAGACCACCAGGGAGGGCGCAAAGCCGAGGGCGGTGCGCGCCAGGGAGGCCTCGCGGCGCAGGCGCTCGGTGAGGTCGACGTTCTCGTCCGGCTCCTTCAGGGAGCGCACGATGGCCCGGATCTGGCGCACGGAGTCGTCCACGCTGGAGAGCACCCCGTCTAGGAGCGCCACCACGGCGGCGTCGTCGCGCTCGCCTGCCGCGATGCGGGACCGCGCGGCCTCCAACTGCATGCCGGAGGCAAAGAGCTGCTGGATGGCCAGGTCGTGCAGGTCGCGCCCAATGCGGGCACGCTCATCGAGCAGTGCAGCCCGGTCTTCGTTGTGGCGGGAGGCGGCGATCTCGAGCGCCAGCGCGGCCTGGGCGGCAAAGGACTCGGCCATTTCCAGATCCTCGCGCGCAAACTCCTTGCGGCCCCGGTTGCGGAGCAAGATCAGCACGCCCGTGCCCTTGCCGCGCGCCATCAGTGGCGCATACAGCGCGGGACCGAACTGGCCCAGTTGGGGGACGCGCAGGGTACGGGCGCGCGCCAGGGAGTCCACCACCATCCCGGCCCCGGCGCGCAACGCGGACACGGCGCGACCATTGGGGGGAAAGACGATGCCGATCAGCTCCTCCGTGCCGTAGCCAGCGGCGATCTCGCACACCCAGCTGTCGCCAAGACTAGGCAACACGATCAGGGCGGTGTCCGCCTCAGCGGCCTCCCGCACCTTGTGTGCGATCAGCTCGAGGGCCTCCTCTTCTTCGCTGCCCTGCAGGAGCATGGTGGATATGGCTTGCGACGCCTCGATCCAGCGGTGCCGGTTGAGCGAGGCGGCGTACTGGCGGGCGTTCTCGAGTGCCACGGCGGTGGCGGCGGAGAGGTCGCGCACGCGGCGTCCGTCCTCCTCCGAGAAGCCGTCCTCCTTGTTGCAAAGGATGAGCCTGGCAACGACCTTGTCCTGGATGCGCAGCACTGCTACCAGGTGATTGCGCAGCGGGCGCGACCACGCCGGCAGGCCGATGATCTGCGCGCTCGCTTCCTCGTTGTGGATGGCGAAGGCGTCGGGCAGCTCCGGGTGGGCGGCCTTGGCGCCGTACTCGGTGGCCGGGCGGGTCAGGCTCAGGTCTGCGGAGTTGATCTGGGCGGCGCGCTCGGGGGAGAGCCCAAAGTGGAGCACCTGGGTGGTCTCGCCGTGGTTGTCCAGCACCCCCAGCACTGCGCAGTCTGCGCCGGTGAGCTCGCAAGCGGAGGAGAGGTAGGAGGTGAGCACGTCGTCCGCATCTAGGCTGCCCACCAGGGACAGCGCGGCGTGGAGGACGCTGCGGCATTCGGTCTGCTTAGCCATGTTCTTCTCTTCCTAGCCGGCCAGTTGCTGGCTCTCTGCGGCCACCGCCCGGCGGTAGCTCTCCACAGTCTGCATGAGGTGGGCGTGGGTGCCACGCGCCACCACCTGCGCGGGACCGCCGGCGTCCGGGTGTCCCAGCAGGATGACCTCGTTGGCCTGCGTCAGGGAGCTGAGGTGGTGTGTGGAGACCAGGACGGCGCGGCCCTGATCGCTCTTGAGCTGCAAAAGGTCGGTGACCAGCTGCGCGGCAGCACCGGGGTCGAGGTGCTCGGCGGGCTCGTCCACCAGCAACACGGGGGCGGGGCAGGCCAGGGCGCGCGCCAGGAGCACGCGGCGGCGCTCGCCACCGGAGATCGCGGCGGCGTCGGCCCCCAGGTGAGTGTCCAGCCCGGCGGGCAAGGCGGCGAGCCAGTCGCCTAGGCCCACCTTGCTCAGCAACGCGGCGGCCTCCTCGTGGGTGAGGGCGGCGTTGGCCATGCGCAGGTTCTCATACAGCGTGGTCGCGAAGATGTGGGCGTCCTCCGCGGTGAACGTGACCACCTGCGCGGCGGCCTGCCGCTCCAGCTCAGAGGCGGTCTTTCCGGCTAGGACGACGTTGCCGCCGGCCGGCTCCAACAGCCCGGCCAGAGTGAGCAGGAGCGTGGTCTTCCCGACTCCGGACGGGCCGGCGATGCCGACGGCCTGCCCGGGACGCAGCGCCAGGTCGATGCCCGCCACCACGCGGGGGCCGCCGGGCCAGGCCGCCGCCAGAGCGGTGGCTTCCAACAGCGGGGTGGCGGGATCTAGGCAGGCGGGGGAGGGGGCTAAACCGGCGGTGGCGTCGGAGGCAGCGTCGGAAGAACTGTTGGCAGGAGCGGCGGAGGCGGCGGTAGCCGGGGCGGGCGCGTCGGCGGCCGGGCCCAGCAGGTCCAGCACGCGGCGGGCGGCACCGGCGGAGCGGACCCACTGCACGGCGGCGGTGGGCAGGACGGCCACGGCTTCGAACGCAGCCAGCGGGGTCAGGACGATGATCGCCAGGAAGACGGGATCCAGGCTGCCAGCCCCCACGGCCGGCACCCCGATCAGGACGGTGCCGAGCACGCACACGGCCAGGGCTACCTGGTCGACGGCGGCGGCCAGCGCGCCCGGGCGGGCGGCGCTCTCCGCGTCCTTGACCAGCATGGCCTCAAGCTCGGCGCGGCGGCGGTCCAGGGCAGTCATCTGACCGGAGACCACGGCGTCGGTGGAGCCCAGCAGGGAGTCCTGGAGCAGGGCGGAGAGCTGGCGGGCGTGTCCCTGGCGGGAGAGCTCTGCGCGGCGGGTGGCGCGCATGGAGAGCAGCGGCCCCACCACGCCGGAGACCAACAAACACAGGGCCACCCAGGCGCCGGCGAGCGGGGAGAACGCGGCCACCACGGCGGTGGTGATGACGGTGACTACTGCGGCCACGCAGGCGGGCAGGATGGAGCGCACCACCAGGTCACCCACGGAGTCCACGTCGCTGCCCATGCGGGCCAGCACGTCGCCGCGCCGGAGCGAGGCCACGTGGTCGGTGCGGGCGGCGGCCAGGCGCTCATAGACCTGGGATCGCAGGCTGGCCATTCCGCCCAGCGCCACCGAGTGGGAGGCCAGGCGCTCCAGGTAGCGCATCACCGGGCGGGTGATGCCAAAGAAGCGCACGGCCACGGCTGCGGTGGTCAGGTCCAGGACGTAGGGCATCTGG
The DNA here is from genome assembly GCA_030529545.1 of Buchananella hordeovulneris. Taxonomy (GTDB): domain Bacteria; phylum Actinomycetota; class Actinomycetes; order Actinomycetales; family Actinomycetaceae; genus Buchananella; species Buchananella hordeovulneris_A. The sequence continues at coordinate 3,633 of JAUMWR010000039.1, forward strand.
GAGGCCCGGGCGATCAGGTAGGCGGAGACCGCCGCGAGCCCGACGGCCGCGCCCAGCGCGCCCGAGCCCAGCAGCGCAGCGCGCACGAGGCGGGCACGCGGCACCTCCAGCAGCGGCCAGACGCGCTTGACGGCGGAAAGTTCGGTGTGAAAAGCACTCTGGGGCTGGGCGCTCATGCGGCCACCTCCGCGTTCACGTCAACGATGTGGTCTGCCGCGGCCACCAGGCGCGGCCGGTGGGCGATCACGACCACCGTTCGGCCCCTGCGGCGCAGTTCTTGCAAGACGTCCAGCACCTTCTCCTCGGTCACGTAGTCCAGGTGGGCGGAGGGCTCATCCAGGATCACCAGCGGCTTGTCGGAGAGCAGGGCGCGGGTCAGGGCCACGCGCTGCCGCTGCCCCACGGACAGCCCCACTCCGCCGTGGCCTATGCGCGCCTCCCAGCCGTGCTGGGCAACGATCTGGTCCAGGCCGGAGATGCCGGCGGACACGTCCAGGGCCTCCTGGCTGACCTCGCGGCCGGCCAGGGTGACCTCCCGCAGGGTGCCGGGCAGCAGCAGGGGCCGCTGGGCCACCCACTCCACGTGCTGGTGCCAGGCGTCGGCCGGCACGTGTGCCAGGTCGATCTGCTCGCCCTGGGCGGTCTCCAGGCGGAGCTGCCCCTCCTGCGGGTCCAGCAGCCTGGCCAGGCAGAGCGCCAGCGTGGTCTTGCCCGCCCCAGAGGGGCCGCGCAGCGCGGTGATCTGCGCGGGAATCACCGAGCCCTCGGCGCGGGCCGGGGCCAGCCCGGAGTGGGACTGGACGCTCACCCCGGCAAAGGTAAGGCGCGCAGCGGCCACCTGCTCGCGGCTCGGGCGCGCGGCAACGTCGTCCGCCACGGGCGCCACGGCGGGGGCGGACTCGATGAGGCAGCAGGCGGCGTCGGCGGCGGCGATCCCATCAGAGGAAGCGTGGAACTGGGCGCCCACCGCGCGCAGCGGTGCGTACACCTCCGGGGCAAGCAGCAGCACCACCAGGCCCGCCTCCAGGGAGAGATAGCCATAAACCATTCGCATACCGATACTCACCGCGATCAGGGCCACGGAGAGGGTAGCCAGGAACTCCAGCACGGCGCCGGACAGGAAGGCCACGCGCAGCGTCTGCATGGTGGAGGCGGTGTAGCGCCGCCCCAGCTCGCGTACGCGGTGCCGGGGGGAGTCCTGGCGGCCAAAGGCACGTAGGGTGGGCAGCCCGGCCAGCAGGTCCAGGAGCTCGGCGCCCAACTGGTTCATGACCTTCAGCCGGGAGGCCGCGAAGTCCCGCGTGAGCAGGCCAATCAGGATCATGAAGATGGGGATGAGGGGGATGGTTCCCACCGCGATGTAGGCGGAGGTGGGGTCCAGGAACCAGATGACCACGATCGTGGCCGGCGTCAGCGTCATGGCCAGGACAAGCTGCGGTAGGTAGGAAACGAAGTAGGGACGCAGGTCCTCCAGGCCCCGGGTCAGCAGCGTCGTGGTCTGGCTGGCGTTGGCGGCCGCCCAGCGCGGGCCGCAGGCCACGGCGGCTGCCAGTCCCTGGGCGCGCAGCTGGGCTACGGCGCCGGTGGCGGCCCGGTGGGCCAGGCGGTCGCGGGCAAAGGTGACGGCGGCGCGTGCAAAGAGGGCGACGCCGGCTACCAGCAGGGGAGTGGAGATCTGCGCCAGGTTCCAACCGTCGTGAATGGCGTGGGCCAGGGCCTTGCCCAGGGCCACTGCCTGCACGATCGTCAGCGCGGTAAGCAAAATGCCCAACACTGTGGAGGTGGCCATGTGAGTGCGGGCGGCGCGGGCGTAGCGCAGCAGGCGCGGATCCAGGGGCTTCACTAGCTATTTGGTGCTTTCCATAAAAGTGCGGTGACGGCGGTGCCCATTGTGGGCACCGCCGTCACCATTCTTACAGGCTTTCCCTGCTACTTCTTGACCGGCTAGGGCAAGGAGCTCAGGCGCTCAGGAAGGAGCGGATCTTGGTGGGGTGCAGACCGACGCCCTCGTTGAGGTCGATCTTGTCGGCGCTGATGCGCTTGCGGAACACCCAGTAGGTCCAGGCCTGGTAGGCCAGCACCACGGGAACCAGCACCAGGGCCACCACGGTCATGATCTGCAGCGTGGCGGGGCTGGAGGAAGCCTGCTGGATCGTCAGGGAGTAGGCCGGGTCGATCGAGGAGCGCATTGCGTCACCGCCCACGGCCAGGAAGATGAAGGCAACCGCGCCCGCAATGGCGATGCCATTGAAGACGAAGGCCCAACCCTCGCGGCGGAAGTAGGCGAAGAACACGGTGAGCAGCAGGCTGACTGCGGCCAGGACCAGCGGAATCCAGGACACTGCGGTGGCGGAGTAGGCGAGCTGAGCCCACACCACCCAGATGGCAGCCAGGACGGTGCTGATCAGGGACAGTGGCCAGGCGAAGTTGCCGGCGCGCTCGCGCAGCTCCCCGTCAGTCTTCAGGGCCAGGAAGATGGCGCCGTGGGACATGAACAGGGTCAGGGTGACCAGACCACCCAGCAGGGTGAACGGGGTCAGCAGGGAGAAGAAGCCACCGGTGAGTTGGTGGGTGGAGGTGGCGAAGCGGGCGGTGACCTCGGTGGCGGGCACGAGCTCGCCAGTCACGCGGTCCAACACCTCGATCTTCATGCCCTGCACCAGGTTGGCGAACGCGACACCCCACAGGATGGAGGGGATGAAGGCGCTAATGGTGTGCGCCCAGTCCCAGGCGTTGCGCCAACGCGGGGAGTCGATCTTCATGCGCCACTCGAGGGCGGAGATGCGAACGATCAGGGCCAGCAGGATGATGAACAGGGGCAGGTACATGCCGCTGAACATGGTGCCGTACCAGCCGGGGAAGGCAGCGAAGGTGGCGCCACCGGCGGTGAGCAGCCAGACCTCGTTACCGTCCCAGACAGGGCCGATGGTGCGCAGGGTGGCGCGGCGCTCGCGCTCGTCGCGGCCGATCACACGCAGCAGCATGCCGACACCGAAGTCGAAGCCCTCGAGGAAGAGGTATCCGGTCCACAGGACCGCGATGAGAATGAACCAGAGAGTAGTCAGATCCATGGCAGCGATCCTTTCTTAGTAGCCGAAGGAGAGGTCGCCGGCGTCGGCGCCCTTTTCCTTGACGTGGGTGGACGGGAGGATGTCGGTGACACCTTCGCGGGCGTAGCGCTTGATGAGCCAGAACCAGATGATGCCCAGGCCCAGGTAGAGCAGGGTGAAGATGGCCATCGAGGCGAGCACGGAGTAGGCGTTGACGCTGGTGGAGACACCGAACTCGGTCAGCATCGCGATGCCGGAGAGCGGGTCGTTGGAGCCGGGCGCCACGATCCAGGGCTGACGGCCCATTTCGGTGAAGATCCAACCGAAGGTGCCACCCAGGAACGGCATCGGCAGGGAGAGCAGCGCCAGGCGGCTGAGCCACTTGTTGTCGGTGACGCGGCCCTTGCGCATGAACCACAGGATGCCCAGGGCCAGCAGGCCGCTGAAGGCGAGCGTGCCGATCATGAGGCGGAAGGTCCAGAAGGTCACGAATAGGTTGGGCACGTAGTTGACGTCGTCGCCGTGGATGGGGCCGAACTCTGCCTTGTACTTGGCCTCGACGTCCTTCACGCCGGGCAGGTAGGAGTCCGGTCCGGTGAAGGAGCCGGTGCCCAGGAAGGAGGTCATGTTCGGGATGGTGATGACGTGGTTGACGTCTTCACAGTTGCCGGTGGTGAGGCCGGTGGCAAAGACTGCGAAGTCGGTGCCTTCCTCGCCGTAGCAGGCGGCCTCTGCGGCGGCCATCTTCATCGGCTGGATCTTGTACATGTGCTTGCCCTGGATGTCACCGGAGAGGGTGACGGCAGCAGCGGAGAGCAGCATGACGACCGCGCCGAAGAGGGCGATGGGGCGCCAGACCTTCTTGGCCTGGTCCTCGCGCTTGGCGCGGACCTCGCGGACTAGCCACCAGACGGCCAGACCGCCAACGAAGGTGCCGGCCACCAGGAAGGAGGTGGAGACGGTGTGAAGGAAGCGCAGCACGGTGGTTTCGCTCATGAACATCTCGAAGAAGCCACCCACGCCGTTGAGCTCGGCGCGGCCGGTCTCCGGGTTGTAGACGGCACCCACGGGGTTCTGCATCCAGGAGTTGGCGGCCAGAATCCAGTAGGCGGAGAGGTTCACACCGATGGCGACCATCCAGATGGTCAGGGTGTGGAGCCACTTGGGGAGCTTCTCCCAACCGAAGATCCACAGACCCAGGAACGTGGACTCCAGGAAGAAAGCGGCGAGCGCCTCAACGGCCAGCGGGGCACCGAAGATGTCACCCACGTGCTTGGCGTATTCGGACCAGTTCATACCGAACTGGAACTCCTGCACGATACCGGTGGCGACACCGAGTGCGAAGTTGATGAGGAAGAGCTTGCCGAAGAACTTGGTGGCCTTTAGCCAGTGCTCCTTGCCGGTGCGCAGCCACAGGGTCTGCATGATGGCGACGAGCGGCGCCAGGCCGATCGTGAGGGGGACCAAGATGAAGTGGTAGACGGTAGTGATACCGAACTGCCACCGCGCCAGGTCGAGTGCGTCGAGCGCCATGTTGGACACCTCTAGCCTTTCGAAATGGTTGTTACTTCTCCCAGGGCGAAGCTGGGGAAAGCCTGAATATTGGGACTATATCCCTACGTCCTGACGCTTGGTCACGATGCTGACGGGTTGGCGATTATTGCTAGCAAAGTTGCGGCCTCCCGCGCGCGATTCGGGACCAATGTCCCAGGAAAAACGCGGCGCTAACTTCGCTTAAATAGTCGATGTCTATAGGTGCGGGTGTGGTCTGGTCTACTGTTCGGACCGTCGTTTGTGAGCGGGTCGCTAAGCGGGCGGGGTGGCGGTGTGGGATACTTGCCAAGGTTGCCCCGCACGGTGACCAGCTCCGATGTATTGGCGCCTGTACATGGCGGCCTTGCTCGAGCCCCACAGCTTTCTAGTCGTTTTGTGACATCACCCTGGCGCCTCGGGTGCGGCCCCGGCGCCTCTAGGAGATTAGGCAATGGCCGAGTCCCGTACGCGCAAGCCGCGTCGTCTTTCCGTGCCCACCACCGACCCCGCCGCAGAAGCAGAGCAGGCCCCCAAGCGCGCCACGCGCAGCCGCAAGAAGGTGGCCGACGCCCCCGCCGACGCCCCCACCACTGAGGCCGCCCCCGCTGCGGCGGTGGAGGCCGAGCCGGTGGAGAAGCCCAAGCGCGCCACCCGCAGCCGCAAGAAGGTGGCCGACGCCCCCACTGACGCCCCCACCACTGGGGCCGCCCCCGCTGCGGCCGCTCCTGCTGAGTCCGCCGAGTCCGCTGCGACCGAGGACGCCGACGGGAAGCCGGTCAAGAAGGGCCCGGTCCGTCGCTCCCGCAAGGCCGCTGCGGTCCCGGCCGCAGAGGCTGGAGCTGAAGTCGCTGCCGACGCCGAGGTGCCGGCAGCCGCTGTCACTGCGGAGAAGGTAGGCAAGAAGGCCCCGGCTCGCCGCTCCCGCAAGGCCGCCGCTGAGGCCCCGGCTGCAGAGGCCGGCGCAGAGATTGCGGCCGACGCGGTTGCCGCTGACGAAGTCGCAGTTGAAAAGCCCAAGCGTGCCACCCGTAGCCGCAAGCAGGCCGCCGCGGCTGAGGCCGTCGAGGCCGCTGCTACCGAGGCCGCCGACGCGAAGCCGGCCAAGAAGACCCCGGCCCGCCGCTCCCGCCAGGCCGCCGCCGAGGCCCCGGCTGCGGAGGCTGGAGCTAAGGTTGCCGCCGCTGAGGCCGCCGAGGCCGAGCCGGTCGAGAAGCCCAAGCGCGCTACCCGTAGCCGCAAGCAGGCCGCCGCGGCTGAGGCTGCCGACGCCCCGGCCACCGACTCTCCGGTCGCTGCCAACGCCGAGGCTGCGCAGAGCCCCGCCGCCGAGTCCTCCTCCATTGAGGTCGTAGAGGCAGAGCCGGCCCAGCAGCCCAAGCGCGCTACGCGCTCGCGCCGCCGCATGACGGTGGCCCCGATCGACTCCGCCGTGGCCGCCCCGGCCACCAGCGAACAGGAGAACCCCGCCTCCGCCCCGGAGGGCGACGAAGAGGAGACGGAGCAGGACGAGCTGCTGGCGGAGGAGACCGAAGCGGAGAACACTGCGCAACTCGAGGAGGAGAACCCGGAGGAAGATGAGGCTGCCGAGCAGTCCCTGCCCGCCGCCGCGCTCTTGTTCCAAGCCCCGGACCTCTCCGCCACCCGGAGGCGTACCCGTAATCGCGCCGCAGCGCCGGAGGAGGCAGAGGTAGGCGCGGCAGCGTCGGCCACTGACGAAACCAGCGAACCGGCCGCGCCGGAGGCAGAAACCGAGGAGCAGACCCCCGAGGGCGAGGAGGACACTGCACGTTCCCGCCGCCGGCGGGGCTCGCGCGGCCGCCGCGGTCGCGGTAGGCGCGGCGAGGAGGGCGCGGAGGAGAGCGCCGAGTCCAGCGAGGGCGCCGAGGCGGAGGCAAGCGCCACCCAGACCGCCGAGGAAGCGGAGGCCAACGAGGAGAGCAGCTCCCGCCGTCGCCGACGCCGCCGCACCCGCGAGGACTCCGGCCGTGACGAGATCACCGCGCTGAAGGGCTCCACCCGCCTGGAGGCCAAGCGTCAGCGCCGCAAGGAGGGCCGCCAGGCTGGCCGCAAGCGCCAGCTCATCACCGAGAGCGAGTTCCTGGCCCGCCGCGAGTCGGTCAACCGCCACATGATCGTGCGCGAGCGCGACGGCCTGAACCAGATCGCGGTCCTGGAGGACGGCCTGCTGGTGGAGCATTACGTGGCGCGCCGCACCCAGGCGTCGATGGTGGGGTCCGTGGTGCTCGGGCGGGTGCAGAACGTGCTGCCCACCATGGAGGCGGCTTTCGTGGACATCGGCCAGGGCCGCAATGCCGTGCTGTACGCCGGTGAGGTCAACTGGGACCTGGTGGACGCCGAGGGCAAGCCCCGCAAGATCGAGGAGGCCCTCAAGGCCGGCGACCAGGTGCTGGTGCAGGTCACTAAGGACCCGATCGGTCACAAGGGTGCTCGCCTGACCTCCCAGATCTCCCTGGCCGGGCGCTTCCTGGTGCTGGTGCCGGGGGCCGGGATGACCGGTATCTCCCGCAAGCTCCCGGTGGGGGAGCGCAACCGCCTGAAGGCTATCTTGAAGGAGGTCGTGCCCGACGGCGCGGGCGTGATCGTGCGCACCGCTGCGGAGGGTGCCTCCGACGAGCAGCTGCGTGAGGACGTGGCCCGCCTGCAGGAGCAGTGGGAGGAGATCGAGGCCAAGCGCAAGAAGGCCCGCAGCGCCCCGCAGGTGCTGCGTGGCGAGCCGGAGCTGGCCGTGCGCGTGGTGCGCGACATCTTCAACGAGGATTTCTCCAAGTTGACCGTGGCGGGCGAGGGCGCCTGGAAGACGATCTCCGGGTACGTCAAGGAGATGAGCCCGGACCTGGTGGGCCGGTTGGAGCACTTCGAGGGAGACGGCGACGTCTTTGCTGCCTTCCGTGTGGACGAGCAGCTCGCCAAGGGCATGGACCGCAAGGTGTGGCTGCCTAGCGGCGGCTCGCTGGTCATTGACCGCACCGAGGCGATGACCGTGGTTGACGTCAACACCGGTCGCTTCACCGGCTCTGGCACGCTGGAGGAGACGGTCACCCGCAACAACTTGGAAGCTGCCGAGGAGATCGTGCGCCAGCTGCGGCTGCGGGACATCGGCGGCATCATCGTCATCGACTTCGTGGACATGGTGCTCTCGCAGAACCGCGACCTGGTGCTGCGCCGCCTGGTCGAGTGCCTGGGCCGCGACCGTACGCGCCACCAGGTCACCGAGGTGACCTCGCTGGGCCTGGTGCAGATGACCCGCAAACGCGTGGGCGAGGGCTTGGTGGAGGCGTTCTCCACGCAGTGTGAGTGCTGCGCGGGACGCGGTTTCATTGTGCAGGACGCTCCGGTGGAGCTGCGCAGTGAGGAAGACGAGGAGCGCGGCTCGCGTAGTCGCGGCGACAAGCGTTGCGACAAGCGTGGTGAGCGCGACGAGAAGCGCTTTGAGCGCGCGGAGAAGAGTGAGAAGGGTGAGCGCGTTGAGCGCCGCCGCAAGGACGAGCGCTCCGGGAACACGGCCGGTGAGGCGCGTGCCCGCCGCGCTCGTGCGGAGGAAGCGCACGTGGTGATGCCGGACCGTGCGGAGATGCGCGAGCGCCTGGCCCGGATTGCGGCCGCCGCTGCGCACGCCCACGAGGAGGCCGACGCAGCCGCTAACGCCGCCGAGGTTGCTGCCGGTCGCCCGGCTGAGGTGGCCGACGTTGCCGCCGACGCCCCCGCTGCGCCGGCCAAGCGCGCGGGCGGTCGCACCCGCCGCAAGCTGAGCGTCTCGGCGCAGGACGCCGCCGCGCAGGTTGGAGGCGATTCTGTGCCGGTTGCGGCGCAGGCTCCGGCCCGCCAGGCTCCGGCCGCTGTCGTGGCCGAGGGCACGACGAGCGCGGCGCCTAGCGGCGCCGAGGCGGGGGAGACTGCGGAGTCCAGTGAGCCCAAGCCGGCACTGGCGGTGAGCCTGAGCGAGCCGCTGCCCATGCGCACCACCCGGCGCCGCCGCCGGGGCCTGTCCACCGGGGTCCTGGACCCGACGGCGGGCGAGCGTCCCAAGGTGGAGCTGGAACTGCCCCCGGCACAGGAGACCGCCCCGACGGCCCCTAAGCTGGAGGTAGAGATTGACCTGCCGGAGCGCCCGGCGCAGGAGTTCGCCCCGGCCGTTCCCAAGACGCGGCGCCGCAGCGTCCGCAAGACCAAGGAGTGAGGCGCTTTCTCCCCGCCCGCCGGGCGGGGAGGGAGGCAACTCACACCGGCAAATGCCTGGCGAACTTTGAAACCAGGCGAATGACGGGTAAACTTGACCGTCGGCGCGTTTTGAGCGCGCGAACTCTTTAAAAAGCTGCCCCGCGAGGGGCAACCCATCTACAGGAATGAGCAAGAACGTGGTGTACGCGATTGTCAAGGCCGGCGGCCGTCAGGAGAAGGTCTCCGTCGGCGACGTCGTCGTCGTAGATAAGCTGGACGCTGAGGTTGGCGCCTCCGTCGAGTTTGCCCCGCTGCTGCTCGTGGACGGCGAGAAGGTCACCGCCGACGCTGCTGCCCTGGCCAAGGTCACCGTTACTGGTGAGGTGCTGGGTGAGCGTCGCGGCCCGAAGATCCGCATCATCCACTACAAGAACAAGACCGGCTACCGTCGTCGTCAGGGCCACCGCTCTCGTCTGACTGCGGTCAAGGTCACCGGCATCAAGTAAGCGCGCCTGAAGGAGATCATTCAATGGCACACAAGAAGGGCCTCGGTTCCTCCCGTAACGGCCGCGACTCGAACGCTCAGCGTCTTGGCGTGAAGCGCTACGGCGGTCAGACCGTCAACGCTGGCGAGATCCTGGTGCGTCAGCGCGGCACCCACTTCCACCCCGGCGCCCTGGTTGGCCGCGGCAAGGACGACACCCTGTTCGCCCTGGCTGCTGGCACCGTGGAGTTCGGTGTGAAGCGCGGCCGCAAGGTCGTCAACATCGTCGAGGCCTGATTCTGGTCTCAAGCTAAGAGGGTGGGTGACCGCTGGGTTGCCCGCCCTCTTTCTTTACCCCGCGCACTGGCGGGGCGGCCGGCGGCAACGTCGGGCAATATAGACAAATGGAAGGCGCATGAAGCGCGGCGCCGGTAGGAGGAATGCACATGGCCACGTTCGTAGACCGGGTGACGGTACACGCCGCAGGCGGCAATGGCGGTAACGGGTGCACCTCGATCCGGCGCGAGAAGTTCAAGCCGCTGGCGGGCCCGGACGGGGCCGACGGCGGCAACGGCGGCTCGGTGATTCTGGAGGTGGACCCGCAGACCACCACGCTGCTGGCCTACCACCGTTCCCCGCACCGCCGCGCCGAGCACGGCACCGCGGGTGCGGGCGACATGCGCCAGGGCAAGAACGGCGAGGACCTGATCCTGCCGGTGCCCTCCGGGACGGTCGTGAAGGACAAGGACGGCAACATTCTGGCGGACATGGTGGCCCCCGGCGAGCGCTTCGTCGCGGCGGCCGGCGGCCAGGGCGGGCTTGGCAACGCCTCGTTGGCGTCCAAGACCCGCAAGGCGCCCGGTTTTGCACTGCTGGGGGAGCCGGGCGAGGAGCACTCGCTCGTGTTGGAGCTGAAGTCGGTGGCCGACGTTGCGCTGGTTGGCTACCCGAGCGCCGGCAAGTCCTCTTTGATTGCCGGGCTGTCAGCCGCGCGCCCCAAGATCGCCGACTACCCGTTCACCACGCTGGTACCCAACCTGGGCGTGGTTGAGGCTGGCGACGAGCGCTTCACCGTGGCCGACGTGCCGGGCCTGATCCCGGGCGCCGCCCAGGGGAAGGGACTGGGCCTGGAGTTCCTGCGCCACATCGAGCGCTGCGCCGTGATCGTGCACGTGCTGGACTGCGCCACTCTGGAGCCGGGGCGCGACCCGCTCAGCGACTTGGAGACCCTGGAGGGCGAGCTGGCGCAGTACGCGGCAGACCTGGCGCCCGTGCACGGCCACAAAGAGCTGATGAGCCGCCCGCGCCTGGTGGTGCTGAACAAGGTGGACGTGCCGGAGGCGGCGGACCTGGCGGAGATGGTGCGCGAGTCCATCGAGGAGCGTGGCCTGCCCGTCTTTGAGGTCTCCGCAGTCAGCCACTCCGGTTTGAAGCAGCTCGTGTTCGCGCTGGCGCACATGGTGCGCAAGGAGCGCGCCAGCCAGCCACAGGTGGAGGAGCGCGCGGTACTGCGCCCGGCCCCGGTGGCCCGCCGCGGCGGCGCCGGCGAGTTCACGATCGAGCAGATCAACACCCCGGAGGGCCCGGCCTTCCAGATCCGCGGCACCAAGCCGGAGCGTTGGGTGCTGCAGACCGACTTCACCAACGACGAGGCCATCGGCTACCTGGCGGACCGCCTGAACAAGCTGGGCGTCGAGGACGCGCTGTTCAAGCAGGGCGCCCACGCCGGCGACACGGTCATCATCGGTTCGCGCGAGGACGGTGTCATCTTCGACTGGGAGCCCACGCTCATGACCGGTGCCGAGCTGCTGGGCGGGCGCGGCACCGACTCCCGCTTGGACATGAACGACCGGCGCACCAACGTGGAGCGTCGCCAGCAGTACAAGGACCGCATGGACGCCAAGGCCGCAGCGCGCGCCGAGCTGCGCGCGGACGCCGAGCACGGGGTGTGGACCGACCCCGAGCGGGACTAAAACGCTTGCGCTGGTAGCAAAGAAGGGGATGGCCGGGAGGTAAAACCTCCCGGCCATCCCCTTGTTCCGCTAGCGCCCTAGCTGCCGCAGCAGGCTAGGTGGCTGGCACGTTTGCTCAGGCGCCGAAACAGGCCGCAGCGTAGGGACGCATGCAGTCGCGCACGCGGTCCAGCAGCAGAGCCTTGGCGTTCAGGGCCAGCTCGCCGCTGCGAACGCGCTCGTACTGCAGCGGCATGTACTGACTCACCAGCGGTTCAGGGATGGAGACCTTGTCCAGGTTGGCCAGCAGCTTGTCCACCGCAGCGGCAATGGTCTCGTTGGGCCAGTAGTAGCGCATGCGGTCGGAGTAGGAGTACTTGCGGGCAATGCGCTTGGTGTCCTCGTCGCCCTCGTAGTACTTCTCCCAGTAACCGGGCTGTTCCACCATGACCTGCTCGATGACGTCGATCAAGTTGGAACGCTCGTCCGCACCAACCAGGTCTTCCTCGATGCGGGCCAGGGCGAACAGCCCCTCGCGGAGGTTGAAGGTCAGGCCCGGGCCCACCTTCAGGATCGCCCAGTGGTCCTTGACGAGCTGCGCCAGGTTGGCCGGGGTCTGGTAGTCGGTGGAGTGGGCCTCGAACACCAGGGAGGCCTCGTCGTCCAGGACGGTGCGCAGCTCAGTGGTGCCCTCGTGTACGTAGTCGACGACCTTCAGGTGGTCGAATTCCACGGCGGGCTGCACCACGAGGGCGGCAATGCGGGGCCAGACCTCGGTCAGACCAACGGCCTCGAAGGCCGCACGGTGAGCGGCCAGGGTGGCGGCAGCGGCTTCCTTGGAGGTGGGCGTGATCTCGCCCAACTCCTCCTGATGTCCACCGGGAACTGGCACCTCGGTGCCGATTACGTAGTAGACCTGGCCGGCGGTGCCGGCGCGCTCGGCGGCGGCCTCCGCCACCTTCATCAGGCGGGCAGCGCGCTCAGCGGCGATCTCGTCGGTGATGGGGAACGGGTCGCCCTTGCAGGAGAAGGAGCAGTCCAGGTGAATCTTGGTGTAGCCGGCCTCTACGTAGGCGGCAACCAGGTCGTCAGCCTTGGCCATCGCGCTTTCCGGCTCCTCCGCTTGCCAGCGGTTGGGGCCCAGGTGGTCGCCACCCAGTACCACGCGCTCGCGCGGCAGGCCGGCCTCGTCGGCGATGGAGAACACCAGGTCACGGAAATCTGCCGGCTTCATGCCGGTGTAACCGCCGAACTGGTCAACCTGGTTGGAGGTGGCCTCGATTAGCACGTAAGCGTCGTCTGCGATGGCCTGGTCGATTGCCGCGCGCAACACCAGTGGGTGAGCGGAGCAGACGGAGTAAATGCCGGCGTTCTTGCCGGCCTTGTGGGCCGCAATGGTGGCTGCGAAGGGGTTGGTCATCATCGTCCTCCAGTGAGTGGGTTTGCGCGTTAGTCATCCTATCGCGTCAAAAACGTGCAGGCAGCTGTTCGGCTGGGCCGTTAGCGGAATATCCCCTGGTTCGTAAGCGGAATAGAATCGCCTGGTGAGCAAACGTGAATTTGTAACCAGTGCCGCCCGCATAGTCGTCAAGATCGGCTCCTCCTCGCTCACCCGCCCAGACGGCGGCCTGGACCTCAACCGGATCGACTCCGTTGCCAGTGTCATCGGGCGCCTGCGCATGAACGGCCAAGCCCCCGTCCTGGTCTCCTCCGGCGCAATGGCCGCAGGTCGCGGCCGCCTCAGCCTGAGCTCCCGCCCCCGGGACCTGGCCACCGCCCAGGCCTGCAGTGCAGTGGGCCAGGGCGTACTCATGGCCCGCTGGACCGAGGCCTTCATCGCCCACCGCGCTGAGGTAGGGCAGGTCCTGCTCACCGCAGAAGACCTCATGCGCCGCGAACACTACGCAAACGCCGCGCGCGCACTCGAGAGGCTGGTCCGACTGGGCGTCGTCCCCATCATCAACGAAAACGACGCGGTGGCCACCGAAGAAATGCGGTTTGGCGACAACGATCGCCTCTCCGCGCTCGTTGCCCAGCTCCTCCACGCCGACGTCCTGGTCATGCTCACCGACGTAGACGGCCTCTACGATCGGCCGCCCTCGCGCCCCGGCGCCAAGCAGATTCGCGTCGTGCGCGGCGAAGAAGACCTGGCCGGTCTCGACGTGACCGGGCGCGGCACGGACCTCGGCACCGGTGGCATGGCCTCCAAAATCGTGGCCGCCAGCGCGGCAGCCAGCGCCGGCGTAGGCGTAGTCCTCACCAGCGCGGACAACCTTGCCGCCGCCGTGACTGGCGCAGAAGTCGGCACCTGGTTCGAACCCACCGGGCGGCACGCAGGTAACAAGCGGCTGTGGATGGCCCACGCGGCCTCCCCGCTGGGGGCTTTAGTGCTGGACGATGGTGCAGTCCAAGCCGTCATTGGGCAGAACTCATCTCTCCTGGCTGCCGGTGTGGCGCAAGTGCGTGGCGACTTCGCCGCCGGCGACGTCGTGGACCTGCTGGCGGCAGACGGGGGAGTGGTGGCGCGAGGACTGGCCGGTTACAGCGCTGCGGAAGTGCGCGCGCTTCAGGGCATGCGCTCCGCAGACTTCGCCGCCGGGGAGGCCCTGCGCCCGGTGGTGCACCGTGACCACCTGGCCCGCCTGCGTTGAGCGAGGCAGGAAGTATGTGCGAACTCATAGGGCGTAGGTTCCCGCTATGAGGTGACGGTCACTAAAATTCGTGGCTGGAAGCGGTTGAAAATCGTGTAATTTTGGCGGTTGCGCCTGATTGCCCCTTGCGCGACTAGTTCCTCAATTACATCGGTTAGCTGCCCTCCAAATCATTACCGACTGCTACCGAATGGAACTGAAAGTGAAGCTAACGCGCTACATCAGCGCGGCGGCCGCCTTTGGGCTACTCGCCAGTGTTGCCCCGACAGCGCTGGCTGGCCCGAGGGATGCGTTCGCCAGCACGGCTCAGCTAGACCCAGCCCAAAGCATTGTCCAGCCGGCCGCCGAACCCACCTCCTTCCCACCCACGCCTCCGCCCGCTCCCGCGCCGGACAACGCTGTGGACGCCACCAATCACGACGAGCTCGTGGCTGCGCTCAAGGATGGCGCTTACATCCGCCTTGCCAAGAGTTTTAAGCTGACGGACACAGTTGAGATCCCGGCCGGCGTCAGCGTCACTCTTGACCTAAACGACAGGAATCTTTTTGGCGGCAAGGACGAGTGGCGTTACAAGTGGGCATTCATCAACCGCGGTCACCTGACTGTTCGGACGAGTGTCCTTGGATATTCCTCCAAGATCGAATCCAAAGGTATTCAGAACTACGGCCATGTCACGCTCGAAGGTGGCATGATCGAATGCCGCAACAATGAGGACGGAGCCGCCGTGTACAACATGGTGGAAGGTTCCCGCTTAACTATGACTGGCGGCACCCTCTTCTCTTTCGCAGGGATGACCTACGGTGGTCAATGGGGTGATCGAGAAGGCTCCTTATACGGTCCGCCTGTTACTCAGGTTGCCGGTCACGTTGAAATTACTGGCGGTAAAGTCGTTGGTGACAGTTTGGCCATGGACATTCGCGGAGGTACTGCAAACGTACGCAATGCTTATGTGCGAGGCGGTGGCCTTGACGAGGCAGCCGTACGTGTTGGCAAATCTGATACCCCTGCTGTTGTAAATATTTTCGACTCTTGGGTGGGGCATCGAAACGGTGGTATGAACGCAGAAGTATATCGGAAAGGCGTTCTTAACCTTGAAAACGTCCAGCTTCATCAGGCCGGTACAGGTTCTTCCCGGCAAGACTTCACCTTCACCTCTATAGTGGTTCGCGATGGTGGTGAAGCCAATCTAAGAGGAATTAAGCAAGAAGCTAATGGTGTCGGCTTCCGAGTGTTGCAAAGTGGCGGCACCATCAACATTGCCATGCCGGAGCCGAGTGCAGCGGATTTGGCCTCTTTCTATCAAGATGGCGAGAAACGCTACACCGTGGGTAATGACGAATTGTGGTCCAAGTCCCGCCTGCTGCGCAACGATGCGCCCGCCGGGACCGGTGCCATCAACTTTGTGCCCAAGCAGAACCAGCCCTCCCTCAACCGCCCCCCGGTGGTGACGATCGAACCCGCCACCTTGGCTGTGGTGCCGGGCCAGTCCTTTGAGGCCACTGTTTCTTTGAGCGATCCGGACAACAACCTCACCCAGGCAGCAGTGATGGACGCCCAGCCTGATTGGATCAGCTATGCGGGCGGGAAGATCAGCGGAACAGTGCCGGCAGCTTTGCCCGCAACCGAAAAGGTTGTGCGGATCACCGCCACCGACGACGCGAGCGCGAGCGCGAGCGGCGAGTTCCGCCTACGGATCAACGCCAACCAGCCCCCTGCGATTAGCGTGCAGAGCGTGAGTGCTCGCCGTGGCGAGCAGGTGCGCATCCCGGTGACTGCCACCGACCCCGAGGGGCACTCGGTTGAGTTCTCCCTGCTGGAACCCACCCATAGCTTTAGCTTGCGCAACAACGAGATCGTTGGCACCGCTCCTTCCGGTGCGCAGAGCGTTTCGCTGCGCGTGCGCGCCACCGATCGCTACGGAGCAAGCGCTGAGCAGAGCGTCACTATCACGGTCACCAACCCGGTCAACCAGGCCCCGGTAGTTACCGTCAACCCGAGCCAGGTCGAGGTATTCCCCGGCCAGGACGTCTCTATCGCGGTCGAGAGCCGCGATGAGGACGGCAACGTGGTAGGCGAACCGAAGTTGCTGGGTTCCCCCACCTGGCTACGCGTCGAAGGAGGAAAGATCAAGGGGCGCGTGCCGCAGACCCAGGCGGCAGCTACCTTCAGCTTTACAGTCGAGGTAACCGACAACGAAAACGGCAAGGGTAGCGCTCCGGTAGTGGTCCTGGTGAAACAAAACCACGCCCCGCTTATCACTGCCGAAAACCTCAGCGTGGAAGCAGGCAAGGCTTTCTCCATCCCCGTGTCGGTGCGGGATGAGGACGGGCACGAATACCGGGTGGAGCTCACCGCTCCACCGGCTGGTGTCACCCTGGCGGGTGGCAATATCACTGGTACCGCGCCGCAGACCCCGGGCGTGATTTCGATTCGCATCACCGCCACGGACGCGCTGGGGTTGGCTAGCACCAAGACCATTACCGTTACGGTTTCCCCGCAGGCGGCTCCCGCCCCCACCCCGACGCCCACGCCGACGCCGACCCCGACGGTGACGATGACCCCGACGCCGGTAGCCCCGGTGGTGAAGCGTCTGGCGGGTGAGTCTCGCTACAGCACCGCTAGCAAGGTGGCAGCTGAGGGCGCTTGGGGCGACACCGTGGTGGTCGCCAGCGGTGCGAACCCAGCGGACGCCCTAGCTGCTACTCCCTTGGCGGCTGCTTTGCAGGCGCCGATGCTGTTGACCCCGCCGGCGGCCCTGGACGCTGAGACTCGCGCGGCTCTGCAGCGCGCCAAGCGCCTCGGCGCCACTCGCGTGATCATCGTGGGCGGTCCCAACGCCGTCAGTCCGGCTGCCGAAGTCCAAGTGCGTGCGCTCGGATACACAGTGACGCGTTACTCGGGAACCGACCGCGTGGAGACCGCTAACGCGCTGGCTGATCAGCTCAAGGGGATTTACGCGGCTAAGAACCAGCAGGTGGAGAACGTCTTCTTCGTGGACGGCATGCAGTTCGCCGACGCTTTGGCCGCCGGCCCGGCTGCTGCCGCCAACCGCGGCGTCATCCTGTTGACTCAGGGCGCAAAGTTGCCGGCCTCTGCCGCCGCGAAGGCGCGCAGCCTGAATGCCAAGGTCTACGCATTGGGCGGTAAGGCTGCTACCGCTAGCCGAGTCCTGGGTGCCGTGGGCGTGTTCGGCGCGGATCGCGCCCAGACCGCGACTATGGCTGCGGAGCGTTTCATTCCCGGCGCCACTGCGATCGTGGTGGCCAATGGGCTCAGCTTCCCGGACGCACTGGCTGGCGGTGCGTTGGCTGCCAACAAGGGTGGTGCGCTGTTGCTGACTAACCCGACGGCGGTCCCGGCTGCTCTGACCGGCCACTTGAAGGCCAAGACTGGGGTCTACAAGGAGGTCTTTGTCACCGGTGGTCCGGGCTCGGTAAGCCCGGCGGTCTACCGTGCGATCGAGAACTTGATCGGCAAGTAAACCTGCGCAGGTGGGTGCCCCCGATTCCTCCGGGAATCGGGGGCGCCGCCCGTTTCCGGAACACCGCAGCCAAACCGGGCAGCGCTCTGGCCCCGAGGCCTCTCCGAGGAGCACAATTAGGCACAGTCAATCGCTGCTGCCAGGAGGTTGCCATGCGTGCCGCGCCCCTCGAAGCCGCTGGGTTAGTCGGAACCTGCACCGTCCTAAACGATCTGGATTTGCAGGCAGAAGCGGGCACGGTACACGGCTTCCTGGCCAAGACGTGCATCCGCCCGGCCGCCCCCGGCAAGCTGGAGTTGCTGGCGCAGATCGCCAGGTAGCTACAGGAACGACGAGTGGCGGCGGAGCGAAACGGCGCGCACCTGCTCGCATCGGTAAGCGGGAACGTCGTCCCAACCGCCCTCGCAATCGCGGCGGAGGCCGGCTTGAGCGACGTGCGCGTGGCGGCAGATGAGAACGAGGTGGCCTGGTTGTGCTGGCTGTCCCTCCA
>JAUMWR010000082.1 GCA_030529545.1 Buchananella hordeovulneris
TTGGGTGAGTCTGTTGGCGTTGGGGCATTCTGTTGGCCTGGGGGAGTCCCCCAAGGCCAACTCTTTTACCCAAGGCCAATTGATTCACCCCAGGCCAACAGACTTGCCGCTCGCCCGGCCCGGTTAGCGCTCTGCGTGCCTCCAGGAACTCCCCGGCCCGCTCGCTCGGCCCGTCCGCTCCGTCCGGGCTGTCGTCGCCAACCGTGCGCACCCCGCCGCCGGGGCCCTCGAGGCACTGCAGAGCAGTAGCCCGGACAAGCGCAACCGGTTTTTGTTCGGATTTGCGACGAAAACGGCATGGGTGATGTGGCTAACAGCGTCTCAATTTGCTTCCACGAACGAGCGTCCGCTAATCTTCTTCTTGTTCCGATACGGGGCTATGGCGCAGTTGGTAGCGCGCCTCCATGGCATGGAGGAGGTCAGGGGTTCGAATCCCCTTAGCTCCACAGATAGTGAATGCGGGCGGAGAGCGAAAGCTCTCCGCCCGTTCGCTTTCTCCGCTTACGCCGAGCGTCCGAGTGCGGCGGAGTGCGAAGAGGGTCGATGGCGGAGAGGTAGGGGCCTAGACGAACGGCCCTGCGTGGCGGGGTGCGAAACTTGGACGGTGCGCGTTGGAGTACGCGTCCCGCGCACAGCGCGATTGCAGCGACCTTGGAAGGGGAAGCCGTGGTGTTAGTGGTCCGGCCTTGGACGGGAGGGGATGCCGAGCGCCTGCTGGACCTCCACCGCGCAACGCCCGACCTGGCCCGCCAACTCCCGCCGCTCCCTGACCTCAACGCCGCCGCGACGTTCATAGAAGCCCACGCCCAGGTTTAGAGCGAGGCAGCCGTGTGGTGCCTGGAGTATAGGGGAGTGGCCAGCGGGCTCGTAGGAGTCTCTTTCGAGGGCGAGGGCACCCACGGCGGTTACGACTGCGGCTGGGTCTGGTACTGGAGCGCCGGCAGCCTGCGCGGCAAGGGCCTGCTAAAGCTCGCGGTGCGGGCGGTGTGCGACTGGGCGCTCGGCACCACCGAGGGAGACGCCTCCACTGCGCTGCCCGCCACTGAGGAAGCGACGGGGCAGCGCGGCGCGGCGGCCGTAGACACAAGCCAGTTGGCGGCGGCTGCCAGCCCGCGTTTGCGTCGCCTGGAGCTCGGCTACCGCGTAAACAATCCGGCATCTGCGGCCGTGGCTGCCTTTGCTGGCTTCACCGTCGAAGGCGTGGAGCGGCAGAAGTTCCTCATCGACGGCGAAACAATCGATGCGGTGGTCGCGGGCCGGTTGGCCACAGACTGACCGCCAAAGCGCGGAGATTTTCCGCCCGACGCTCCCGCCGCCACACCGAGAATCCCGGCCCGCGTCTCTGCGGCCTTCCTAGTGGACGACGCTCCGCTCGCCCAATTTCCCCTGCAGCCTTTCGTTGGCTAACTGGCAGGGCAGAGACACCGACTCGATGAAGCCAGGCAGGGGGAGTGGCAGCCCTAGTTTTCCTGGGGAGGGGCAGGCGGGACGTAGCCCGGGTGCTGCGGGGGTGCGTATCCAGAGGGCGCGCTCTGGGGCGGCTGCGCGGCTGCCTGACCGTACGTGGCACCGGGGAGCGGTTGCGGCTGCCCACCGGGCACAGGGAACACCCGCTGGGTGCCAGCCGCGCCAGACGCGGCAGGTGAGGCAGGCGGCACGTACCCCTGGTGCTGCGTGGGCGCGTAGCCGTACGCCGCGCCCTGAGGCGGCAGGGGCTGCGCAGGAGCTTGCTGGGCCGCTTTTTTCGCCTTCTGCTTTTTGGATTCCCTGTAGACCACGAAGGCCACCACCGCGTCGAGCGCAAATATCGCGCCACCGACAAGTAGGTACACCCAGGTCAAGTCGCGCTCTGCCTTTGCGCGCGCGGTGATGATGAGACTGTCTTCGCCCCAGATCTCCGAGTGCTGGAAGGTGACAGTGTTGCCTTCGATCTTGCCCAGGCGGGAGTCGGTGACGGCGCCGGGGAATGTGACGCGCAGGGGGACGTCGGCCGCAGGGTTCGTGGGCGCGCTGGCCACGGCCGCAATAACTCCCAGGTCCAGGCGCAGCTTGATCTCCTCGCCTTCGTAGCGGATTTCCTCGTCGAAAACCTCCGCGACGTTGGCGCCTTGGGTGCTCAGCTCGCAGACCACATCGTCTTCGGTGCCGATGTTCTTGCTCTCTACCTTCGACCAGCCCGCCACGAGTTCGCGGGTCAGGTACGCGCACTGCTCCTCGCCGTTCATCGTGACAGCTTCCCCGGTGGCGTTTGGCGGTTCGGTCACCGGGAAGACGAGCCGCACGTCGGCGGTCTTGTCCTCG
>JAUMWR010000040.1 GCA_030529545.1 Buchananella hordeovulneris
TAGCTCGCCGGGCTCATAACCCGGAGGTCGCAGGTTCAAATCCTGTCCCCGCTACTGTGAAAAGGGCGGAATCTCAACGAGATTCCGCCCTTTTGCTATGCCACAACGCCCCGGGGCGGGCGCCGGCCGGGCTGCCGGGCCGCCCACTTTTTCCGCTCGAACATGCTCGTAGGCGTTCGGCCTTGGTCTTAGCAGGCCCCGCAGGGCCAAGTTTGTGCCTGAGGGTGGGCGGCGTCGCGGCCCCCGGGTTGCCTTGGGACGGCCCGCCCCTGGGCGCCGAACCACCCCGCCGCTCCAGCGGCCCTTTTGGTGAGGCGCCCGCAACGCATTTTCCGGCTGCAAGTGTGGCGTGGCGGCGTTTAATGGCGGGGCGTCGGGAACGTCGGCGGCGAAGAAAGCGCGCCAGCAAGCCAATAAGTGCGCGAGCTGACGCGGTGTCGCAAGGATTGCGCGCCGTAGCGGCGCAGGATCGCCGCCAAGTAACCGTCCCCGCGAGCGAAAGAAGCGACATGCACGTCCTGGCTGTCTACTCCTCCCGATTCGGGCACACCACCCGCATCCTCTCCGCCACCGCCAAGGTGCTAGAGGACGCCGGGCATACGGTGGAAATGCGGCCGGCCAGCAGCATCAACAAGGTAGGGGAGCACGTGGACGGCGTCATCCTGGCCGGGTCGGTGCACTACGGCTTCTACTCGCCCAAGCTGAAGAAGTTTGCGCGGGACAACGCCGCCGCCCTCAACGCCCTGCCCACCGCCTTCATGGGGGTGAGCCTCTCCAACGAGCGCGAGGGCAAGAAGTCGCCGCAAACCAACCCTTACTCGCGCAAGTTCTTGGAAGCCACGCCCTGGCAGCCCACCCTGGTGCGCCTGTTTGGGGGCGAGATCAACTTTGACCTCTACAAAGGCCTCGATTTCTTTGTCATGGACAAGATTCTGGAGCGCACCGGCAAGCCACACGGTAGGGGAGTGAAGTTCGAGTACACCGATTGGGACGACGTTGCCGCCTTTGCCGCCCAATACGCGGCCCTGCTGAGTTAGCGGTGTCGACGAAAGCTGGAGGGAAACCAGCCTGGGCCCGCCGCCGGACGGTAGAGCTGGGGGTGAGCGCGCCGCTCGGTAGAAGGAGGGGGAAGCCTGGCAGGATGGAGATTGTGGTGGTGAGCGAATCCGTTGCCTGCCCGACCGTCCGCTCCTGAACGGTAGGTCTCCTGATGACGATTACCTGGTTGTTGTCGTTCATGGGGAAAAGGTGGGGCCGTAGCCCTCGACGCGATCATGAGAACTCCCTAATGTACGGTTGAAGCTCATCTCACCTAGCGAAGCTGTAATGAAACCTGGAGGTGAGGGAACACCATGAAGACCAAGACCGAAGGTTTCCGACTCGCAGCATTCTTGCTGACAATCGCCCTGGGTGGGGCGGCTCTCTTCGCGGGATTCCGGGCGCTGGCAGGCCTGCCGGCAGACAGTTCGGAGCAGCCCGCGATCTCGCTGGATGCGCCGCCGACCGCGTCGGCCACCGCGACCCCGAGGGGAGTGCTGGTGCGCAAGAGCCCCACTGCCACCCCGAGAGCTTCTGCCAGCTCCGCGCCGACCGCCGAGCCCGGCACCCAACCCGAGCAGGCCCCGGCAGCGGGCGGCGACTCCCAGCAGGCACCGGCCCCTGCGCAGCGCGCCCCCGAGCAGCCTGCCGCCCCGGCGCCGCAGCCGCCCGTGGTGGTGGCTCCCGCCCCGCCGGTGGATTTGGACGACGACGGCCCTGACGACTACGACGACGCGGACGACGATCCCGACGACGCGGACTCCGACGAGGACTAACAATCGGTCTCCCGGCGCTACAAGCGCCGGGAGACCGATCTCTTGCGGGGTGGACGACGTCCCGCTTGCCCCGAGATAAGTGTGCGGGTGGGTTTATTGGCGTTGGGTGAGTCTGTTGGTCCGGGGTGAGTTAGTTGGCCTGGGGGAGGCTCCCCAGGCCAACTAACTCACCCAACGCCAACTAATGCTGTGTTTAGTTGCGGTCAGTGGGGTGGGAAGGGCCGCCCGGCGGGCCGATCGAACGATGGCCGTTGCGAGCGTCGGCCACGAAAGCGGCCTCTGCTAGCGGGCCGGCGGCCCGAGCGGGGCTGGTCGGAGCAGGCGGTTAGGTCAGATCAGGCGGTAGCCCATGCCGCGCACCGTCTCGAAGTGCTCCTTGCCAAGCTTGTTGCGCAGGTAGGAGACGTAGACGTCGACGACGTTGGAGCCGGGGTCAAAGTCGAAGCCCCACACCGTGTTCAGCAACTGCTCGCGGCTGAGCACCTGGCCGGGGTTGCGCATGAAGGTCTCCGCCAGGCTGAACTCGCGCGCGGAGAGGTCCACCCAGCGGCCGCCCACTTGGGCGCGGCGCGTGCGCAGGTCCAGGGTGAGGTCCTTGTGGGTGAGCAGCGTGGCCTGGGCGGTGGGGGTGCCAGAGCGCAGGCGCAGGCGGATGCGCACCAGGAGTTCCTCGAAGGAGAAGGGCTTGGGCATGTAGTCGTCCGCCCCGCCCTCCAGGCCGGCCACGCGGTCGGCCACCGAGGTGCGGGCCGTGAGCATGATGACGGGGGTGGTCACGCCTTGGCCACGCAGGCGCTCGAGCACCTCGAATCCGTCGATGTCCGGCAGACCCACGTCCAGCACGATCAGGTCCGCGCCCTCCTCGACCGCCAGGTAGACGCCCTCCTCACCGGAACCGGTGGTGCGCGGGGTGAAACCCGCCGCGCGCAGGCCCTTGGCAATGAAGGCGGCGATGCGCTCCTCGTCCTCGATCACCAGGATGGTACTCACGGCGTCCTTTCTACTGCGGGATCGTCTGCTACCGGCAACACCATCGTGAAGGTGGAGCCCTGCCCGGGGGTGGAGGTGATCTGAAGCTCGCCAGCGTGGGCGCGCACGATCGACTCGACAATACTCAAACCGAGACCGGAGCCGTGGGCATGCAGGTGAGCCTGGTGTCCGCGGGAGAAACGCTGCGTGATCTGCGCAATCTCCGCCGCCGAGATCCCGATGCCGTGGTCCCTCACCCACAAGTGCAGGAGGCCCCTCTTCGCGCTCGAGCCCAGGTGGATGGCGGAGTCGTCCTGCGAGTACTTCACGGCGTTGTTGACCAACTGCAGCCAGGCCTGCGTGATGCGGGAGGCGTCGATGTTGGCCTCGACTTCGGCAACCTCGTCCAAAACCCAGCGACGCTCGCCCATGGCACGTGCCTTGGAAAAGACCTGCTCGGTCAGGTCGGCCACGTCGGTGATCACAGGGGAGACGAAGTCGCTCTGGCCGGCCTTGGCCAGCACCAAGATGTCGTTGACCAGGCGGGACATGCGATCCAGCTCGTCGATGGAGAGGTCCCTGACCGCCTCCACGTCGGCCGGGTCGGCCACGTCCACCAGCTCCAGGTGGCCACGCACCACCGTGATCGGGGTGCGTAGCTCGTGGCCCACGTCGTCCAGCAGGTCGCGCTGGGAGCGCACGGAGCTCTCCACGCGGTCCAACATGCGGTTGAAGGCGACCGCCAGGGCGCCCAGGTCGTCCTCGCCGCGCACGGTCACGCGGCTGGTCAGGTCTTTTTCGTCAATGCTCTGCGCCGCGCTGCGCAGCTCGCCGATGGGGCGCAGCAGGCGGCGTACCAGCGGCCAGGCCGCTGCGATGACCAGCGCCAATGTGAGCGTGGCCGCCCCCGCGTACATGAGCATGGCGTGGCGCAGATCCCGGGTGGCCCGGCCCAGGTCCACGACGTGCAGCAGCGCCCCGTGCTCGGTGCCCTTGACCACCGGCACCACCAGGAACATGTACGTGGTGGTGGGGGAGGAGAACGTCTCGATCTTGCTCACCTGGCCGGATACCAGTGGCGTCACGTGGGCCATGAGCGCGGCGTCCTTCTCCGGCCGCAACTGCACGGCCTCGGCGGCTACGAAACGCAGCTGGCCGTTGACGAAGGCGGCCGCGCCCTCGGTGGGGCCCAGGACGTGGGTGCGTAGGTGCTGGCGCAGGAGGGCGGCCGGGGTGTCCAACGGCTTGCCAGTGCTGGAGGAGACCCCGGCGTTGGCAAGCTCGGCCAGTTCGCTGCGCACCCGTTCCAGGTGGGAGTAGGTGGAGGCGTAGATACTGCGCTCCTGCAGGGCACCCAGCAGCGTCCCGGAAATGGCGACGGCAAGGGCAGCCACCAACACCATCGCCCACATGATCCGGGCGTGGATCGATGACTGCCGCAGCGCCGTCCAGGCTCTCATCACCCCAGGATAGAGGCGGGCCCAAGCGCCCTGCACCCCGTTTGCTTCCCGCTCAGCGGCCCAGCCCGTGGTAGTTCCAGCCAGCCGCGCGCCACTCCTTGGGGGCCAGCGCGTTGCGGGCGTCCACCATGACGGGGGAATTGACCAGGGAAGCGCAGCGCACCGGGTCGAGGGTGACGAACTCCTGCCACTCGGTGGCCAGCACCACCAGGTCCGCGCCCGCCAGGGCGCGCTCGACGTCTTCCTCTACCGCGAGGGTGGGGGCGGTGGCGCGCACGCGCTCCAGCGCCTTGGGGTCGGTCACCAAAACGCTGGCGCCCAGCGCCTCCAGGCGGCGGGCCACGTCCAGGGCGGGGGAGTCGCGCAGGTCGTCGCTGTTGGGCTTGAAGGCCGCGCCCAGGATGGTGACCCGCTTGCCGGCCAGCTGGCCGCCCAACAGAGAGGTGGCCAGGTCCACCACGCGCTGGCGACGCCGGCCGTTGATGGCATCGACGTCCCGCAGGAAGGAGACTGCGTCCTCCACGCCCAGCTCCTCGGCGCGGGCCATGAAGGCCCGAATGTCCTTGGGCAGGCAGCCGCCACCAAAGCCGATGCCGGCCCCCAGGAAGCGCCTGCCGATGCGCTCGTCGCGCCCGATCGCGTCGGCCAGCACGGTCACGTCGCCACCGGTGGCCTCGCACAGCTCAGCCATCGCGTTGATGAAGCTGATCTTGGTGGCCAGGAACGAGTTAGCCGCCACCTTCACCAGCTCGGAGGTGGGGTAATCGGCCAGCAAGCGCTCAATCCCCTCAGCCAGCAGGTCCGCGTAAACGTCGTCCAGCTTGGCGGCCGCCAACTTACCGGCCGGCGTGAAGTCGTGGCCGGCGGCGTCCTTCGGCAGGCCGTAAACGATGCGGTCGGGGTGCAGGGTGTCCTGCACCGCAAAGCCCTCGCGCAGGAACTCGGGGTTCCACACCAGGGTGATGCCGGCGCGCTCCAGGCGCTCGGCCACCGCCTGCGCGGTGCCCACCGGGACGGTGGACTTGCCCACCACGATCGGCTGGTGCGCTGCGTGGGCCGGCACGTTGTCCAGCACGCAGTCCACCGCGGCCCACAGGTAGGACAGGTTGGCGGCGTTGCCGGTGGGGCTCTGCGGGGTGCCGACCGCGATGAAGTGCACGTCGACGTCGGCCAAACCGGCAGTAGCGGCGTCGCTGGTGAAGCGCAGGCG
Organism: Buchananella hordeovulneris; assembly: GCA_030529545.1. Lineage (GTDB taxonomy): Bacteria > Actinomycetota > Actinomycetes > Actinomycetales > Actinomycetaceae > Buchananella > Buchananella hordeovulneris_A. The sequence continues at coordinate 5,454 of JAUMWR010000040.1, forward strand.
GCCGCTGGCCAGCGCCGGGCGCAGTACCTCCTCAAAACCGGGCTCGTAGAAGGGGGCCACGCCCTCATTCAGCAGCGCCACCTTGTCGGCATCCACGTCGATCCCCACGACGTCGTGACCCAGGTGGGCCATAGAGGCGGCGTGAACGGCACCGAGGTAACCACAACCAATAACGGAGATACGCATTTTTCTTCTTCTTTCTTTACAGGGTTTGGGCCACCCACTGCTCCAGCCAGGCGGCGGAGGTGGGACGGAACGAGTAGACGAAGGCCAGGCGCAGGCGCGCGGCCCGGTGGTAGGTGGCAAGGCGGGGCTCAGAGATGCCCTGGCGCGCGGCCATTTGCGCCACCAGATCGGTGAGGAAGCCCGCCATTTGCGGCGGGTAGACGCCCTGCAACAGGCGCAGGTGAATGTGGGCGCAGAGGTTGCCCAGGTCCAGGGCGCCCTCCGCCAGGGCGGCGGTGTCCAGGTCCAGCAGGCTGAGCGCGGCCCCGTCCCACAGGACCTGCTTGTCGTGCAGGTCGCGGTGGGTGATCACCCAGCTTTGCTGGGGAGTGTGTGCGTGCAGGAGCTGCGCGCAGGTCTGCTCCACGGCCCGCTCCAGGGCGTCCAGGTGGGGCAGGGAGGAGTGCTGTTGCGCGTGGGCCAGCCACGTGCGCAGCACGCTCGCCTCCTGGACCGGGCCGTGCAGGGGCAAGGAGGGTGGCGGGGGGAGGGAGACCAGATTGCCCCACCGCTGCGCCAGCTCCAGCCAGCCGGTCATTCCCTCGCCCCCCAGCTGGTGGAGGGTGCGGCCCGGCAGCTTAGCGAAGGACAAGTGGCTGGGGCCGCTGTCCACGATCGTGGCGGTGTCGATGCCAGCCTGCCGGCACGGGGCGGCCAGGAGAGCGCTCGCGGCACCGGCCGCGCTCGCTTTGCCCGCGCGCAGATGTTTGGTGACCACCTCTGCGATGGTCACCGCGCGCTTGCCCAAGCGGTGCACCACCAGCTCCTGCCCAGGCGCAACGCGCAGGCTCGGCAGCTTGGGGTCCTGCCCAAAGGCGGCCAGGCGCACCTCGCCCGCAGCGCTGATGTGTCCCGCGTGCAGCTTGCCGGCCCGGTCCACGGCCTCGAAGGTCAGCGAGGAATCCTTGCCGGGCCAGGCGCGCCTGATCTGGGCGAGCGCGGCGGCCGGCGAGGCGGCGGGGGCGTCTGCCACGGCGTCGGAGCTCCCTGCGCATTCGGTGTGCAGCCGGCGCAGCGCGCTCAGGGCGGCGCGCGGGCTGGCAGCGCTCAGGCTGTCAGCGCTCAGGGCGGCGCGCGGGCTGGCAGCACTCTGACGGGCGGTGTTGTGGTTGGCGCTCATTTCAGCACCTCCTCGATGCGGTCTAGTCGTTGGTGGATTTCTGCTGCCCAGTTCGCGCGGCCGGTGCGCAGGGGCTCGGCGGCGCGCTCCAGGAGGGAGGCGGCGGTGGCGGCGCGCACCTGCTGCTGGGAGGGCAGTGGCATTCCGGCCGCGCCGTACCCGGCCAGGAAGTGCTCGCCGGCGCCGCTAGGGCACTCGGCCAGGTAGGAGCCGATGTCCTTGGCGGCGGGGGCCAGGCATACCCGGTCAAAGTCGGTGAGCCACAGCCGCCCACCGCCCTGCTCGACCAGCACCTGGTCCGGGGAGGCGTCCCCGTGGCTGAGCACCGGTTGTCCGTGCAGTTCCAGGTGGCGGTGGCCGGCTACCTTGCCCATGCGCTCGGCGAGCGGCGCGTCCAGGTGGGCCAGGATTTGCGCGTGGGCCGCCCCCGCCTGCTGCCCGCCCCGGGCGTGGCCTGCGAGCGCGGCAGCGGACTGCGCCCCGAGCTGCCCGGTGGCTGCGTGCAGGGCGGCGAGCAACTGCCCGGCCCGCTGGTGCAACGCCAGTACTTCTGGGCTGCCCGGCGCGGTGCGCGTGACGGCGGCCAGGTCGTGATCGGCCAAGTATTGGACGACGCTCACGTGCGGCCCTTGCTCGTTCCCGCCGGCCCATTTGTGGGCGCGCAGCGGGGGAGTGGGCACGGCCGCGGCTAGGACGCGCTGGAGCGTCGGATCGACGACGCTCCCGCCGGCCTGTACCCGCACCACGGCCGGGCCGCTCCTGGCCACCAGGCGGCGCAGCGGGTTGTAGCGCAAGACCTGATCCGTTTCCGGCGCAAAGAGCGCCTCGCCCGCCTGCCACAGGTGGGAGATGAGAGCCGGGTCGGCGTTCACCTGCCCGCGGTCGCACAGCAGGCCACCGGGCAGCTCGGTGATGGCGGTGGACTGCCCGTAGTGGGCAGCCCGGCGCGCGGCCTTGGTGGCCTTGGAGTGGCTGACCGGCCAGAGCAGGCGCAGCCAGCCCAGCTCCTGCCCGCCCTTGGAGCGGATGCTCGCGATCAGTGCCACCTCGGGCTTGATGCGCAGCTTGCCCACCTGGGCCGGGCGGCCATAGAGCCGCCCCAGGAAGTCCGGGTCCAGCAGCATGTTCAGGGCGGCGCGGGTGTCCATCACGACTCCACTCGCAGCTCGGGGGCCCCGGCGGCGGCCAGCCACTGGCGGAACACGGGGGACTGGGCTTGCAGGGCGGCGGGGGAGCCGTCCAGCAGCACTTGGCCGTCTTGCAGCCACAGCACGCGGCCGGCGCGTTGCACTACCTCGGCGTCGTGGGTGACGGCGAAGGTGGTGCGGCCTGCCACCAGGTGGTCGATGGCGTCGAGCACCTGGGCGGCGGCGGCCGGGTCCAGGCCGGTGGTGACCTCGTCGAGGATGACTACGGGGGAGTTGCGCAGCAGCGCGCGGGCGATGGCGATGCGCTGACGCTGGCCGCCGGAGAGCGTGCCGCCGCGCTCGCCCACCACGGTCTCGTAGCCCTCGGGCTGGGCCAGGATGAAGGGCTCGGCTCCGCCGGCGCGGGCGGCGGCCTCCACCTCTGCGTCGGTGGCGTCCAGGCGGCCCATGCGGATGTTGTCGCGAATGGTGCCGGCGAACAGGACGGCCTCCTGGTGCAGGGTGGAGACGTTGGCGCGCAGCTCGGCCAGGTCCAGGCTTTGCAGCGGGTAGCCGTCCAGCGCCACCTGCCCGGAGGTGGGGTCTTGGGCGCGGGTGAGCAGGGAGACCAGCGTGGACTTACCGGCCCCGGACGGGCCGATGATGGCCACGTACTCGCCGGGGGAGACCTGCAGGTTCACGCCGCGCAGGACCTCCTGGTCTTCGTAGCGGGTGCGCACGTCGCTAAAGCGCACGTACCCCTGGAAGGGGCCGGGGCGTACCGGCTGGGCAGGGGCCACGATCTCGGGCTGCACGGCCAGCAGGTCCGCCACGCGCTCGCCGGAGGCGGCGGCCTTGGCGATGCGCCCGGTGAATTTGGCCATGTCCCGCAGCGGCTTCATGGTGGTGCGCAGGTAGGTGGTGAACAGCACCAGCTCACCAACGGTCATGTGCCCGTGCAGCACGCGCAGACCGCCGCCAATGAGCACCAGCGCGGTGGCGATGCCGACGATCACATCGGTGGAGCGCTCCAGGCGGGCAGAGAGCCGCAGGGTCTTGACCCCCTCGCGCAGCGAGGCGGAGTTGGCCCCAACGAACCGCTTTTCGAGCACGGACTCCAGGCCGTAGGTCTGCACCACCTTGATGGAGGCCAGGGACTCCTGGGCGGTGTTGGCCAGCTGCCCCTCGCCCTTGCGGCTGCGCCTGGAGGCGGCAGTGATGCGGGACGACGTTCCGCGCGAGGAGAACCAAAAGACCAGGATTGCCGCCACGACGACTCCCGCCAGCAGCGGGTCGAGGACGAACATCACCACGAGCATCACCAGCAGCGTGGCCACGTTGGCCAGCAGGGGCAGGCCAGCGGTGATCGCCACGTCCTGCAGGCGCGCCACATCGGAGACGATGCGCTGCACCGTGTCGGCACTGCGGTTTTGCGCGTGGAACTGCTGGTCTAGCCCCTGGACGTGGCGAAACACTCGGGAGCGCAGCGAGGCGGCCACGCGAGAGCCGACCACGGCAAAGCAGACGGTCGCCAGGTAGTTGGCTGCGGCGCGCAGCGCCACGGTCGCCACCAGCAGGCCCGCGCAAACTAGCAGCAGGGTCACTGGCGAGGAACTGGGGGCGGCCCCGGGGGAGAGCACCGAGTCGATGACGATCTTCAGCGGCCACGGCTCCAGCACCCGGAAGGCGACCTCCAGGATCAGGCCCAGCACGCCCACCAGGATCAGCGGCCACTGCGGCCCCAGCTCCGGGCGCACCACCCGCAAGGTCCTCTTGAGCGCCTCGGGGCGCGCTTTCTTACTCATCGCTGGTCACCCGCCGGCTGGGTGAGCCCGGCGGCGGCGAAGATCTGCTCCACCACCCCGGCCCACGAGTGCTTCTCCACAGCCAGCTCCCGGGCGCGCGCCCCGTAGGCAGCCCGCAGGCCGGGATCGGCGGCCAGGCGGTCCAGGGCGTCGGCCAACTCCTGGGCAGCAGACGGCGTCACGAGCTCGCCGGCGCCGGCCAGAACGTCGGGCAACTGCCCAATCCGGCTGGCTACGACCGGCAGGCCGGCGGCCATGTACTCGTAAACCTTCAACGGCGAGAAGTAGTGGGCCGCAGGGTCGGCGGGCGCCGGGTAGGGGGCGACCGCGATCGCCGTGCCCGCCAAGTGCGCCGGCACCTGTGCCGGGCTCAACGCGCCGCGAAAATCGACGCTCACGCCCAACTGGTCGGCGAGCTCCGCCAGCTGCTGGCGCTGCGGGCCATCCCCGATCAGGCGCAGGCTCCACTCGTTCTTGGCGCGCGCCGCCGCCTCCAGCAGCACCTCCACCCCGTGCCACGGCTTGAGCGTGCCCACGAAAGTGACCACCACGCCGGCCGGGTCCTCCGGCTGCGGCTGGATTCGCTGCGTGTTGACCCCGTTGGGGATGGTGACGACGTTCCCGCCGGCCACCAAACCGCGCACCCACTCCTCAACCGGCGCGGAGACGCAGACCGTGGCGCTCGCGGCGCTCACCTGGCGGCGCAGGGATTCCAGCGCGGCCTGCTCGTTGACCAGCACGCGGTGGTTGCGCTGCTCGTCGATGAGGGGGGCGTTGACCTCCAGGATCGTCACCGGGGCGCTAGAAACCGCCCCCTTTGCCCCCGCGCCGCCTGCCTGACCAGCGCCTTCCTCGCCCGCGCTGAGCGTGGCGATCACCTGGGAGAACAGGGAGTAGCGCTCGTAGACCACGTCGGGCTGCCACGCCGCGAGGGCCGCAGCGATTGCGGCGCTGGCCTGCTGCTGGGCCAACTCGCGCCCGGCGGCCTCGCGGGTGCCAAGCGGGTATTCGATGACCGCAAGGTCGGCGAGGTCGGCGGGAACGTCGTCCCCGCGGCGCACGGCGTGCACCACCACCTCGTGCCCGCGGGCACGAATCTGCCTGATGACCTCCTGGATGTGGACGCTGGCGCCCTTGGTGCCAAAGACGGGGATGCCCGGGTCTACACAAACGTAAGCGATACGCATTTTTACTTCCTTTCCGCCGTCTTGTTCTGCTGCCAAAGCGAGAGGGTTTCCGCCTGCTTGGCGGAGTCGAAGAACTGCTCGATGCGGGCGCGCGCGCCCTGGGCCAGGTGGGCGGTGTTGAGCTCGCCGCGTGCAACGGCCGCCAGCGCGGCGGCGATCTGTTCTGCCTGGCCGGGCTCGACCAAGATCCCGGTCTCGTTGTTGATGACGACCTCGGGCAGGCCGGCCACGCGTGTGGCCAGCACGGGCGTGCCGCAGGCCATGGCCTCCAAGATCACGGTGGGCAGGCCGTCCAGGTTGCCGTCGGCGGCGGGCACGGACGGGGTGGCGGAGATATCGGCGCGCGCCAGCAGGTCGATTACCTCGGCCTGCGTCTTGGGGCCGAGTAGGTGGACGACGTTCCTCAGGCCCAATTCCTCAATCTGGCGGGCCAAGCTGGGACCGAGTTCGCCCTCGCCGGCGATGTTCACCTGCACCTCGATTCCGCGCTGGCGCAGCAGGGCGGCGGCGTTGATGAGGTCCGCAAAGCCCTTCTTGGGCACCAGGCGGCCCACGGCCAGCACGTTCAGGGCGCGGCCCTGGCTGACCGGGCAGGTCTCGGGGCGGTTGGCGGGGCGCTCGCTGTAGGGGAAGCGCGCCAGCTCCAGGGCGTTGTACTGCAGGGAGAGCTGCGCGCCGGTGCCCGCCAGCTCCTGGCTGAGGAAGTCGTAGTTGTACTTGCTGATGGCGATCACGCGCTCGGCGTCGCCGCAGATGCGGCGCAGCCAGTTGCGGTCCACCGACTGGTGGTAGATGTCCTTGGCGTGCGTGGTGATCGTGAAGGGGATCCCGGTCAGCTTCGAGGCGATCCAGGCGGTGCGCCCGGCCAGGGAGGCAAAATGAGCGTGCAGGTGGGTGATGCCTTCCTCCTTGGCCAGCTTGGCCAGGGCCACGCCCTGGGCCACCTCGTCGCCGGGCAGATCTGCCACCAGCGGCAACAGGCGGGCAAAGTCCTCGCTGAGGCCAGCTGGGATCAGGGTGGAGCAGAGCTGGTTCCACAGCTCCGAGGGCTTCAGGGGGCGCGGCACCCACTTGACCGGGGCCTTGACCCGGGCGATTTCCGGGTGGAAACGCGCGTCCGTGGTGGGGCGCAGGGCAAAGACCGTCAGGTCGTCCCCGTGGGCCTCGCGCGCCAGCATCTCCGTGACCACGAAGGTTTCAGAAAAGCGCGGGTAGACCTTCAATACGTATCCGATGCGGGTCATCGGGCTCCTCCTAGGTTGGTGCGGGTGGGGTTGGCCACCAGCGCGGCGCGGGCGGGCTCCGGGCGGGCCGGGGAATAGAAGTGGATCGAGGTGCCGGCGCCGGTCCCGTTGAAGCGAGGCCCGTCAAAACGCGGCCCGTCAAAGCGAGGTGCGGCGTCGAAGTGCGGCCCCTCGAAGCGGGAGGGGGCCAAGCCGGGCGCCTCGAAGCGGGGTTCAGCGGTGCGGCGCCCGGCGGGCGGGCTGGCAGCGGCGGCAATCGCGGTGGCCGGCGGGGTAGAGGCGGCCGGCGCAACGTCGTACAACTGTTCGCCCTGCTGCCCGCCGTTCGGGGCGTGGAGCAGGCGCAGCGCCAGGCCGGGGATCTGCTCCAGTCCCGCGCGGTCCAGGTGGTCGCGGGTGACGGTGCGGCCGACGGCGGTGGCCAGCCAGGTGGAGAGCGCCTCGGTGGAGACCTCGGGGGTGCGCAGGTAATCAACAGCCCCCACGGAAGCCAAAGCTTGGGCGCGGATGAGCTGCTCGCGGCGCGGGGCCTCGCGCGGGACTACCAAGGCCGGGGTGTCGGTGGCCAGGATTTCGCAGATCGTGTTGTAGCCGCCCATGGCGATCACGGCGCTGGCGTAGCTGATGTGGCGGCCCAGCCCCGGCAGGGAGCGGATGACCTCGGTGCGTTCTTCGGCCCCGGCGGCCACCTGCTCAAAGTCTGCGTCGCTGATCTGCGGGCCGGTCACCACCAGGTGGCGGTAGCCGGCGGGGACCTCGGCGCGGGCGGCGGCCACGAGCAGGGCGGTGCCGTCCTGCCCGCCCCCGGCGGTGGTCAGGATGTAGGGGACGTCCGGGTCGGTGCTGGCGGCGTCGGTGACGCGCCTGCCCTTGGCCAGGTAACCGGTAAAGCGGATGCGGTCGGCCAGGCTGGCCGGGGCCTCTCCGGTGGCGATCATGTTGTGCACGCGGGCATCGCCGTACACCCACACCTGATCCACGAGCCCGCGCATGAGCAGCGGGTCGCCCAGCGCCTCCCACTCGCCGGCGGCCACCGCCGGGGTGTCCAGCACCTCGCGCAGGCCCAGCACCACGCGGCTGTGCGGGTGGGCGGCGCGCAGCTTCTCCAGCGGGCGGCGCAGCTCGTTCCACACCCCGTAGATGTGGCGGTCCACGATCAAGAGGTCGGGGGCAAATCCGAGCAGGCTCGCCTCCAACAACTGGGAGCGCAGGTGGATCAGACTGCCGGTCTTGGTGGCGAGGTGGCGCGCCTGGTAGCCGTTCTTCCCCTTGGAGACGCCGGGGATGGTGACCCAGTCGAAGCCGGCGGGCAGCGGGAAGCGGTGCGTGGGGGCCAGCCCGGAGATCAGCAGCCCGGCCACGGCCTTGCCCGTCAGGGCGGGCAGGTGGGCGGCCAGGTGGTGGGCGATAGCTAGGTTTCGCCGCACGTGCCCCAAGCCTTGCGAGTCGTGGCTGTAGAGAACCACTTTGATGGTGTCTGGCTCCATCGTTTCCTCCTCTTGTGTGGCGCTGTTCTGGCGTGCCGCCAACGATGCCGAGCCCAAATCAGGCCAGCATGATGGGAAGATGAGAGAGTTCTCAGAAACTTTTTTTGCGCGGGATGCCGGGGATTTGTTGGGGTGGGCGAGCCGGGCGAGGTGGATTGCGTCCCGCTTAGGTAGAGGAGGGGCTGCCCCCCCGGGATGACCGGCGCTCAGGCGGGTACCGCGCGCGGCGTGCGGGTGGAGGGGGCCGGGGCGGGGCAAACTAGAGGCATGTTCGTCTACATCCCCGCCACGCCCGCCCTGCTTCGCCGCGACGCCTTGGAGGCCGAGGTCGCCTACGCGGTCACTGCGGACCTGCGCGCCGCCTTCCCGGGGGACCACGACGAGGAGCTGGAGGCCATCGCACTGGATTGCGCCGCCCTGCACTCGGTGAAGCTGCTGGAGCCGGGAGAGGACGTGCGCGTGGTGGTTGCCGCCGAGGTCGCGCCCGCCGCCCTGACCCCGGCGCTCGACCGCCCGGATCTGTACGCAGGGGCAGTGCTCTTGACCGCGCCGGTGGGGTGGAAGCGCGTGGACTCCTTCTACGCCGACGATTTGGACGACGCTCCCGCTCGCGCCGCCGTTGCCGCCGCCCGCGCCTTGCTGGCCGACGCCCCGGGGGGAGAGCGCGATGAGGAGGCCGACGAGCTGCTGGCCGAGCACGTGCTGTCCTGGTACGACTCCACTGAGCGCGCCAAGCTCGACGCCTGACTTCTGCTAGTGCAGTCCCCGCGCCCTGTGCTGCGGGTTTGCAGGCGTGCCCGCCTTGGCCGTTGTGCGCAAACCCGTGCCTCCCGGTGGGGAGGAACGTCGCGCCACCGGCGGTGTCCGATTTTGCGTCAGAGCGCGTGAATTAGGCAGGGAGAACCCGGTTACTCATCTGGGGGAGCGGTTTCCTCGTTTGTTCACGGACAGCCGAGTAAACCGGGTATAAACTTGGGCTAGCTCATATTTGCCTGGTGTGTTGGCAGGTGGGGCTTCGAGGGCTGGAGGGCGAGATGAGTACCGGGTTGGGGGAGAAGATGTCCCTGCGGTGGGGGCACAGGCTGGCGGCGGTGGCGGCAACGCTTGCGGTTGCCATCGCTGGTGCTGCGGCGAGTGGACTGAGTGCTAGCGCGCTCGAGGATGACCAGGCTGTGGCGCAGGCCGTGGTCGAGAGCGGCGCGGCGGCACTTGAGGTAGGCGAAGGTGCGGTCGGTGAAGACCAGGCCGTGCCAGAGGAGCCGGCAGACGAGGTGGTTGAGGCCGCTGGCGAGGAAGCGCTGCCCGAGGTGCCTGGTGCGGCGGCGGCTGGTGAAGAAGACACCGCCATCGACGCCGGTGATGAGGGCAAGGCGGTTGTCGCTGAGGAGCCCGAAGCGGCACCTGCTGCAGAAGGTGCAGAAGGCAACGCGGGCGAAGTTCCCGGTGTCGTGGCCAGTGCAGAAGGCGCGGAGGCACCGGCGCCGGTTGAGCCGGTGTGGAAGCAAAGCCCGGTAGCAGGAGCGTTGGCCATGCCCGCCGGGGCGGTTGCCCAGCCCCAGGCTGAAGAAAAGGGCTCCTTCAAGGTGAAGAAGATCGTGGTAGGCGGTCCGGCCTCGGCTGCCGAGAGGGCCTACGGGTTCTACTGGAATTGTGGAGGTAGTGACGGCTACTTCAGGGCCAAGGGCGATGGCGTTCCCGTCGCGGTAGGGCAAGATTTCCCAGCAGGTGCCGAATGCAGAGTATTCGAGGAGCCAACATTCATTGATGGCTACGCGTTAGCCGCTCCTCCTGCGCAGAAGGTGACGGTGGTGGCGGGGCAGAGCCCGACTTTGGAGTTCACCAATACTTTCACTCCGGGGCCGGGGGCCTTCCAAGTGAAGAAGATCGTGGTGGGTGGCCCGCCCGAGGCAGCCGCCAAGAAATACCGGATCAATTGGAAATGTGGCGACGAGAACTACGCCGTATGGGTGAAGGGCGATGGGGTTGCCGTCCCGGTGGGCCGCAGCTTCCCGGCCGGCACCGTGTGCACCGTGGAAGAGAACTACAATCAGGCAGCGATTAACGGCTATACGGTGGATTTGCCTGCCAAGCAGACGATTACGGTGGTGGATGGGCAGTCACCGGTTTTGGAGTTCACCAATACCTACACTCCAGGGCCGGGCGTTTTCCAGGTGAAGAAGATCGTGGTAGGTGACCCGCCTGGAGCCGCGCAGAAAGAATACCGGTTCGAGTGGAAATGCGGAGGAGAATACGGTTCCGTTTTCCCAAAGGGAGATGGTGTAGCTGTCGGGATTGGTCGCAATTTCCCGGCTGGTACCGAGTGCACCGTGAAGGAGGATTCGACCTGGGCGGACATCGAAGACTATTCGGTGGATTTGCCTGCTGACCAGACGGTCACGGTGGTGGATGGGCAGAGCCCGACTCTGGAGTTCACCAATACCTACACCCGGACCCCAGGTGCTTTCCAGGTGAAGAAGATCGTAGCGAGCGGCCCGCCCGGAGCAGCCGGGAAGGATTACATGTTCGACTGGAAATGCGGCGACAAAACAGGGTTCTTCAGGGTGAAGGGTGACGGTGTTGCTGTCCCCGTTGGTCACAACTTCCCGGCTGGTACCGAATGCACCGTATCGGAGAATGAGAGCTGGGCTCAGATAAGCGGCTACGCGCTGAACTTGCCACCAGCGAAGAAGATAACGGTGGCGGAGGGTGCCTCGCCTGTTTTGGAGTTCACCAACAGCTACGTCCAGGGGCCAGGTGCTTTCCAGGTGAAGAAGATCGTGGTGGGTGGCCCGCCCGCAGCCGCAGAAGATCACTACTGGTTTAAGTGGACCTGCGGGGATGAAAAAGGCGACCTGAAAGTGAAAGGTGATGGTGCTGCCGTAGTGGTCGGTCGTGTTTTCCCGGCTGGTACCGAATGTACCGTGGAGGAGGATACGGCCGGAGTTGAGATTCCCGGCTACTCGGTCGCCTTGCCCGCAGCCCAGAAGATCACGGTGGTGGATGGGCAGTCACCGACTCTAGAATTCACCAACACCTACACCAAGGATACGGGTTCTTTCCAGGTGAAGAAGATCGTGGTGGGTGATCCGCCGGGAGCCGCCGGGAAGGACTTTAAGTTCAACTGGCAGTGCGGTGACGAGCAGGGGGTGATCACGGCCAAGGGTGATGGCACTCCTGTTGCGGTTAGCGGTAAATTCGCGGTTGATACTGAGTGCACCGTGAGTGAGGACGTGGCCTCGGCGGCCATCGATGGTTACACGGTCACCACACCCGGGGCCCAGACGGTCACTATCGCCAAGGATGAGTCCCCGGTTTTGGAGTTCACCAACACCTACGTGGCCAAGCCGAGCCCGGCGCCTTCGCCGTCGGTCAAGCCTTCCGATTCGCCGTCGGTGAAGCCTTCTGGCCCGGCCAAGACACCGGTGGTGACACCTCCGGCCACGACCACCACGCCGGGTGGCAAGTTGGCCAAGACCGGTAGCGACGCGATCGTGGTTGGCTCGATCGCTGCCGCCCTCCTGATCGGTGGGGTGCTAGTGCTGGCGCTGCGCCGCCGCAAGGAGTAGCACGTACCGGGCCCGCTAGCGGGCAGCGTGGCTAGAGGGTGGGGCCCGCGCTTCCCAGAGCGCGGGCCCAGCCCTTTGGCTGCAGCCAAGTCCGGCAAACCGGAACAGGACCTGGCCGAAACCCGCCAACGCCTAGCCAGGCCAGGGCAGTGCGTTCTACCCGGGCGGGGAAATGGTTGCGCTAGTCGGCGGTGACGGTCAGAGTGGAGCCTTGGGGCGAGCGCCTCACCTTGATCCCGTCCGGGATGCGCGTGGCCATCTCCCCGACGTGGCTGACCAATCCCACCGCGCGCCCGCCGTCGCGCAGAGCCTGGATCTGGTCCATGACCTCGTCCAGGGTTTGCGCGTCCAGGGAGCCGAAACCCTCATCGATGAACAGCGTGGCGATCTCCACCCCGCCGGCTTCCTGGCGCACCACCTCCGCTAACGCCAGGGCCAGGGCGAGGGAAACGTAGAAGGTCTCTCCGCCGCTGAGGGTACGCGGGCTGCGTTGCGCGTCGTCGCGCGTGTGGTGGTCGATCACCGCCAGCCCCAGGCCACCCAGGCGGGCCCGCTGCCCGCCCTCGTCGTCGGTGCGCACCAGCTCGTAGCGGCCGTTGGAGATGGAGAGGATGCGCGGGTTGGCGGCCCGCAGGACCTCGTCGAAGCGGGAGAGCAGTACAAAGGAGGCCAGCGGGATCTGCTTTTGGTTGGCCCCGCCACCAGCGACGGCGGCGGCGACGAACAGCAGGGCCTGCGCCCCGGCCACGGCCCTCTGGTGCTGGGCGATGGCCTTCCGCAGGTCCACGTAGGCGGAGGCAACCCGCCCGGCGGCGTCCGCAGACGTGGCTGCGGCGCAGACCGCGCCGTCGGCCGCTTGCGCAGCAGCCTGGGCGGTGGCCCGCAGGCCCTCCAGGTCCGGCTCCGGCAGAGTGGAAGCGGCAATGAGCTCGGGCTGATTGAGGGCGCTCTCCACCTTCAGCAGGTCCGTGTCGTACTGCTTCAGCCCCGCCTCAAGCTGGCGCGCCCGCTCGCCGGGCAACACCACGGCGAGCGCCGCCTCCAACTCCGCGAAGCCGGAGGCAGTCAACGCCTGGGCCAGGGCCTCCTGGCTGCGCGCCGCCTGCGCGGCGGCGTCCTGCCAACGCTTGTGCAGCGCCAGCGCGGCTTCCGCCTGGCGCGCCGCTCCCACCAGTGAGGCCCGGATTGCCGAGACGCTCTGAGCCTGGCCGCGCGCCGCCTCCACGGCCCTCTCGGTGGCGGCGCGGTTCTCCTCCGCGAATGCGAGCTCGGCGGCGCGGGTTTGGGCGTTGATCGCCAACTGGTGGACCTGCTCGGTGAAGGCGGCGTGCTGCTCGCGCAGCTGCTGCACCTCCGCCTGGAGGGCGGCGACCCGCTGACCGGCCCGCTCGGCCGCGCCGAGCGCGGCCCTGGCCTCCTCCAGGCGCAGGGACAGGCCCTCCACCTCGACGCCCTCGAGCTGCCCGGCCAGATCCTCCACCTTCTCGCGGCAGCTGGCCTGCTTTTCCAGCGCCGCGCTGTGCGCGGCGGCGGCCTGCTCAGAGCGGTGCGCGGCGGCGCTGACCTCCTCCTCGCTGACCTCTACCGCCCCCACCTGGCTACTGGCGGGGGCGGGGTGGGCGGTGGAGCCGCACACCAGGCAGGGCTTGCCGTCCTCGAGTTGCTGGGCCAGCGCGCTAGCCGACCCGGACAGCCACAGGCCCAGGGTCTGCTGCTGGTGGCGGCGTGCCTTCTCCAGTTCCGCCAGCGCGGCCTGCGCGCTGGCCCCCGCCTTCTCCAGCGCGGTCACGGCCTTGGCGTGCTCGCTGACCAGCTTCTGCGCGCTCTCGAGGTCGCGCACCACGAGCTGCGCCTGGCCCAGCAGCGCGGCCTGCGCGCCGGCCTGGGCGAGCGCCTCCTCGCGGTCCTTGGTCTGGGCGGGCAGGGCGGCAACTGTCTGCGCCGCCTGCTGGAGGGCGGCCTGCGCGTCCTCCACCGTCTGCGCGGCCTGCGCCACCTTCTGGGTGAGCTGCGGCAGCGCCTGCTCCTGCTGCTGGGCGGTCTTCAGGGAGCCGTGGCGGCTCATCGCCTGGTCCCGCAGTTGCCCTAACTGCTGCGCGGCGTCGGAACCAGAGCCGGAACCAGAGCCGGGCCCGGAGCCCGCTGCGGTGTTGCCCGCAGAGGCAGCGCCGCTGTAAGCGCTGGCTGCCTGCTCGATCCCGGCCTCAGCCAGGGCCGCGAACGCCGTCGCCTGCGCCTCCAACCACGCCTCCTTGGCCGCCGGCAGGAGCGCGCAGTCTGCGGAGTACTTTTGGCCGGCCTGGTGGACGGGCAGCGCTCGCTGGTGCGACTCGAGCT
>JAUMWR010000041.1 GCA_030529545.1 Buchananella hordeovulneris
GAGTACTTTTGGCCGGCCTGGTGGACGGGCAGCGCTCGCTGGTGCGACTCGAGCTGAGCCCGCAGCCCCGTCACTTCCTCGGCGCGATCGACCAGGGTTTGCCTTTGCGCGCTCAGCTCGGCGATGCGCGCCTTGCGCTGCTGGGTCTGCTGCCCGGCGCCCAAGGCTGCTGCGGCCTCCTGCTGGGCCTGCTTCGCCTTCTTTTCCTTTTGCCCAAGCGCTGCCGCCGCGGCCCGGGAGTCGGAGACCAGTCCTGCGCACACCTCCACCGCCTCCAGGCTGCGGTTGGCGTCAAACAGCCCGGTGACGTAGTGCCGCCAGCTCTTCTGCTGCCCGGCGGCGCCGGCCACCAGCTCGATCCTGGTGCGCACCTGGGTGGCCAACTGGTCAGCCTGGGCGCGTACCGCCTTGGCGCGCTCAGTGAGCTCGTTTTGCAGGTCCTCGTAGATCCCGGTGGAGAACACCTGCTGCAAAACCTTGCGCCTCTCCTCCGGCTTGGCGTGAAGGAACTCGGCAAACTGTCCCTGCGGTAGCACGGCCGTCTGCGTGAACTGCTCCTTGTTCAGCCCGACGATCGAGATGACCTGACGCCCGATCTCCTGCGCCGAGGTGGAGAGCACCTCGCCGTGCTCGGCCTCGCTGCTGGTGAGCTTGGTGAGCTTGACCGTGCTCTTCTCCGTGGTGGTGCCGCGCCCGCGCTGCTTAGGCCGCTCGTAGGCGGGGGTGCGGCGCAGTCGGTAGATGCCGAAGCCGGTGGAGAAGGTGAGCTCCACGAAGCTGGGCACCGCGCCGTCGGCCAGCTTGCAGCGCAGGCGCGCCGGGTCAGAGTTAGCGCCGGCCAGGCTGCCGTAGAGCGCAAAGACGATCGCGTCGATGATGGTGGACTTGCCCGCGCCGGTCTGACCGGTGAGCAGGAACAGCCCGGCCTGGCTCAGGGCATCGAAGTCGATGTCGTGGTGGGCCGGAAACGGGCCGATTGCTTGAAACTCCAGGCGGTGAATCCTCACTTTGCCCCCTCCTTGGCGGCGCGTACGCTCTCGTAGCCGGCGGCGATCTCAGCCAACAGCTCCGCATTCACCTCTTGCCCCGTGACGGCGGTGAGGAAGTCTCCCACCACGTCCACGGGGTTAGCCCGGGCCGCCGTGGAGCGCCTCGAGGCCGCGTCGATCTCGCTTTGCTGGCTGGCCACCTCCGGCTTGTGCTGGGTGACCAGGGCCCACGGGAAGACGGCCTTGATGCGCGCGACCATCTCGGCAGGGCGCACCGCGTCCGTCACCTCGACGCTGACGTAGTGGGAGCGGTAGGTCGCGTGGCCCTCGGAGAGCAGCTCCTCCATGCTTCCCCGCAGCACGGCCAGCGGGCGTTCTACCGGCGCGGCCAGCACCGTGGTCTTGGCTCCGCCGCCGCGCCGCGTGAGCTCCACCAGCGTCACGCTCTTCTCATCGCCGGCCTCGCTGAATGAAAACGCCACCGGCGAGCCGCTGTAGCGCATAACCGGCCCGCCCTGCGCGCCATCCAGTCCGCCGACGTTCTGCGCGCGGTGCAAATGCCCCAGCGCCACGTAGTTCGGCCGCCAACCTGCGGGCGGCACGATCACCTCGCTGGGCACCAAATCCACGCCGCCCACCTTGATGTCTCGCTCGGAGTCGCTGGCCCGGCCCCCGGCCACAAACGCGTGCGCCACCACGACGACGGGCAGCTCCTGGTCCACCTGAGCGTGCCCCGCCTTGACCAGCTCCATGGCGGCGGCCACCACACCCTCGTGGGAGCGCGCCACCTCCCGGTCCGCCAGCGCCTGGGCCAGCTGGCCGCGCGCCAGCTCCGGGTCCAGGTAGGGCAGCGCAAAGAGCACGGCCCCGGCGCTGCCATCCCTGCCGCGCAAGACGATCGGCTCGCCCACCTCGGCGGCGCGCGAGCGCACGATCACCCGCTCCTCGTTCCAGTCCTGCCCAAAACCCAGGCGCAGGGCAGAGTCATGGTTGCCCGGCGTGAACACGACCGTGGTCAGCTCTGCCAGGCGGCTGACCACGCGATCCACCAGCTCCACCGCCTCCAGCGGCGGTACCGCCCGGTCGAACACGTCGCCAGCAATGATCAGCGCGTCCACCGACTCGCGCTCCACCACGCCCACCAGCCAGTCGAAGAACTGGGCGTGAGCGCTCTGGAGGTTCGCCCCGTGCAGGGTGCGGCCAACGTGCCAGTCCGAGGTGTGCAGGATTCGCATGCGCCCAAAGTAGCGCCAGGCACCAACATTTGACGCGCGGCGGCCTGCCAAGTGGGCCACAGGCGGAAACGTCGTCCACCTAGAGACGGCACCGCAGGCCAGCAGCGGAGAGGCGGCGGCTCAGCGCTGCGGCTCGCCGCCCATGCGCTTGCCACCCGGCAGCTCACCGCCAACCCGCCCGGCGGCGACGCGCCTACGCGCGGGCGGTCCCCAGGCGGGAGAGCAACTCGGCGTGCAGCAGGCCGTTCGAGGCCAGCGCGTTGCCACCAAAGGGACCAGGCAGCCCAGAAAGGTTGGTGAAGCTGCCGCCGGCCTCCACCACGATCGGCGCCAAGGCGGCCATGTCGTAGACCTCCAGCTCCGGCTCCACGCAGGCGTCCACGGCGCCCTCCGCCACCATCATGTACGGGAAGAAATCACCGTATCCGCGCGTACGCCAGCACTCCTCCAGCAGCGCCACGAAGTCATCGCGGCGCTCGCGCCCCTTCCAGGCGGACAGGGAGGAATAGCCCAGCGAGCAGTCGCCCACCTGCCCCACCTGGGACACGCGCAGGCGGCGCGCCCCGGCCAGCCCCTGTCCCTTCCAGGCCCCGCCGCCGGCAGCGGCAAACCAGCGCATCCCCAGCGCCGGCGCGCTCACCACGCCCACCACCACCTCGTCGCCGTCCGCCAGCGCAATCAGGGAGGCCCACAGCGGCACGCCGCGCACAAAGTTCTTGGTTCCATCGATCGGGTCCACGATCCACCGGCGCGCGCTGGCGCCCTGGCTGCCGTACTCCTCGCCCAGGATCGAATCGTCCGGGCGGCGCTCGGCCAGCAGCTGGCGCACAATCTGCTCCGCCCTGCGGTCGGCATCGGAGACCGGGGTCAGGTCCGGCTTGGAATCCACCACCAGATCCCCGGCCCCAAAGCGGGAGAGGGTCAGCTCGTCCACCGCGTCGGCTATCTCCAGGGCCAGCTCCAGGTCAGCCAGGTAAGCGCTGTTCATTTCAATCCTTAACCTTGTCTTCGCCGCCCAGGCGGGAGGCCACCAAACGCCTAAAGCTCTCCAACCGGGCGGCAAGGAGAACGTCGTCCATCGCGGCCGCACTCAGCTCGCAGTCCGGCTCCGTGGCCGTGTGAGTGCAGCCGCGCGGGCAATCGGCCGCCACCTCCGCCAGGTCGGTGAACGCCGCCAGGATCGACTCGGTGTCTATGTGTGCCAGTCCAAAAGAGCGCACACCCGGGGTGTCGATCACCCAGCCGCCGTCCACGCGCAGCGCCACCACCGAGGTGGAGGTGTGGCGACCGCGCCCGGTGACGTCGTTGACGTGCCCGGTGGCGCGCTCGGCCCCGGTCACCGCGTTGACGAGGGTGGACTTACCCACGCCCGAGTGCCCCACCAGCACCGAGACGTGCCCGGTCAGCAGCTCGCGCACCTCGCTCAGGTCGCACTCCTGCCCCTCCAGCAGTGAGGTCACCACGGCCCGCACTCCCAGGGGCGTGTAGGCGGCCAGCAGCTCAGCCGGGTCGGCCAAGTCGGACTTGGTCAGCACCAGAATCGGCTCCATGCCCGCGTCGTAGGCGGCCACCAAGTAGCGGTCAATCATGCGCACGCGCGGCGGCGGGTCCGCCAGGGCCGTCACCACCAGCAGCTGGTCCGCGTTAGCCACCACGGTGCGCTCCCGGCCGGCGGCCTCGCCGTCCTCCGCGCTGCGCCGCAACTCCGTGGAACGCTCCTTGATGCCCACGATGCGGGCCAGGGTGTCCTTGCGGCCGGAGAGGTCTCCCACCACGCGCACCGTGTCACCCACCACCACGCGGCCCTTGCCGAGCTCGCGCGCCTTCATCGCCACCACCCGCGTGGAGTCGCCTAACTCCACGCCGTAGCGGCCGCGGTCCACAGAGAACACGAAGCCGTCCACCGCGTCCTTGTGCTGCGGGCGGTCCTTGGTGCGTGGCCGGGAGGAGCGCGGCGGGCGCACCCGCACCCGGGCGTCGTCGGTGCCGATGTCCCTTCTCACTTCTGCCCCCCAATCAGCGCGGCCCAGCGCTCGGCAAAGCCGGGCAAAGTCTTGGAGGTGCAGGCAACGTCGTCCAACTCCACGCCCTCCACGCGGCTGCCGACGATCGCCGCAAAAGTGGCCATCCGGTGGTCTGCGTAGGCGCGCAGGCGCGCCCCGTGGAGCTGCTGGCCGGGCGGGGGAGGGGCGATCTCGATGCCGTCGGGCAGCTCGCGGGCCTGGCCGCCCACGGCGCGGATCTCCGCCACCAGGGCCGCCAAGCGGTCGGTCTCGTGGCCGCGCAGGTGCGCGATCCCTCTCAGGCGGGAGGGCGAGTCGGCTAGCGTCAGCAACGCCGCCAGAGTGGGGGCGAGCTCGCCCACCGTCCCCAGGTCCGCCTCGATGCCGCGAATCCGCCCGCTGCCGCGCACCACCAGCGTGCCGGTGGAGGTGGTGTCCGCCACCAGCTCCACGCTCGCGCCCAGCTGCGGCAGGAGGTGGCGCCAGGCGTCGCCCGCCTGCGTGGTGGCCAGCGGCCAGTTGCGCATCCGCACCACGCCGCCCGCAGTGAGCGCCGGGGCCAGGAACACGCCCGCGTTGGACAGATCCGGCTCGATCTCCACCCGCCGGCCCGCGATCTGGCCCGCGTGTACCCGCCAGGCCACCTGGGTGGACGACGTTGCCGCGCGGCCGCCCGGAGCAGACCAGGCGGGGCTCGCTCCGGCCGCATGGTGGGGGGAGGCAGCTAGAACGTCGGCCAACTCCGGGCCGGAAAGGACGTCGATGTGCACTCCGCGCTCCCGCAGGGTCTGCACCGTCATGTCGATGTGGGGGCGGGAAGTGAGCTTGCCGCGCGGCACCACAATCAAGCCCTGAGTGCAGCGCGCCCCGATCAGCAGCAGGGCGGAGACGAACTGGGAGGAGGCGGAGGCATCCACCTCCACCACGCCGCCGCGCAGGGTGCCGTCGCCGCGCACCGTCACCGGCAGGCATCCCGCCGCGTTCTCCAGCTCCACCCCAAGGGAGGAAAGCGAATCCAGGAGCGCGGACAGGGGACGCTTGCGGGCGTGCGGATCCCCGTCAAAGCTCGTCACCCCGTCGGCCAACGCCGCCAGCGCCGGCACAAACCGCATCACCGTGCCGGCCAACCCGCAGTCAATCTCCCCGCCCGCGCGCAACGGCCCAGGCGTGACGGCGATGGTGGGGTAGTCCCCCTCGGTGACCTCGATCCGGGCGCCTAGTGCCTCCAGAGCGGCAACCATCAACCGCGTGTCGCGGGCCAGCAGGGCGCCGGCCAGCTCGCTGGGGCCGCTGGCCAGGGCAGAGAGAAGCAGTTCCCGGGCGGTCAGGGACTTGGAGCCGGGCACAGCCACCTCGGCATCCACCGGTGCAGTGGCCAGGGGGGCGCGCCAAAACTCGTGGGTCATAGGGGCAATTCTATTGGGGACGCAGGGCGGCGGCGGGCCGGTCGCAGATGGCAGCCGGCCCGCCGCGCGGACTGCTCAG
Organism: Buchananella hordeovulneris; assembly: GCA_030529545.1. GTDB lineage: Bacteria > Actinomycetota > Actinomycetes > Actinomycetales > Actinomycetaceae > Buchananella > Buchananella hordeovulneris_A. Next base: position 5,713 of record JAUMWR010000041.1, read on the forward strand.
GCGCCGTAGCGCTCCCGGAGCTTGCGGCGCTGGGCGGCCAGCTCCAGCTTCTGGGCGCGCCGGTTAGCGCGCTGCCAGCTCCACGAGGGAGCGCCGCCACGGTCGGTGGCCGCCAGCAGCAGACCACCGGTGACGGCACCGGCGCGCGCCAGGCCGGCCAGGTGGGCGTCGCGCTCGCGGCGGGTGGCCGCTCGCCATACCGGGAAACGCACGGCCGCAGTGGCGATGTTCAGCGCCGCCAGCACGCAGGCGGCGGTGCGCGGGCGCTTGCCCAACAGCAGGGCAGCACCCGCCGCCACGCTCACCACACCACCCACGCGGCTCAGGAGCACGGCGTCGGCCTTAGTGACCGGGGGAGTGCCGGCGGCTTCTTCCATGGTCTCCGTGGCGGCCAGGATCAGCTCCGCGTGCGGCTCGGGGCGAGTGATCGCGTCGATCCCCTCCAGCAGGAAGGGGGCGGCAAGCAAAGGACGGGCAATAGCAGACAAGAGACTCATAGGTACTTGCATACTGCAAGCGCGTGAGTTACGCCACCCCCTCTTAGGAGGAGGAAAGGGGAAAACCCCTCCTCCTTTGAAACGGTGGGAGGCTGGAGGTAGCGCTAGGCTCGGAAGTGATGACTACGCAAACAGACCTGGCGGCCCGCTTCGAGGAGCTGGCTTTGCCGTACCTGGATCAGCTCTACGGCGCGGCGATGCGTATGACGCGCAACCAGGCCGACGCTCAGGACCTAGTGCAAGAGACCTACGCCAAGGCCTTCGCGGCATTCGACCGCTTCGAGGAAGGCACCAACCTCAAGGCGTGGCTCTACCGCATCCTCACCAACGCCTACATCTCCAACTACCGCAAGGCCCAGCGGCGCCCGGTAGAGGCCCACAGCGAGGTGGAGGACTGGCAGCTCTACGAGGCCGCCTCCCACACTTCCACCGGCCTGCGCAGCGCCGAGGCTGACGCCCTGGACGCCATTGGGGACGACGTCATCCGCGGCGCCCTGCAAGACCTAGACGAGGACCGGCGGCTGGCCGTCTACCTGGCCGACGTGGAGGGCTTCTCCTACAAGGAGATCGCCGAAATCATGGGCACCCCGGTGGGAACCGTCATGTCCCGACTGCACCGGGGAAGAGCACAGCTGCGCAAGGCGTTATCCCAGTACGTGAAGGAGGCACGATGACCGCGAACCAACGTAGTAGCTGCGAAGAACTCATCGCTCACCTCTTCGAATACCTGGATCGAGAGGTTGACTTCGCCCTCTACGAGGCGCTGACCCGACACGTGGAAGAGTGCGAGCACTGCCGCGAGGTCACGCAAGCCGAGCTGCACGTGCGTGAGCTCCTGAAGCGCTCCTGCTGCCAGGATGCGCCCGTGGAGCTGCGGGTGCTTATCCAGCAGTCCCTGCGCATCACCACCATCACCAGGTAGCGGATTTCGCCACACCTGCCTGCCCGCACCCGGGCCGGGCGTGCCAGAACGGGCAAAAGTGTGGAACAATACCGCAGGCAGTTGCGGGCCTGGCCCGCTAAAGCGGATCGGAGGCTCATATGTCCAAGCGTGGACGCAAGCGCAAGGCGCGCAAGAAGAACGCGGCGAACGGCGGCAAGCGCCCCAACGCCTGAGCGTGAAAGAAACGGCGGGTCCGGATGGACCCGCCGTTTTCGTTTCCCCGCAGGAGTTTTGGGGGAGAGGCGTGGGTGTGTTGCCGGGCGGCGGGCGGGAACGTCGTCCAACTGGGGATGCGCGGGTGGGGGCAGGCAGCCGTAACAGGGCGGGGCCGGGCGGGGCGGTTTTGTTGGCGTTGGGTGAGTTGATTGGCCGGGGGTGAGTTTGTTGGCGTTGGGGAGGCTCCCCAGGCCAATTGTTTTACCCAACGCCAATTGATTAGCGGTTAGGTGCCCTGGCGCGGGCGCGGGCGCGGGCGCGTGGGGCGTGTAAGAGCGCGGGCAGGGGCAGTGGGTTAGCTGGCGGCGGTCTAGTTCCATCCCTCGGTGGACTCCACGCCCAGCCAGTCGAACCAGCCGCAGTGGGCCACGAGCCACGCCAGGAGCGAGTAGCCCACCTGGCCGGGCAGGCCCAGCCGGGAGGAGGAGATATCCGTGTGCCACTGGTCGTGGCCCTGGAGGGAGGCGAAGGTCTCCACGTAGGGGATCTCGCGGCGTTCGCAGACCTGCGCGGCGGCGTCGGAGAACTCCGCGATCATCGCCTGGGGCACCCCTGCCAGCGGCGGCGGGCCCACCACGAAGGGGGCGATGCGGGAGGCCTGCGCGGTGTCCAGGACCTTGGCCAGGTTCAGGCGGCTGCGGGCCATCGACTGCCCGGAGCGAATGTCGCCAATGCCCAGGCCGATCACCAGACGGTTGTCAGCCAGCGGGGAGTAGTGGAGGCGGCATTCGGCCTCCCAGCGCTCCGCCATCGCGGCGGTGGTCTCCCCGGGCACCGGCAGAATCGCGGCCAACCGGTGCTCTGGGTGCGGGGTGCGGGCCAGCACGCGTCCGGTCCAGCCCAGGGCGCGCGGGTCGCCGACGCCACCCACTAGCTCATCGCCCACAAAGCACAGTCGCAGGGCGGGCCCGGTCTCCTCGCGAATAGTCATGCATACATGGTGGCGCATCCGCCGCTGGCCCCGGGGCGGGCGCGCCGGGAGCCGCCGCGTTTAGTGCCGCCCCGGGCGGGGCCACGCGGCGCGCGCCGCCGGCGGGACTCGAAACCGGGCGCCGCGCCCACCGCTCTCACAGACGGGAACTCCCGCCTCTCCGCCTAAGCGAGGCCCGCTCGGTCCCAAGGCCTGCGCCGCGCTGACGGCACCTAACCGCGAATCAATTGGCGTTGGGGAAAACAATTGGCCTGGGGAGCCTCCCCAACGCCAACAAACTCACCCCCGGCCAATCAACTCACCCAACGCCAACAAAACCGCGCTGGCCGCGCCCCTAAGAGATGAGCCGCGCCAACCCTGCCCCAAACAGGCACTGGCCCGCCCCCAGGCTCGTGGGGGCGGGCCAGCACTGCGCAGCCGATGAATCCTCTGCGGTTTAAGCGAAGGCTGCTGCCATGAGGGCGGCGTTCTCCTCCTTGTGGCGCTGCATGTTGCCGGCGCTGGGGGAGGCTGCCTCCGGGCGGGCGACGTAAGCCAGGTGGGCGCCGAGCGCCTCGGTGAGGTGGCGCAGCATGTAGGGCAGCGGGCCCTGGTTGGCAGGCTCGTCCTGCGTCCACACCAGCGGGGCGTCGCCGAACGGTGCCAGGGCGGCGCGCACCTCCTCCGCAGGCAGCGGGTAGAGCTGCTCGAGGCGGATGATGGCAACGTCGCAGATGCCGCGCTTGGCGCGCTCGGCCGCCAGGTCGTAGTAGATGCGGCCGGAGCACAGCAGCACGCGCCGCACCCCGCCCTGCGCGGCGGTGGCCAGCACCTGCTGGTCCACCTCGCCAAGCACGGGCTGGAACTCGCCGCTGGTGAACTCCTCCACCTGGCTCTGCGCCGTCTTCAGGCGCAGCAGTTGCTTGGGGGTGAAGGCGATCAGCGGGCGGCGCGGGCGGCTGTAGGCCTGGGAGCGCAGCATGTGGAAGTGGTTTGCCGGCGTGGAGGGCTGGCAGATCCACATGTTCTCCTCCGCCGCGAGCGTCATGTAGCGCTCGATGCGGGCGGAGGAGTGGTCCGGGCCCTGGCCCTCGTAGCCGTGCGGCAGCAGGACCGCGACGCTGGAGCGCTGTCCCCACTTCTGGAAGGAAGAGGAGATGAACTCGTCGATCACGGTCTGGGCGCCGTTGGCGAAGTCGCCGAATTGGGCCTCCCACAGCACCAGCGCCTCGGGGCGCTCCACGGAGTAGCCGTACTCGAAGGCCAGCGGGGCGTACTCGCTGAGGGTGGAGTCGTAGATGTAGAACGGCGCCTGGTCCTCGGTGATGAAGTGCAGGGGCGTCCACTCCTGCCCGTTCTCGTAGTCGTGGAACGTGGCGTGGCGCTGAACGAACGTGCCGCGGCGGCAGTCCTGGCCGCTCATGCGCACCGGGGTGCCCTCAACGAGCAGAGAGCCGAAGGCCAGCAGCTCGCCCATGCCCCAGTCGATGCCGCCCTCGAGCGTCATCTTGGCGCGGCGCTCGCAGAGCTGGGCCATCTTGGGGTGCAGGTTGAAGCCGGCCGGCACGCGCTCGTGGGCCTGCCCAATGCGCTCCAGGACGGTGCGCGGCACCGCAGAGGTCCAGCCGATCATCTGGCCCATGCCGGGCAGCTGGGACTCGGGGCGCTCCAGGCCGGCCACGGTGTTCTCGTCGCGGCCCGCCCCGCTGGCGCGTTCCTTGGTCTCGGCCAGGATCTTCTCCAGCTCGGAGTTGAACTCCTCGAGCAGGGCGGCTGCTTCTTCCTCGGTGAGGTCACCGCGGCCCACTAGGGAGCGGGTGAAGGTCTCGCGCACACCCTGTTTCTGGTCGATCATCGAGTACATGACCGGCTGGGTCATCGAGGGGTCGTCGCCCTCGTTGTGGCCGCGGCGGCGGTAGCAGGTCAGGTCGATGATGACGTCCTTGTGGAACTGGTTGCGGTAGGCGAAGGCCAGCTGGGCCACGCGCGCTACCGCCTCGATGTCATCGCCGTTGACGTGGAAGATCGGCACCTGCAACCCCTTGGCCAGGTCCGTGCAGTAGTTGGTGGAGCGGGCGTTGGTGGGCCCGGTGGTGAAGCCGATCTGGTTGTTGACGATGATGTGAACGGTACCGCCGGTGCGGTAGGCCGCCACCTGGCTCATGTTCAGGGTCTCGTACACCACGCCCTGGCCGGCGAACGCGGAGTCGCCGTGGATCAGCACTGGCATGACCGAGAAGTAGGACTCGGGCAGGTGCATGCGGTCCTGCTTGGCGCGCACCACGCCCTCCAGGACGCCGTTGACGGCCTCCAGGTGGGAGGGGTTGGCGGCCAGGTAGACGCGGGTGGAGGTCCCGTCGGTGCCGGTGAAGCGGCCCTCCGTGCCCAGGTGGTACTTCACATCACCGGAGCCGTCCAGCGTGGTCACGCCGGACTCGAACTCGGAGAAGATCTGGGCGTAGCTCTTGCCGGCAATGTTGGCCAGCACGTTCAAGCGGCCGCGGTGGGCCATGCCGATGGCGACCTCGTCCAGTCCCTCGTGAGCGGCCTCGTCCAGCAGGCGGTCCAGCAGCGGGATGAGGGACTCGCCGCCCTCCAGGGAGAAGCGCTTCTGTCCCACGAACTTGGTCTGCAGAAAGACTTCGAAGGCCTCGGCCTGACCCAGCATGCGCAGGGCGCGCTTCTGTACATCCAGGTTGAGGCGCTTGTAGGGGCCCTCGATCTGGTCTTGCATCCAGCGGCGCTGGGCCGGGTCCTGGATGTGCATGTACTCGATACCGATGGAGCGCGTGTAGGTGTCGCGCAGCTGGCGCAGGATGTCGCGCAGCTTCATCTGGGGCTGCGACCCAAAGGAGCCGGTGGCGAAGTCTCGGTCCAGGTCCCAGATGGTCAGGCCGTAGTTCTTCAGGTCCAGGTCTGGGTGCTTGCGGGTGCGGTAGCTGAGCGGGTCGGTGTCCGCCGCGAGGTGCCCGCGGGAGCGGTAGGCGTGGATGAGCTCGACGATGCGGGCGGGCTTGCCCTTCTCCAGGTCGGCGTCGTACTCGACGTCGGCCACCCACTCCAACTCCTCGTAGGGGATGCGCAGCGCGGCAAAGACGCGGCGGTAGAACCCGTCTGCGCCGATCAGCTTCTGGTGGATCAGGCGCAGGAACTCGCCGCTGCCGGCCCCCTGGATGACGCGGTGGTCGTAGGTGGAGGTCAGGGTGACGGTGCGGCCGATCGCGCCGCGCGCCAGCGCCTGCGCGGAGGCGCCCGCGAACTCGGCGGGGTAGTCCATGGAGCCGACGCCCAGGATCACTCCCTGCCCGCTCATCAGGCGCGGCACGGAGTGGACGGTGCCCAGGCCGCCGGGGTTGGTCAGGGTGGCGGTGGCCCCGAAGTCGGCGGCGGTCAGGGCCCCGGTGCGGGCGCGCTTGACCACGTCCTCGTAGGCCTCGACGAACTTGTCGAAGGTGAGGCGGTCTGCCTGCTTGATGGCGGGGACTAGGAGCTGGCGGGTGCCGTCCTCCTTGACTAGGTCAATGGCCAGCCCAAAGGCGACGTGCGCAAACTCCACGAGCGCAGGCTTGCCGTCCTCCACGGCGTAGGCCACGTTCATGGACGGCATCTCTGCCAGGGCCTCCACCATCGCGTAGCCGATCAGGTGGGTGAAGGAGATCTTGCCGCCACGCGTGCGGTAGAGGTACTCGTTGATGACGGCGCGGTTCTCGATCAGCAGCTTGGCCGGGACGGTGCGCACCGAGGTGGCGGTGGGAACGGAGAGGGAGTCTTCCATGTTCGTCACGATCTTGGCAGCCATGCCGCGCAGGCGCGTGGTGGTGTCCTCATCCCCATTGATTGAGCTGGGCGGCAGGTCTTGGGCCAGGCGACGCGTGACGTAGGGGGAGGTGGGTGGCGCGATCGCCACCGGGGGAGCCGGGGGCAGGTCTGAGCGCGTGGTGTCCAGCAGCTCGCCGGAGCCCTCGCCGCGCTCGGATACGTCGGGGGAGGCGGCCAGCGGGGTGGGCACGCCCTCGATCGCCTCCTCGGGGATCTGGCTGGCCGGCCCGACCGCCGGGGTGAGCGGCACGGGCGAGCCGACGCTAGGGATGTGGGCCAGCGCCTCGTCGTCCTGCGTCTGCGGCGCCGGGTCGTGGTAGCCGGCTCTGTCTGCGGCAGGAGAGAAGGGGTTGGACGACGTTGCGCCGGCCGCTGCGCCGGGCGCGCCGCTCGTAGCTGTGGCCGAGGGGGCGTCGTCCAACCCCGCCACGAAGGCGGAGAGGGTGGCGCCGTCTTGCTGGGGGGTGCCGCCGGCGTCGGGGAGCGTGCCGGTCTCGAAGAAGGTGCGCCATGCGGGCGTAACCGAGGTGGGGTCGGCTTCGAATCGTTCGCGCAATTCGTCGATGAGCCAGCTGTTGGCTCCGAAGTCAAGATCTGCCACGTTGCATCCCTATCTGTCGCGGCGTCAGTGTGACGCCCGGAACAAGAGTAGGGCTGTAAGGCCCAAGATTCCTCCCAAACAGGGCCTTTAGACCCAAATGGGGTCCAAGTTGTTACCTAGCGTAAAACGCCCCAAAAATCGGCTTAAAAACTGCTTAGGGAATGCTGCAAGACACTGTAAGGAGCGGCGCTCGCGGCGGGCTTCTCCCGTAGCATTGGGACCAATGGACACTCCGCATAAACGCCCCCGCCGGTGACGACGTGATCGCCACCATCATCTTCATTGCGCTTGGCATCCCGCTGATCCTCGGGACCGCGCTGTTCGTCGCCACCGAGTTCTCGCTCGTGGCCCTAGACCAGGCCAGCGTGGAGAAGCGGGCAGCGGAAGGAGACAAGCGCGCGGCGGTGATCCTGACCGCCCTGAAGCGACTGTCGCTGGAGCTGTCCTCCTCCCAGGTGGGAATCACCCTGACCACGATCCTCCTGGGCTACACGACGCAGGTGGCGATCGGTGACCTCCTGGCCTCCTCCCTGGGCAACTGGCTCGGGGCCGCTGCCGCCACTGGCATCGCGCTCTTCCTGGCGTTCCTCATCACCAACGGCATGTCCATGATCTTCGGCGAGCTGGTGCCCAAGAACCTGGCGCTAGCCGACCCGCTGGTCGTGGCCGGGCGTGTGACCCCGCTGCAGATGCTTTTCACCAGCGCGTTCAAGCCCGTCATCCGGTTGCTGAACTCGCACGCCGACTGGGTGGTGCGCCGCTTTGGCGTAGAGCCCGTGGAGGAGCTGAGCGGTGGGCGCAGCGCCCCCGAGCTGGCCGCGCTGGTGCGCCGCAGCGCCGAGGAGGGCACGCTGGATGTGGGTACTGCCCAGCTCCTGACCCGCTCGATTGGGATCGCCTCCCTCACCGCCAAGGACGTGATGACCGACCGGGGGCGCGTGCACTGCCTGCGCAAGGAGGCCACCGCCGCCGACGTGGTGGCGCTGGCCGTCAAGACTGGAAACTCTCGCTTCCCCGTGATTGGCGAGGATTTGGACGACGTCCTGGGGGTGGCGCACCTACGCCGGGCCGTCGCCGTTCCCTTCGAGCGCCGCGCCGAGGTGCCGGTGTTGAGCGCCTCCCTGACCTCCGATGTCTTCCGGGTGCCGGAGACCGTGGAGCTGGCCGGACTGCTGGTGGACCTGCGCGAGCAGGGCGTGCCGCTGGCGATCGTGGTGGACGAGTACGGCGGGACCTCCGGCATCGTGACGCTCGAGGACGTCGTGGAGGAGATCGTGGGCGAGGTGGCCGACGAACACGACCGCTCCCGCCTGGTGCCTGCCCGCACCGCCTCCGGCGCGTGGTCCGTGCCGGGCGTGCTGCGCCCCGACGAGCTCGCCAGCGAGTGCGGGCTTGTGGTCCCCGACGACGGCCCGTACGAGACCCTGGCCGGCCTCGTAATGGAGCGGCTGGGGCGCATCCCCGCAGTGGGGGACGTCGTGGAGGTGGCCAAGGTGCGCTTGCAGGTTCTGGCGATGGACGGCCGGCGCGTAACCCGCCTGTCCGCGCGGGAGCTCGAGGTGCCGGAGGTGGAGCAGTGAACACCACGACCGCGCTAATCATCGGGCTGGTCCTGCTGGCCCTCAACGCCTTCTTCGTGGCGGCCGAGTTCGCCATCCTCTCCGCGCGCCGTTCCCGCATCGAGCCGCTGGTGGATGAGGGCCGCCGGGGCGCCAAAGACGTGCTGCACTCGATGGAGCACGTTTCGATGGTGTTGGCCTTTGCCCAGCTTGGCGTGACCGTGTGCTCCACCGGCTTGGGCGTGATCGCCGAGCCAGCGCTGGCCCACCTGTTAGAGACACCGTTACGGGCGCTGGGGCTGGGCGCCGGGGCCGCGCACCTGGTGGCCGTGGTGATCGCCGTGTCCCTGGTGGTCTACCTCCACGTGGTGTTGGGGGAGATGGTGCCCAAGAACCTGGCCGTGGCCAACCCAGAAGGGGCCGCCCTGGTGATGGCCCCGGTGATCCGCCGCGCCGTGGCGGTGCTGCACCCCGTGCTGCACCTGCTGGACAACTCCGCCAACGCGATGCTGCGCGCCATGAAGGTGGAGCCCAAGAGCGAGGTGGCCTCCGCGTTCACCGTGGAGGAGGTGGCCACGATCGTGGAACACTCCCAGGCCCAGGGCGTGCTGGTGGACGAGGGGGGGCTGCTCAGCGGCGCCATCGAGTTCTCCGACCACACCGCCCGCGACGTGATGGTGCCCCCCGAGTCGCTAGTGACCCTGCCCGCTGGGGCGAGCGCAGCGGACGTGGAGGCGGCCGTGGCGCAGACCGGCTTCTCCCGCTACCCGCTGGAGCGCGACGGCCAGTTTGAGGGCTACGTACACATCAAGGACGCCATCGCCGTGCCGGCCGCCATGCGCGCCGAGCCGGTGCCCGCGTGGAGGCTGCGCCGCATCGCCGCCGTCCAGGCCGACGACGAAGTGGAAACCGCCCTGCGCGCCATGCAGGCCTCCGGCTCCCACCTGGCGTGCGTCATGGACGGCGAGGAGCTGGTGGGAATGGTGTTTCTGGAGGACATCCTGGAGGAGCTCGTGGGTGAGGTCCGCGACTCCATGCAGCGCGGCAAGCAGCCCTAGAAAAGCCAGGCAGTGCGGGACGTGACCTATGTCTCGCCGCAAGCTCCGTCGATCCCTGGCAGGGCTGTTATCTTCCCGTTACTATTCAAGCTGTTGCCCACCCTATGAAGGAAAGCCTGTGACCTCCCGCCTTCCCAGCCGCCGTGAGTTGCGCGCGCAAGCCGCCGCCGGTGCACAGGCGACCCACCCCTCCTTCGCCCCCCAGTTCGCCCCGGTCTGCAGCGATTCCACCCCGACCGCTCCCGTGCCGGTGGTGACCGAGCCCGCCGAGGCTTCGCCCGTCGAGCCGGTCGTCGCTGCGGCGGCTAATGTGCAGGCGCCTGCCGAGCCGCTGCGCGCCGCGCTGCCCTCGCGCCGCGCCCTGCGCGCAGCCGCCGTTGAGGCCGCCCCGGCTGAGGCCGCCCCCGCCGGCGAGGCCCCCGCCCGGTTTGCTTCTCCCGCCGGCGACAGCCAGGCCGCCGCCGTCACCTCTAGCACCCTGGCAGCCAGCCGCCACGGCGCCCCGCGCCAGCGCCTGCGCCGCCCGCTCCTGCTGGGTGCCGGCGCCGTGGGCGCCGCTCTGGCGATGGCGCTCGTCCTGCCGAACGTGATGTCCGCCAATGCCACGAACGCCCTTGGTGTCGGCGAATCCAACCAGGCTGCGGCCCCCGAGCTGCGTTCCTCCGTGCTGACGGAGCTGCACGCAGCCGAGAGCCAGGCCGAGGCCCTGGCGGCCGTCCCGCAGGCGGCCTCCCGTGCCCGCGCCCGCCAGGCCCTGGCCGACCCGGTCAAGCCCTGCACCGTGGACGTGAGCACCGCCGCCGACGGCCTGCGCGCCGCCTACGCGACGCAGTCCCCGCTCTACCGCCCGATGCTGACGGGCACGTACGAGATGACCTCCCCGTTTGGTTACCGCAACCACCCGGTGCGCGGTAGTTACACCTTCCACGAGGGGGTGGACTACGCCGCCCCGATCGACACCCCGATCTACGCCCCGGCTGACGGCGTGGTGAAGGAGATCGTCACCGACGGTTACGGTACCTCGATGCTGATCCAGCACGAGGGCGAGGAGCTGGTCTTTGACACCGCCTACCTGCACCTCTACCCGCACACGGTTTACGTGGAGGTGGGGCAGCAGGTGAAGGCGGGCCAGCACATCGCCGGCGTGGGCAACTCCGGCATCTCCACCGGCCCGCACCTGCACTTCGAGGTGCACATTGAGGGCAAGGTGGTGGACCCGGAGGCGTTCCTAGTGGAGCACGCTGCCGTGGACCCCGGCACCTGCAACTAGCCCACCCGCAGAGAGTTTTCGCCTCCCGCCACCGGGAGGGGCGCAGGGCTGGGGCGCGCCTGGCGCTCGCTAGGCTTTAGCCGTGAACAACGCCGTCTGCACCCCCGCCCCCAAGCGCCGTATCGCGGTGGGTGGGATTCACATCGAGTCCTCTCAGTACACGCCCTACCGTTCCGGCTACGCGGACTTCACGGTCTTGCGCGGGCAGAACCTGCTGCAGGTCTATCCCTGGATTAACCCGGCCGCCCCGCGCGGCAAGCCGGGCCCGGGCCAGTCCAACGTGATCCCGCTGCTCCCGGAGGTGGAGTGGGTGCCGCTGGTGCACGCGCGAGCGATGCCGGGCGGGGCGGTGAGCGCCGCGTTCTTTGCGCACTGGTGGCAGGAGTTCGAGGCCCTTTTGCGCGCGGAGGCGGAGCGAGGCTTGGACGGCCTGCTGCTGGACATCCACGGGGCGATGAGTGTGGAGGGAATGGTGGACGCCGAGGGGCAGATTGCCACCTGGGTGCGCCGGCTAGTGGGTGGTGATGTCATCATCAGCGCCTCCATGGATCTGCATGGCAATGTCTCTCCGGCGCTGTTTGAGGCGTGCGACCTGCTGACTTGCTATCGCACCGCCCCGCACGAGGACCAGCCCGGCACCCGCTACCGGGCGGTGGTGAACATGCTGGAGCTGCTGGAGAGCGACGAGCCCTGGTTTAGGGCGCGGGTGGCGGTGCCGATCCTGCTGCCGGGGGAGAAGACCTCCACGCGGGTGGAGCCAGGCGCCAGCCTCTACGGCGCGATTCCCACCCTGTGCGGGCCGGGGGTGCGGGATGTGTCCCTGTGGATGGGCTTCCCCTGGGCCGACGAGGCGCGCTGCCACACCGCTGTGGTGGCCTGCGGGCCGGACCGCGCCGCAGTGGAGGGGGCGGCGCGGGCGCTGGCCGAGCTGATGTGGAGCAAGGCCGAACAGTTCGACTTCGTTGGCCCCGCCGCCGGGATGGAGGAGGCGGTGGCTGCCTCCCTGGCCAGCGGCGCGGCACCGTTCTTTGTCTCCGACACCGGCGATAACCCCGGCGCGGGCGGGACGGACACCTCCACGGCCGTGTTGGCCCGCTACCTGGCCGCCCCCAGCGAGCGGCGGGTGCTCTTTGCCTCCTTGCACGACGCTGCCGCCGTCGCAGCCACGTATGAGGCGGGCCTCGGCGCGGCGGTGAGGGTAGGGGCCGGTGAGCCGGCTGTGACTCTGGAGGGCAGGGTTGCCCACCTCTTCACCGATGCGCGCGGCGGCGGGCAGAGCGCGGTGATCGAGTGCGGCAACGTGCGGGTGGTCGTCACCAGCGGCCGCACCCAGTTCGGGACGGCGGCGCAGTTCGAGGCCGCCGGCGCCCCGCTGGCGCAGCAGGAGGTGGTGGTGGTCAAGATTGGCTACCTGGAGCCGGACTTGGCGCAGGCGGCGGCGGACTGGGTGATGGCGCTCAGCCCCGGCGCCGTGGACCAGGACCAGACAAGGCTGGGCTACGCGCACGTGCAGCGGCCGATCGTGCCGCTGGATCCGCCCACGTTCAACCCGGAGCTGCGCGTGGAGGTGGCCTCCAGCGCTCGGTGAAGCTAGCCAGTAGCCGGTATCCCCTCCTGTCAAGGTGGTGGAGACAGTTGCGTATCGATATAGGGAGGGCCACCTCGATTTCGTGCCGGGGCGGTGGGTGCAGGTTGCCCTGGCTGCGCCGGTGGCGCGGGGAAGGTGGGACTGTAACGGGCTCGGTGTGCAGGGGTGGCTCAATCCTTGCTAGAATTGTTGACACGCCCTGGTAGCTCAGTGGATAGAGCGCTTGCCTCCGGAGCAAGAAGTCGAAGGTTCGAATCCTTTCTGGGGCACGACTCGCCGGCCCGGAACCATCTGGTTCCGGGCCGGTTTGCGTTTCTTGGGACCCGTTGCTGAGGCAAGGGACTCGGGGGCGTTGGGGTGATCCTGGTGTGGGGCCGTTGGATGGACGACGGTGACGGGAGTTGGGCGACGAGCCCGTTAGTTGGGCGACGAGCCCACCAGGTGGGCGACGGTTTTGCGGGGTTTCTGGTCGCCTAGGTTGTGTTTATGTCGCCCA
>JAUMWR010000042.1 GCA_030529545.1 Buchananella hordeovulneris
ACACCCACCAAAACACCAGAACCAAAACAGCCCCAGCACCCCAACAGGATGGCCTGCTTGCCGCTCTCTCGAGCGAGTAACTACGGTAGCGGATGATCCGCTTCGCAGTCAAATCGGATGCAATTTCTTGCCTCTGCCGAATTCGCTTTTGCGATTTCGCATTCCCGCTTTGCTCAGCGGCAACGAGGGAAAACATTAGGCGGGTTTCGCCCCCCAGGTCAAATTATTTCGACGTGCGCTCGCCCACATTGGTGTGACCGGCCCGGTCACACGCGACCTTTGGCCCGGAATTGCAACGTTTAGCGGCACCAGTAGCGCCCCACTTCCACCCGCTCAGCGGGCAGATGCCGCTCCAGCGCCTCCCGCAACGCGCGCATTTCTCCGGCCTCGCCAGCTATCCAGGCGTAACCGAGACCACACGGAGGATTCCAGTTTTGCAATGCGGCAGCCATTTGTTCCCCCGCAGTGCCGCCTGCGGGCACCTCGATCCAGCGAATGTCGACCGCTTCTGCCTCCCCGACCACCGGTAGCGCCCGCTTTTCCTCCGCGTGCGGCACTGCGACTAGTACTTCTGCCCGCACTTGCCCGCGCAACTCCTCCAGCCAGCGCTCCACAGCAGGCAACGCCGTCTGGTCTACGGCGAACACGTACCAATCGGCTCGCGGAGCGGCGGCCGTGGCGCGCGGACCGCCCAGGTAGGCAACGTCGTCCACACTGGCGGTAAAGGCCCAATCACTCACCAACCCGCCGCCGTGGCGCAGGAAATCGATGGTCAGCTCGCCGGCTTGCGGGTCCCAGCGGCGGATCGTGTAGTGGCGGCCGCGCCCGCGCAGACATTCGGGGAGCGCAGCCCCGCGCCCGTACTCGGGAGTCGCCCGTTCAAAGTTCTCCTGGCCGGACGGCACCACGAATACCTTGCAGTGGTCGTCGAAGTTCGGGGAGGACAGCGGCGGGCACTGCTCCCCGCCGGGGAACTGCCCCAGCAGCTCCGGTCCCACGAACACGAGGCGGCGCATGTGGGGACTGAGTTCTTCCACGCGCGCCACTTTCATCTGACGCAGGACGGCGGGCAGTTCCATGCGGGGGCGCAGGGTTTCGCTTCTCTCCGAGTGGGCCACTGTTGTCTCCTCTTGACAGGGAACGCGAGGCTGGGCAGCCTCCGCCACACGAACCCAAGGACCCAACATAAGGCATGCCTTACTTGGCGCGCACCCGCAGCGCCCCGCGCCCTACCCCGACAGGCACTCCGATTCCCCTTGCCTATCGCATGTGGCACGCTCAATAGCCATTGTCTTGAACTAGCCCCGTAAACCGGATACGGTCAATTAATGGAGCCGCGACCAGCGCGGCAACTTAAAGAGAGGCGCGCAGATGTCCCTGATTAACACCAAGATCAAGCCCTTCAAGACCACCGGTTACCGCAACGGCGCGTTCGTCGACGTCTCTGAGGCCGACTTCGCTGGCAAGTGGAACATCGTCTTCTTCTACCCGGCGGACTTCACCTTCGTCTGCCCCACCGAGCTCTCCGACCTGCAGGGCATCTACCCCGAGCTGCAAGGCATGGGCGTGGAGGTCTACTCCGTTTCCCGCGACTCCCACTTTGTGCACAAGGCATGGCACGAGACCTCCCCCGAAGTCGGCACCCTGACCTACACGATGCTGGGCGACGTCCAGGGCGTCATCACCGAGAACTTTGACAACATGCGCCCCGAGTCCGGCCTGGCTGACCGCTCCACCTACGTGATCGACCCCGACGGCGTCATCCAGTACCTGGAGACCACCCCGGAAGGTGTGGGCCGCAAGGCGGACGAGCTGCTGCGCAAGATCAAGGCCCTGCAGTACGTGCGCAACCACCCGGGTGAGGTCTGCCCGGCCAAGTGGGAAGAGGGCGACGACACCCTGGTGCCGTCCTTCGACCTCGTGGGCAAGATCTGACCTGCCTCACGGCTAGAACTACCGGGAGAGACAAATGGCGATTCTTGATGCTGGCGCCACCGCGCAGTTGAAGCAGTACCTGGAGCTGCTCAAACTCCCCATCGAGTTGGCAGTGAGTCTGGACGACTCCGAGAACTCGGCTAAGACCCGCGCACTGGTGGAGGAAGTATCTGCGCTCTCTGGCCTCATCTCGGTAGTCGAGGAACCGCACCAGTACGTCCCGTCCTTCGCGATTCGTCGCGTTGACAGCGACGTGTCGGTGCGTTTTGCGGGTGTGCCGCTCGGGCACGAGTTCTCCTCGCTCGTGCTTGCGCTGCTGCAAGTGGGCGGCCACCCGCCCAAGTTGGACGACGCTACCGTGGCGGCGATCCGCGCCCTCAAGGGCGGCGAGTTCGTCACCTACATGTCCCTGTCCTGCCAGAACTGCCCGACTGTGGTGCAGGCGCTGAACACGATGAGCGTGCTGAACCCGAAGATCCGCCACATCGCGGTGGAGGGCGGCATGTTCCAGGAGGAGGTGGCAGCCAAGAACATCTTGGCGGTCCCGGCCGTGTTCAAGGACGGCGAGCTCTTTGAGCAGGGCCGCATGGACGTGGAGGACTTCCTGGCCAAGCTCGACGCGGATAGCGCGGCACGCGCCGCCGCGGCGCTCAGCGAGAAGGACCCGTTCGACGTCCTGGTGCTGGGCGGTGGCCCCGCCGGCGCGGCGGCGGCCGTCTACACCGCCCGCAAGGCACTGCGTACCGGCCTGGTGGCGCAGCGTTTCGGTGGCCAGGTGCTGGACACGATGGCGATCGAGAACTTCATCTCCGTGCCCTACACGGAGGGCCCGCGCTTGGGCGCCGCGCTGCATGAGCACGTGCGTGCTTACGACCTGGACGTGACCACGGGCGTGCAGGCTTCGGCCCTGCGCACCGGCGCGGACGGCCTGCTGGAGGTGGACTTCGCGGAGGGCGGCCAGCTCAAGGCCCGCTCCGTGGTGCTGGCCACCGGCGCGCGCTACCGCACGCTCGGGGTGCCGGGCGAGGACACCTACCGCAACAAGGGCGTCACCTTCTGCCCGCACTGCGACGGCCCCCTGTTCAAGGGCAAGCGCGTCGCCGTGATCGGTGGCGGTAACTCCGGTATTGAGGCCGCCATCGACCTGGCCGGCGTGGTCAGCCACGTGACGGTGATCGAGTTCATGGACGACCTCAAGGCCGACGCGGTCCTGGTGAGCAAGCTGCACTCCCTGCCGAACGTGGAGGTCTTCACGGGCACCCGCGTGGTGGAGGTGCTGGGCGATGGCTCCCAGGTGACCGGCCTGCAGGTGGAGGAGCGCGCCAGCGGCGAGCAGCGCCGCATCGACCTGGCCGGCGTGTTTGTGCAGATCGGCCTGCTTCCCAACACCGAGTGGCTGGAGGGCGCTGTGGAGCGCAACCAGGTGGGAGAGATCGTCATTGACGCCAAGGGCGCCACCTCGCTGCCGGGCGTCTTTGCGGCCGGCGACTGCACCAACGTCCCGTACAAGCAGATCGTGATTTCTCTAGGGGCGGGGGCGACTGCGGCGTTGAGCGCGTTCGATTATCTGATTCGCACCCCGCAGCCTACGGAGGAGGGCGCATGAATCTGCGCGATTTGGAGTACCTGGTCGCGGTGAGCAACGCCCGTTCGTTCCGGGCGGCTGCCTCCAACTGCGGCGTCTCGCAGCCCACTTTGAGTGTGCAGATCAAGAAGCTGGAGTCGGAGCTGGGCGTGTGCCTGGTGGACCGGACGGCTAGCCCGGTTTCCATGACCCCGGTGGGTCAGCGCGTGGTGGAGCGCGCCCGCCTGGTGCTGGAGGAGGTCAGGGCCGTGCGTGCGATCGCGCTGGCTGAGACGGGCCTGCCGCACTCGGTGCGCCTGGGTCTGTTCCCGACGCTGGGCCCCTACCTCTCGCCGCACGTGCTACCGCATCTGCGCAAGGCGTTGCCGGGCGTGGAGGTGCAGCTGACGGAGGATAAGACGGCCGCGCTGCTCGCTTCTCTCGAGGCGGGCAAGCTGGACGCGGCGCTGGTTGCCACCCCGGTGAACAACCCGCGTATGCGCGCCCTGCCGCTATTCCGCGAGGAGCTGGTGTTGGCGGCCCCGGCCGGCCACCCGGTGTTGTGCGATTGCGGGGTGGACGACGTTGCCGCCGGCCACCCGGCTCACCCGGCCGTTCCGGGGAAGAACCCGGATGGGGTGCAGCCCTTCAGCGATTTGAACACGGCCCCGTGCGTGCACCCCAGCCGCTTGGAGGGCGTGGAGCTGCTGCTGCTCTCTGCGGGACACTGTCTGGGTGACCAGGTGCGAGAGTGGGTGGACGCCAACGGCGCCTCTTACCGCAGCGACTACATGGCGAGTTCGCTGGAGTCCATGCGTCACATGATTACGGCGGGCAACCTGACTCTGCTGCCGACGTTGACGGTGGCACCGCCGATTGCGCCGACCCCGGGGATCGAGTTGCGCCGCTTCGTGGCGGACGCCCCGTACCGGGAGATCGCGCTGGTGTGGCTGGATAACTCTCCGCGCACCGAGCTGTGGGAGTCCTTGGCCGAGCACCTGGTGCCCCGCCTCTCTGGCATCCCGGCTGGGATGCTGTCCGCGGTCTAGGCTGGCGCGACCGCAAACGAAGTGCCCGGGGGCTTGTTCTCGCGAACAAGCCCCCGGGCGCCTTTCTTTGCCGTTACTGGGCGTCGAACTTAGCCAGCACGCTGCGGTGGGCCTCCCAGATTTCCTCCGGCATGCCGGGGAACTGCTCTAGGTGCTCGGCGCGGCGCTCCATCTCTGCCTTCCACTTGGCCTCGTCGATGTAGAGCAGACGCTCCAGGTCCTCGGCCGGCAGGTCCAGGCCGGTCAGGTCGAGCTCCTCGGGCAGCGGGACCACGCCAACCGGGGTCTCGCGGCCCACAGCACGGCCTTCCTTGAGGTCCATCAGCCATAGTAGGGCGCGCAGGTTGTCGCGGTATCCGGGCCAGATGTAGCGGCCGTCGGCGTCACGCTGGAACCAGTTGACGTGCGCAAAGATAGGCTGCTCCTTGGCGGCGCCCACGATGCGCAGCCAGTGCTTGGCGTACTCGCCCTCGGGGTAGGCCATGAAGGGGCGCATCGACATCGGGTCGTAGCGCAGCACGCCCTCCTTGCCCTCGGCGGCGAAGGTGGCCTCCACGCCCAGGGTGAGCCCGTCGTAGACCCCCTCGGCCAGGCCGCGCATGGCACGGATCAGCGGCTCGCGGTCCTTGGCGCGGCCACCGAAGATGATCGCGTCGATCGGTACGCCCTCGGGGCGCTCGAAGTCCGTGGCCACGTTGGGGACGTTGGCCAGCGTGGTGGTGAAGCGGGAGTTGGGGTGAGCCCAGGAGTCTTCCTTGGCCTTGGAGCGCTGGCGCTCCACCGGCCGCTCGCTGATGAGCTCGCCCTTCCAGTCGCGCCAACCGGTCACGTCCGCCGGGTAGTCGGGGGTGCGGCCCTCCCACCAGACCTCGTGGGTCTGCTCGTTGTACGCGACGTTGGTGAACAGGGTCTTGGTGCCGGGAGCGATGGACTCCACCGCCGTGGGGTTGGTGACCTCGTTGGTGTCCTTGGCCACACCGAAGGCGCCAAACTCGGGGTTCATGCCGTAGAGCTTGCCGTCCTCGGGGTTCACCCACAGCCAGGCGATGTCGTCGCCGTAGAACTCGACGTGGTAGCGGTCCCCCAGAGCGTCGGGCGCCAGCATCATGGCCAGGTTCGTCTTGCCGGAGGCAGAGGGGAAGCCGCCGCAAATGTGGTAGCGGCGCCCCGTCTGCTTGTCGGTGATGCCGATCAGCATGAACTGCTCGGCCAAGAACTCCTTGGAGGCCCAACCGTCGTAGCAGGCCTGGCGCAGGCCGTGGGCGATCTTGCCCAACAGGGCGTTGCCGCCGTAGGAGGAGCCAAAGTGCAAGATGGTGCGGCGGTCAGCCACGGTGGCGAACAGGCGCTGGTCCTGGTCGGTGCCTTGGCCCAGGTTCTCCAGGTCTCCGGTGACGTGAACGGCGCGCACAAAGTGGTCCGGCTCGGCCAGGTTCTCCACGTACTTCACGCCCACGCGGGCCATGCGGATCATGTGGTGGACCACGGTGCGAGAGTCGGTGAGCTCCACACCAACGGCGTACTTCTCCAGCGGGCAGCCAACCGGGGACATGAGGTAGGGCACCACGTACATGGTCTTGTCCTCAGAGGCCCCGCGCATGCGCTCGCGCTGCACGTCCACTACCTCCTGGGCGTCGCGCCAGTTGTTGTACGCGCCCTTGTCCTGCGGGTCTCCCGTGGCCACGACCGTGCGCTCCTCGGAGCGGGCAGTGTCCTTCCAATAGGAGCGCGAGTAGTACAGGCCGCCCTCGACGGGCAGGATCTCGCCGCACTCCAGGGACTCGGCCAGCAGGCGGTCGTCGTCAACGGCGTCCACGACCTCGATGCGATCGGGCTGGGTGACCTCAGCCCACTCCTTCACGTAGGCCCGCACGTGGGGATTGTGCAGACCAGCCTCATCCAGGATGACGTCGATGTCCTTCATGGTTCCTTCTTCCCGCGCTGTGCGCGTTACCAAAGTTAGTCATGCCGAACTTTTTTATTCGGCATAACTAATCTAGGTCGGAAGCAGTAAAAATTCCACCCCGCCCGGCGGCCAACCTCCTCCCCTAGGACGAACTTTTCTCCACTTTCTCCCTAGCTATACACCGCGTACATACTTCGTGTTTATAGTTCCGGCATGGACACGCGACTAACCCTCTTAGGACTGCTGGGGGCCAGCAACAACGCCGGCTACGGCTACGACCTAAAGACCTCGTGGGACCGCTGGTTTGCCCAAACCAAACCGCTCGCCTTTGGGCAGGTCTACGCCACCCTCTCCCGACTGCTGCGCGACGGCCTGATCGTCACCGCCGGGGCCGAGGCCGGCGGCGGCCCTGAACGCAAGCGCTACGAGATCACCCCGGCCGGACGCGCCCAGGTGGAGCAATGGCTGTTCTCCCCCAAGATCGCCGCCACCAGCATCCAGGCAGAGCTTTTTGCCAAGACGGTGATCGCCCTGCTGCTCGAAGAAGATGCCGAGCGGCTCCTAGACATGCAGCGCAGCGAGCACATCGCTCAGATGCGCGAGCTCACCCGCCGCAAGCAGGGCGCGGACCTGGCCACGGTGTTGCTGGCCGACCACGCCATCTACCACCTGGAGGCAGACCTGCGGTGGATCGACCTAACCAGCGCCCGCCTGGGCGCGCTACGTAAGGAGGTAACGCAATGAACTCCCCCATCATGTCCGCGCGCGGACTCCACCTCTCCTACGGTCCCACACACGCGCTGCGCGGGGTGGACATAGACATCGCCGCCGGGGAAATCCTGGCCGTCATGGGGCCCTCCGGCTCCGGCAAGTCCTCCCTGCTGCACGTGCTGGCCGGCGTCCTACTGCCCGACGCCGGCTCGGTGCACTTTGGCGGCCACGACCTCACCCGCTGCGACGAGGACGAGCGCTCCCGCCTGCGCCTGACGGAGTTCGGCTTCATCTTCCAGTTTGGTCAGCTCCTGCCGGATCTGACGGCGGTGGACAACGTGGCCGTGCCCCTGCTGCTCACCGGCATGAAGCGCTCGCGCGCCTCCAAGATCGCCCGGGCGCGCCTGGAGGAGCTGGGCCTGCACGCCGAAGCCGACAAGCTCCCCTCCGCCATGTCCGGCGGCCAGGCGCAGCGCGTGGCAGTGGCGCGCGCGCTCGCCCTGAACCCGAAGATCATCTTTGCCGACGAGCCCACCGGCTCCCTCGACTCGCTCTCCGCCGAGAACACGATGGAGGTACTGGTCTCCACCGCCCGCCGCGCCGGCGCCACGGTCGTCATCATCACCCACGACCCGCGCACCGCCGCCTACGCCGACCGCGAGGTGATTGTGCGCGACGGCCTGATTAGCGCCGGCAGCGCGTCGATTTCCATGGCCGACGTTGCCGCGAACCACGCCCCGATGGTGGGGGCCGTCCCAGGGAACGTCGTGCACCCTGTGGCCGACGTTGCCGCGAGCGCCGCCCACCTCTCCGCCGCCGCGTTGCCGCCCACCGGCCCGAACGCCGCAGGTCACCCAGGCGCGCAGGCCACCCCGGAGGCGGGACGATGAAGAATCTGGACTTCATCCGCACGGTGACGATCTCGAATCGTTCCAACCGCAACCGCCTGTTGGGGATCATTGCGGGCGTGATGGTGGGCGTGAGCCTGGCCCTCATGCTCCTGGCGGCCTCCAACTCGTTCTCCGAGCGCAACCTGCGCTCCACCTGGGTGAGTGCGCAGGGTGCGGACTCGATCGACATCTCCAGCCAGGAGGTCACGGTCGGCAATGACCAGCTCCTGGCCGTACCCAAGTTCGACAACTACCGGGGCGACATCATTAACGTCCTGTACTTCTACACCCCGGCTGGATCCACGGCCTCTATCCGCGGGGTTCCCCAGTTGCCGGAGCCGGGCACGTTCCTGGCCTCCCCGGCGCTGGCCAAGCTGGTGAAGAAGGCCGGCCCCGGCGAGCTGGCGGAGCGGTGGGGGACCATGGCCGGCGTGCTGCCGGAGTCGGCCGTGCGCGGCCCGGATTCGCTTTCCGTGCTGGTGGCGCGACCCCTGGAGCAGGTGATGGAGCTGGCCCGCACGGGCGACCCGGTGTTGGTGCACGAGCTGGTGGGCGCAGATTTCTCCTCTACGGCCTACCGGATCGTGGCGATGATCGGCGCCGTCGCGGTGCTCGTTCCCGCCCTGCTGCTCATCGGCATCGTCACTGAGCTCGGCGCGGTGCAACGCCAGCAGCGATTCAGCACCTTGCGATTGATCGGCGCCACGCCCGGCCAGGTGGCCTCCGTTTCCGCGCTGGAGACGGTGGTGACCTCCCTGGTTGGCTCGCTGCTGGGCATTGGCCTGTACCTGGCGGCGGTCCCGCTGGCCGCCCAGATCCGCATCGAGGGCTCGCGCTTCTACCCGGCGGACCTACTCCTGGACCCCCTCTCCATCGCAGCGGTGGTGATCTGCGTAGTGGCGGCCTCCACCGGCTGGTCGTGGATTAAGGCGCGCCGCCTGGGCCGCAACCCGCTGGCGCGGGCCCGTGCCAAGACCGAGTGCCGCCCGCGCGTCTGGTCCCTGATCTCGCTGGTGTTGGGCGTGGCCGCGTTCGCGGCGCCGGCGGCCAGCAAGATGCTGAGCCCCGATGGCGAGTCCACCCTGGTGGACAAGTTCGTGGCCGAGCTGCTCTTGGTGGGCTTCCTGGGCACCGCCTTTGGCCTACTGTGGGCCGGGCCGTGGCTAACCGCGGGCGTCTCCCGGCTGGTGGGCCGCTGGGCCGGCTCCCCCGCCCTGGTGGTGGGCGCCAACCGGGTGGCCAACCACCCGCGCGCCGCCTTCCGCTCGGTGGCGGGCATGGTAATCGCGGTCTTCACCGTCACCTTCTTCTCCGTTGGAGTGACGGCCGCCGCGAGCGTCTTCGAGACCTACGACGGTCCGGACGCCATGCCGGAGCACGCCCTGACTGCCTACGCCTTTGGAGAGGAGGGCGACCTCGAAGCCCTGGCGGAGAAGATCAGCCAGGTGAATGGCGTCAAGCACGTCCTGCGCTTCTACCCCAGCGCGGCGGACTCGCGGCCCGAGGGAACTTACTTCGTGGCTAGCGCCGAGGACGGCGCTCTGCTCGGCTTGCCCATCCCCGCCGGGGAAGAGTGGATCTCGGTGTCCGAGTCCTGGCTGCGCAACAACGGCGCTGCTAACACGCAGGCGGGTTCTCCGCCCACGCAGTCCGGCCGGGAGAACATCATGTTTCTGGTGCTCACCGACGGGGACCCGGCCAGCGTAGAGCGCGCCCGCACCACCATGCTGCTGACGCACTCCGACTGGTACGGCAGCCCGCGCACGCCGCTGGACACGACCGCGTTCTTGAACACTGCCCCGGAGATCGAGTTCTCCATCCTGGCCTCTATCGGCATCTTGATCGCGGCCGCGATCTCCACGGTGGCGCTGGGCGTCTCCACCTACGCCGCCTTCCTCGAACGGCTGCGAGTCTTTGGCCTGCTACGCCTGTCCGGCATGCCCAAGCGGGTGCTGGGCCGCATCACCGCCTGGGAGGCAGCCCTGCCCATGGCGACGGTGTTCCTGCTGTCGGTGGGACTCGGCGCATTCTCCGCGTGGGCGCTGATCACCGGCGTCTCGCACCGCCAGGTTGGGGTGCCCAGTCCCATCTTCCTGGGCGTGCTGGGCGTGTGCATCGCTCTCATGGCCAGCGCTGTGTTCGTCACCGCGCGCGCCGCCTCCAAGGCGGACATGGGTGGAATCACGCGCTTTGAGTAGGACGACGTTCCCGCCCGCCGCTGCGCTTAGCGGGCCGCGCCTGACTGGCGGCCCGGGCGGGGGTGGATGGGGCTGAGTGGGTCCCCGGCCGCGTGAAGTGCTCCCCGGAAGTTGGACTTGACAATCGGGTTCCTTCTTCCGGGGAGTTCTTCAGTGTGGTTGCCTGAAATGGCGGGGCGATTACCCGAAATTGCGAGCTTCCGCTCAAAACGTGACCGGCGCACAGCCTTAAACGCATAGGTGGCTAGAGTTTGAGTATGACTTCGCTAGTGCACGCCGACGCAGACGGCTTCTTTGGTTCCCACGGAGGTCGCTTTGTTCCTCCGCAGCTCGAGACTCCCATCTCTGAGGTGGCCGCGGCTTATGCCGAGGCCCGCCAGGACCCGGAGTTCCAGGCCGCCTACGAGGCCCTGCTGACGGACTACGTTGGCCGCCCCTCGCCGCTGTTCCTCGCCGAGCGCCTGAGCGCCGAACTGGGCGGGGCCAAGATCTACCTCAAGCGCGAGGACCTGAACCACACCGGCGCGCACAAGATCAACCACTGCCTGGGTGAGGGCCTGCTGGCCAAGCGCATGGGCAAGAAGAAGCTGATGGCGGAGACCGGCGCCGGTCAGCACGGTGTGGCCCTGGCCACCGCCGCCGCCATCTTGGGTCTCGAGTGCGAGATCCACATGGGCGCGATCGACATCGAGAAGCAGCGCCCGAACGTGGTGCGCATGAAGATGCTGGGCGCCAATGTTGTCTCCGTCGAGTCCGGCGGCCGCTGCCTGAAGGACGCCGTGGACTCCGCGTTCTCCGTGTTCGCACGCGACTACAAGGACACCTTCTTCGCCATCGGCTCCGTGGTGGGCCCCGACCCCTACCCGTCGATGGTGCGCGACTTCCAGTCCATCGTGGGCCGCGAGGCTAAGAAGCAGATCCTGGCCAAGGAGGGCCGCCTGCCGGACGCGCTGGTCGCCTCCGTTGGTGGCGGCTCCAACGCGATGGGTCTGTTCACCGAGTTCCTGAACGACTCCGAGGTCAAGATGTACGGCGTCGAGCCGGCGGGCCGCAACATCGACGTGGTCGGTGAGCACGCCGCCACCATGACGCTCGGCAAGCCGGGCATGCTGCACGGCATGAAGACCCTGGTGCTGCAGGACGAGGACGGCGAGCCCTCGCCGGTTCACTCCATCGCCTCCGGCCTGGACTACCCGGGAGTTGGCCCGCAGCACGCCTTCCTGAAGGAGGTGGGCCGCGTCGAGTACGTGCACGCCTCCGACGCGGAGACCCTAGGGGCCTTCCAGATGCTGTGCCGCACCGAGGGCATCATCCCGGCCCTGGAGTCCTCGCACGCCCTGGCCCACGCCATCCGCCTGGCCCCGACCCTGAGCAACGACAAGATCATCGTCGTCAACCTCTCCGGTCGCGGCGACAAGGACATCGACTACGTCGCCCAGCGCCTGGAGGAGCTGGCCTGAGAGTCATCTAGCGCCTAGCGAAGTGGGGGGGGGGGGGGGGTTTCGGCCCCCCACCCACACCCTTAACCGGCCCCCCCCCCCCAAGATTCAAGCTCGGTTGAACGCGCTGTTAGAAATGGGGGTAGCCGGTGCGGTTGGGTTCAGCCAGCCGGGCTCGGCACCACCTTGCCGTCCTTGAGCATCACCAGGTGGTCGCACTGTTCGGCTTCCTTGACGTAGTGGGTGGTGACCAGGATTCCGGTCCCCTGCTGCGCCTTCTCCCTCAACTCCTTCCACAGGCGGGCCCGGCCCAGCGGGTCCAGGCCGGAGGTGGGCTCGTCGAGGATCAGCAGGTCCGGGGAGTGCAGGGTGGCAGCATGAAACGCCAGAGTGCGGCGGATGCCCAGCGGGAGCTGCGCCACCGGCGTCTTTCCGAGCTCGTGGGCCAGCGCCAGCGCCGCTCCCTCTAGCCGCCCGCCCGTCACTGAGGCGGCGAACTCCAGGTTCTCCCGGGCGCTCAGGGTCGGGTAGAGCCCCAGCCCCTGGGCCACGTACCCAATCCGCTCGCGCGCCGCGCGGCCGGGCCGGCGCCCCATCAGCTCCACGTGCCCGCCGGTGGGATGCTCCAGCCCCAGGATGATGCGCATGAGCGTGGTCTTGCCGGCGCCGTTGCCGCCCACCAGCCCCACAATCTGCCCGGCCCGCACGGCCAGGTCCACGCCGTCCAGAGCCCAGAAGTCGCCGTAGCGGCGCCGCACCTGGCTGGCACTGACCAGTTCGTGCCCCTCATCGTGGGAGCCGACGTTCCCGCCGCCGCCCTCCAAGACGCCGGCGCTTGCCGCGCCCGCCGAGCCACCCGCGACTTGCGAGCCACCACTCCCCTCCGAGCCACTGTCTTCCACACCGCCGCCAGTTGCCCGACGTCCGTCGGTCTCCGCGCCGCCGCCTTCCAAGGCTCCGCCAGCTACCTGGCCTTCGGTTTCCGAGCCGCCACCTTCCGCGCCACCGCGCAGACCAGCCCGCACCTCTTCGCTAATCCCGCGCGCTCCTCGTGGGGCCGGGGCCGGCGTATTGGTCGGGGCGCTAGGCGCGGCGTCGTCCCGGCTGGTGGTGACCTGCTCGGCCGCCAGCAGGTAGCCGATGGCCGCGTTCTCCAGGTTCGGCTCCGCGCGTACTGCCGCCTGCCCGCCCGGCAGGCCGGGTTGCCGCCCCGGGGCACACCACAGGAAGCGCGCTCGGCCTATCCGCCAGGTGTCCGCCTCCCGCGCCACGTCCAGGCTGGCCGGCGGCGGGAGCCGCCAGAGCGTGCCGGGCATCTGGCCGCGCACCTGTGCCGGGGTGCCGCTGGCCAGCAGGCGTCCCTCCCCCAGCAGAAACACCCGGCCGGCGCGCTCGGCCTCGTCCAGGTAGGAGGTCGCCAGCACCACCGTCGCGCCTTCCTGGGCGGCGGCCTCCAGCAGCTCCCACAGCTCCACGCGGGCCGTGGCGTCCACGCCTGTGGTGGGCTCGTCCAGCAGCACCAGGCCTGGGCGGTGCAGCGTGGCAAGCACAAAGCCCAACTTCTTGCGCATGCCGCCGCTGAGGCGGCCCGCCAGGCGGCCGGTGAAGCGCTCCAAGTCGGCGGCTTCCAGCAGTCGCGCTGCGCGCTGCCGCCTCTGTGAGCTCGGCAGCCCGTGCACCCGGGCCGCGAACTCCACGTTCTCAGCCACGCTCAACTGGGGCCAGACCCCGTCGCGCTCCCCCTGGTAGCCGATCCCGCCGGCGGGCGGCTCGCTCCCCTCCGCCGGCCCGCCCGGGCGCGGGGCCGGATGAGCGGGGAAGGCGGTGGGAACGTCGGCCACCAAAACCTGGCCGGAAGACAGCGGCAGGCGCCCGGCCAGCACGCGCAGCAACGTCGACTTGCCCGCGCCATCCCCGCCGACCAGCACGCTCACCGTCCCTGCCGGGAAGCTGCCGGTGAAATCGCGCAACCCGAACTTCTCCCCGTAGCGCACCGAGGCATCCACCAGGCGCGCCATCAGCGCCCACCCCCGTGCGCCAGGCTGAAGCGCATGCGCAGGGTAGCCGCGCCGAAGATCGTCACCGCCATGCCGGCCAACACTGCCAGCGGCAGCCACATCGTCTCCAGGCCCGCCCCGCGCAGCATCACCCCCAGCGAGAACTGCCTAAACCAAGTCAGCGGCAGGCAGTAACCGATCGTGCGAATCCACGCCGGCATCGTCTCCAGCGGGTAGATCAAGCCCGAAAGAATGATCTGCGGCACCACCATCATGATTGCCGTCTGAATCGCCTGCCCCGTCGTGTGGGAGATCGAGGAGATGAACACGCCCAACCCCAACACCACGAAGGCGAACAGGAACACTCCCCCAGCAAACAGCAGAGCCGAGCCCTCGAACGGCACCCTGAACAGCAGCAGCGCGATCACCGTCACCACCGCGATATCCAGCACTGCCAACAGGAAGTAAGGGGTGATCTTGCCCAAGATGATGTCCGCCGGACGCAACGGCATCACCGCCAGTTGCTCCAGCGTCCCCGTCTCCCGCTCCCGCACCAGACCGATCGAGGTGATGAGCACCCCTATGAACACCATGACCAGGCCCACCAGCGGGGGCACCATCACCCACGAGGTAGACAGGTCCGGGTTGAACAGCACGGTCACCAGCGCCTCCGGTTCCAAGTTGGGCACGGTGGGCAGGTCCGGGAGGTCCGGCAGGGCGGGCAGGTTCACCTGACCCAGCTTCGAGAGTAGGGCGGCCAGGTCCGCCTGGCCTGGCGGGAGCTCGCCCGGAGGAAGCTGTCCCGCTCCCGGAGCGGAATCTGAAGGGACACCGCGGGATGGGTCACCGGCGGTCGGTGTCTGCCCCGGCACCTGTCCCTGCACGGACAGCAGGTCGGCAGCCCCGGGCGCCCCAGGTGCTCCGGCTGACCCGGGCGCGAACTCGCCCAGGCCGGTAAGCTCGCTGCGCAGGTTCTCCAGCGGTCCACGCATCTCCTCCAGGTCCGCGCGCAGCGCAGTCAGAGAGTCCAGCTGGGACTGCAGCGACTCCTGCGCGTCGTGGGCGGCCAGCTCCACCACAAAAGAACGCGCCGCCTGGGCCATGAACAGCGCCGAGCCGTCCCCATAGGCGTGCATCCGCTCGTTGAGTGGCCGCTCGTGGGACTGGCCGGCGGGGGAGATGGCGGCCGCAGGAACGTCGTCCACTAAAGTGACCAGGACTACGTCGTACTCCTGGCGTTCCAGCAGTTGGCGCGCCTGCTCCTGTGTGCCGGGGACGGTCTCATCGACGCGCTCGATGCGCAGGTGTTCCTGCCCCACCGGGCTGCTCGCGACCTCGGCGGACAGATCCTTAGCCCCGGGCCCGACTACGGCCACGCTGACCTGGTCAACCCGGAAGGAGGCGGCGTAGCCGAAGATGACCAGCAGGATCACCGGCAAGGCGATCAGCATCGCCAGCGTGCGACGGTCACGCCCCAGCTCACGAAATTCCTTGAGAATTAGTGCTCTCATGAGATTCTCCCCCATTTCATCGTATGACGAAACCAAGGTATCACCGGATTTCTTCGCGCGGGGAAACTTGGGGAGAGCTAAGGTAAAACTCAGCACAACAGAAGGGCCAGGGACATGGAAGCAGCCGACCCCACCCCCGTAGCCCGCACCCGGGGGCCGCGAGCCGGAGACACAGACTGGCGCGCAGAGATCCTGCTGGCCGCCGAAATCGAGTTCGGCGCCAACGGATACGCCGCCACCTCCGTTCGCGCCATCGCCAACCGGGCCGGCGTGGACGCCAAGCTGGTCCACTACTACTTCGGCACAAAGCTGGAGCTCTTCCGCGCTGCACTGGAGTCGGCGATCGACCACCTGGGCGTGCTGCAGACCCTCACCGCCGGGGGCGGTGGCAGCGGTCCTGGCAGTGGCGCCCGCTACCTGGCCCTCATCCTGCGCGTCCTAGACGACCCGCGCCTGGGCTCCGGCTACCTGGGACTCATCCGCAGCATTGGCACAGACAAGCAGTCCCGGGACCTCTTCCGCTCGTTCGTGGTCGGCGCCCTCGTGAAGCGCCTGAGCCAGGTGGTGGCGCAGGACCAGGTGCTCCTGCGCGCCAGCCTGGTGGGCAGCCAGGTGATCGGCCTGATCACGACTCGCTACATAGTGAAGTCGGAGCCCCTGGCCTCCATGACCCCGCACCAGGTGGCGGCCCTGGTGGGCCCAACCCTGGACCACTACCTGTACGAGCCGCTGTAGGCGGAGAGCCGCGGGCCCGGTGTGCCCGTGAGGCCAGGGCTTGCAGCCCGGGCGCAGGCACCGCAAAACGAGGGTGGGTCCGCAACCCTTCGGTTGCGGACCCACCGCTCTATATCCTCCTAGAGGACGTCAGCCATTCAGCTTCGCTTGCTGCGGCGCACGATCAGCAGGCCGGCACCTGCGGCAAGCAGGCCGATCGCGAACGGTAGAGCCGCCTGAGCGTCGCTACCGGTCTTGGGCAGCTTGCCCCCCTTGGGGGTGGCGGGCGTCGGGGTGACCGACGGCCGCGGGGACGGGCTCGCCGGGGGAGTCGGAGGAGTCGGCGGCCCCGACGGGCTCGGCGTGTCAGACGGGGTCGGGGTAGGAGTCGGAGTCGGCTCCGGGGTCGGTGTCGGAGTCGGCGTGGGCGTGGGCTCCGGCGTGGGAGTCGGAGTCGGGGTCGGCTCCGGGGTGGGGGTGGGAGTGGGCGTGGGCTTGAGGTTGACGTCGTTGGTCAGCTCGATAGGAGTGACCTCGCCTGCCACAATCTGGAAGGACGCGGTGGGAGCGGTTGTGGTCTCGTCACCCACGCGGAAGCGCGGGTTGCTCCACACTACGTTGCCGCCAGAAACCGGCGGAACCTCACTGAGCTCGATCGTGGTGCCAATGGGGAACGCCCGCGCGCTGGGGACGTAGGGAGTCACCACACCGACTGGAATCTCAAGCTGCAGCGGGTTAGCCGCCGGAGCAGTCCAGTCCGGGAAATCAGCCGGAGTCTTTCCCCCGGGCAAGGTCCACTTCACCCGGACCTGCACCTTGGTGTCCGACGGCAGCGCCGAGGCGCCGGGCCCCTCCACCAGCTTCACGATGGAGAAGCTACCGTAGCCAGGCTCCATGTGTGCGGTGCCTCCGGCGGCTGCCACGTAGAAGACTCGTGACTCGCGCTTGAGGTTAAAGCCGGAGAAGGTCACGTCGTTGCGATAGACCGTCCCCTGGTCCACCAGGCCGTCGTCGGTGGTTGGGATGGTGGTGTAGGACAGCTGGTAGTGGGTTTCTGGCTCCCAGTTTCCCCCGGCGGTGGGCGCAATCGTGATGGTCATGGTGCGGCCATCTGCGCTGATCTCGCGGGTGATATTGAAGACCGTGTGCCCCGCGTGGCCGGTGAGCGGTGCCTCCTGCGGGTTGGATGTGCCCACCCGGATGTTTTGCGCTGGGCTGGGCTCCGTCTTAGAAGAGACGATGCGCAGGTCAACAGCTGCCGTCGGGTGGAACTTGTGTCCAGCAGAAAGCGTGTCGGTGAGCACCAGCGGGTTCGGGATATTGCCGCCCGCGTGCTGAGCCAGCTTCTCGGTGGAGAAACCAATGAACCACTTCATGCGCTTGGTGGAGGATTGGATTCCGTTGCCGTATTTGTAGGGCTCGCGCGGGTTGTAGTCACCGCCGCCCGTGGACGGCGGGATTGGCTTGTCGCCCGGGTTCACAATCGACTGCACCGTGCCGTTGAGGTCGAACTCGTGGGAGGTGTTGTCCCCTTCTCGCTTTGCGCGCACCACCAGCCAGCCGGTGCCCACCAAGTTCGTGTTGCCCTCTGACAGTGCTTGCGTCAGTCCGTCGTCAAAGGTGCAGGTGACCCGGGCACCCTTGCCGCCTTGGCCCACCGTTGGCTTGCAAGCACCGATCTTCCGCGTGGTGTTCGTGTTCTGTCCGATCGTGGCGTTCAAGTCATAGGGGGCCACGTCGGTGAGGAGGAAGTTGGGCGGTAGGCCTAGGTAGAAGGAGTCCCCAGACTGCGGGTTAGCGGCCGACGCGTCCCACTTCCACGTCACGCAAGCACGCGCGTAAGAATATGCAATGGGCAGGCCATCGCACTTAGGTGGCGCTCCTGCACCGGTCCACCGCTGGACCACTACGTCGTGGACGCGAACGTTGGCGTTGTTCGCTGCCTTTGCAGTGGCCGCGTAGAACGAGGCCACGACCGCCGAGGCAACTACCAGCGCAAACGTGGCCAGCAGGCTCCAGACGCGCATGGGTTTGGACTGATTCACTTCTCCTCCATTCAGCCGGTAACGTCGGCATCCACTCTGGAGGAGGAGTGTAACGTGGGCGTTATTCCAGTTTCGAATTGATCGTAGGGATGTTATCCCACCAGCGCAACGCTTTCTGCGCCGATGAGCCATTTTGAGGCGGTTTAGCGCAGTTTTGTGCTTGACACTACTCCTTCTAACGTCTCTTGTCAGTCCCGTTGAGGGCCGATGTTCCCGTTGGCCTTACTGCTTGCAGGTACACCTGCCCGCCGGTCCTCAGTCACCCGGCCGGTCTTTCTCCCCCGTGCTGCCGACCTCAGGCGCCCGCCCGGTCTCTCTCCCCTGCGTTCGGCCCTGGACTTACACGCACAACCTTGGGCTTGTGGGGGCGTGTAGCTACATGGCCGTGCGTTTAACACCAAGTCCGTGCGGGGGTTGGCTGACGTGCCTGCTGGTCGCGGGGTTTTGTGCTGGCCGATTGGCGGCTGGTTGGACGACGCTCCGCCGGCCGCGCGGGTCCGTGCCCGGTGAGGTTGGCCGCTGGGCTTGGTGTGGGTGTGGGTCAGGGCCCCATAACCGGGTGGTTATGGGGCCCTGACTGTTTGC
>JAUMWR010000043.1 GCA_030529545.1 Buchananella hordeovulneris
CGGGGGGGGGGGCGGCGCGGGCGGGGGGGGTTCCCCGCGTGGGGGGGGGGGGGCGGGGGGGGGGGCCCCCCCACCCCACTAGTTTGTGCAGTTGGTGCCGTGGCGCTGTGGCGGGCTGCGGGTTGGGCGACCCTCCCGCCGTGGCCGGTGTCGCCGCCGAGCGCTTGAGTGGTCGAGCGGCGGGGCGCCTTCGCGCCCAGGTCCCGGGGCGGTCAGCCGGTGTAGGGCCGCACTTCCTTGATCTGCACCTTGATCTTCTTACCGTTGGGAGCGGTGTAGGAGACCTCCTCGCCGCGAGAGTGGCCGCTGATGGCCTTGCCGAGCGGGGACTCGGGGGAGAAGACGTCGATCTCGATGCCGGGGGCGGCTTCGCGGGCCCCCAGGAGGAAAGTGCGCTCCATGCCGCCGATGCTTGCCTCGACCACCATGCCGGGCTCGACTACGCCGTCGTCCGGCGGGGTCTCGCCCACCTCCGCGTTGCGCAGGATGTCCTCGAGCTGGGCAATGCGCGTCTCGTTCATTGCCTGCTCGTCGCGGGCGGCATGGTAGCCACCGTTCTCCTTGAGGTCACCCTCCTGCCGGGCTGCTTCGATGCGGTCGGCAATCTCCACCCGGAGCACGTTCTTGGCGTGCTCGAGCTCTGCGGTGAGGCGATCGAATGCCTCCTGGGTGAGCCAAACGGACTTGCTCACTGTGATCTCCTTGCATGTGGGCTGCCCCGCAGCGGTGCTGCGGGGCAGATCAGGCCGGTGCCTGAAAGGGAATCCTACCAACTGGCGCGGAAATGGCCCGGTTATGGGACGCAGCGAGTTAGGAAACCGCCTATCTGGCACCGAGCACGGCCAGGAAGGCCGCCACGCAGTGGGTGACCCAGCCTGCCACGGTGAAAGTGTGGAACACCTCGTGGAAGCCGAACCAACGGGGCCAGAGGTCCGGCCACTTCAGCGCGTACACGAGCGCGCCCAGGGTGTAGGAGATGCCGCCGGCCACCACCAGCCAGACGATCGCGGGACCCCCGTTGGTCCAGAACTGGGGGAGGTACCAGAGCGCCACCCAGCCCAGGATCACGTAGAGCGGAGTGTAGAGCCAGCGCGGGGCATAGCTGAAGAACACCCGGCCCAGGATGCCAAAGGCGGCCCCCACCCACACGACGATGAGGAGGACGCGGGCGTCGTCCGGATCCAGCAGGGCAACGGAGAGCGGGGTGTAGGTGCCTGCGATGAGGAGGAAGATGTTGGAGTGGTCCAGCCGGCGCAGCACCGCCTGGGCGGTGGGCTTCCAGTTGAAGCGGTGGTAGAGCGCGGAGATCCCGAACAGCAGCAGGGAGGAGGCCAGGAAGACGGAGGAGGCCCACTTCAGCGCGGCCGTGGGGGCCAGTACCACGAGCACGATCGAGGCGGCGAGCGCCAGGGGAGTAGTGGCGGCGTGGATCCAGCCCCGCAGGTGGGGTTTGAGGAGGTCTATCCCGCGGGCGCCCGGTGACTGGTCCGAGGAGGTGCTGCGGATTCGCGGCTGGGAGCTTTTGGGCACAGGGGCCCTCCTAACTTACGGTTGCGTAGGTTCAAGCATACGGCGTGCCCGGGGAGCTGTTTTGTCCCATGGTCCCGTTTTCAGCTAGGGCGCAGGGTGCTGTGGTAGAAGTGGGGCAAAGCCAGCTCTGTGGAGAGGAAACGGCGATGGGTCTGAGGGATCTGCTTTACCGGGCCTACGAAGCTAGGCTGAGCCGGCAGCTCATGGGCGCCCCGGTCCCGGCCCACATCGGGGTGATTCTGGACGGAAACCGGCGCTGGGCCAAGCAGGTGGGGGCCGCCGCCGCCCACGGGCACCGCCAGGGAGCGGCCAACGTGCAGGACTTCCTGCAGTGGGCCAGCGAGGCCGGCGTCCAGGTGGTCACGCTGTGGATGCTCTCCACCGACAACCTGCACCGCCCGGAGGCGGAGCTGCGCCCGCTCCTGGAGATCATCTGTGACGCCGTGGAGGAGATCGGGGACCGGGACCTGTGGCCGGTCTCGATCGTGGGCAACATGGATCTGCTGCCCGAGGCCGTGGTGGGCCGCCTGACGGACGTAGCCGAGCGGACTGCCGCCCTCTCCGACTTACCCGAGAAGCCGATGACTGTAAACATCGCGGTTTCCTACGGGGGCAGGCAGGAGATCGCCGACGCGGTGCGCGCCCACTTGTACGAGCGTGCCGAGGCCGGGGTGAGCTTGGCCGACGCTGCCGCGAGCCTGACGGTGGAGGACATCGCCGCCTACCTCTACACCAGGGGACAGCCTGACCCCGACTTGGTGATCCGTACTTCCGGCGAGCAGCGCCTCTCCGGCTTCCTGCTGTGGCAGACCGTCTACTCCGAGTACTACTTCTGCGAGGTCTACTGGCCAGACTTCCGGCACGTGGACTTCCTACGCGCGTTGCGCGACTACTCGCAGCGAGAGCGCCGCCGGGGCAAGTAAAATCCCGGCCCGCAGTTAGAAGCCGTGCCTGGTGGACGGGATCTCGTGGACCCGGCCCGAGCGCAGGGAGTAGTGCGCGCCCACCACCGCCAGGCGGCCCGCGTCCAACTCCTGGTATAGCAGCGGGGAGTCGGCCAGCACCCGGAACAGGGAGCCTCGCACGTGAGCATGGGCCGCGCCCACCTCTCCAGCGACCTCGGCCCACTCGGGGGCCTCGAAGGACAGTGAGTCCAGCACGCACTTGGCCACGTAGGCGATGTTGCCCTGAGCGGTGGTGCCCATGGAGTGCGCCAGCGCGGCGTTCAGGGCGCCGCAGTGCTGGTGACCCAACACCACCAAGAGCGGTACCTTCAGCTCACAGATGGCGTATTCGAGAGAGCCCAGGACCGCGCGTGACAAGCTGTGGCCGGCGGTGCGGACGGTGAAGATGTGCCCCGGCTCCTGGTCCAGCGCAATCTCCACCGGCACTCGCGAGTCCGAGCAGGCTAACACCGCAGCGAGCGGGAACTGCCGCTCCTCCAGCTCCCAGGAGTTACCGAATTCCTTCTTGCTGCCCTGCCCGGAGACAAAGCGCTTGTTTCCCTCCAGCAGTTCTTGCCAAACGTCCCGGGCCGTCACCATCCCGTTGCCCTGCTTTGCCTCAAACATCGGCAACCCCTGATTGGGCGGCAAGGGCCGCGTCCAGCTCGGCCTGGGTGGGCGGGTTGGCTCCCGCCCGGGAGACGGTAATATTCGCCACCGCC
Source organism: Buchananella hordeovulneris (assembly GCA_030529545.1). Classification (GTDB taxonomy): domain Bacteria; phylum Actinomycetota; class Actinomycetes; order Actinomycetales; family Actinomycetaceae; genus Buchananella; species Buchananella hordeovulneris_A. The sequence continues at coordinate 3,197 of JAUMWR010000043.1, forward strand.
GCCGCCCGCTGCACGATCGCCACTAGCTGCTCCTGGGTGGCCTGGCGCAGCGCCTCGCGGCGCTCCGCCCCTAGTAGACCCTCGCGCCACAGCGCGGAATTCAGGCCTCCCATGAAGGAATCGCCTGCCCCCACGGTATCCACCACCTTGACGTCGGCGCCAGCAGGCACGCTAACGCAATCGCCGCTGCAGGAGACCGCCACGGCGCCGTGCTTGCCCCGCGTGACGATCACCAGGGCCGGACCCAGGTCCAGCCACGTGCGCGCCGCAGCCTCCACCTGCTCCACGGACTCCATGGGAGTCCCGAGCAGCCACTCCAGGTCCTCGTCGCTGACCTTGACCAGGTCAGCCAGGGAAACCAGGCGTTCCACCGTGCGGCGGGCCGTGGCGGCGTTGCCCATGAGCTGCGGGCGGGCGTTGGGGTCATAGGTGATGGTGGCTACCTCCCGCAGGGAGGATAGGGTCTGCTCTACCAGCTGCGCCCCTGGCGAGAGCACCGCAGCGATGGAACCCGTGTGCACCAGCGTCGGGGCGCCCTTCAGCTCCGGCAGCGGCGCAGGGGACCAGTCGACGTCGAAAACGTAGTCGGCCGCCCCGGTCGGGCCGATCTTGGCCAGGGCCGTGGAGGTGCGCGGGGCGGCAAAGGAAGACTCAGTGAGCTTCACCCCGGAGGCACCCAAGTGTTGCTCGATGGCCCGGCCTCGGGAGTCCACCCCCAAGCACGTGTGGAGTAGTGACGGGTGGCCCAGCCTGGACATGGTCAAAGCCACGTTGGCGGGAGAACCGCCCGGGATTTCGCTGCTCTCTCCAGCGGACTCCACGATGTCAATCAACGCCTCACCAATCACCAGCGCATACGGTTCGCTGCTCACGGCATTCCCCTTCTCAACCCGGCTCACTGCTCGGCGGTAGCCGCCTCGAGCTTTGCCTGCGCGTCATCCAACCAGGACCGGCAATGACCAGCTAAAGCCTCACCGCGTTCCCAGAGCGCAATTGTCTCAGCTAGGGGAACCTGGCCGCTTTCCAACGTGCGCACCAATTCCACCAGTTCCGCCCGGGCCTCCTCGTAGGAAAGCTCCTTGACGTCAGCATGGGCAGAGTTCTCACCGTGCATGGCTCAATCCTTTCGGGGCTGTGCGGGAGTAGACCCCACAATCTTGGCAACAAAACGACCATCCGCCACCATGCCCTCCACCAAGGTGCCCGGCGGCAAATCAGCCTGGGAACGGACCAGCTTTCCGTTCGGCAGCGCCAGCAGCGTGTAGCCCCGCTCTAGGGTCGCAGCCGGGGACAGCGCGTGCAGCGAAGCGCTGAGCGTGCCCAAGTCCGCCCGGGCGGCCAACACCGCCCGATCGGTGGCGCCCCGCAGGCGCGCCTCCGCAGCGGTCAATCCCTCGCGGTGACGCTCCACCAACTGCACCGGAGAGGCCAAGACCGGGCGCGAAATCAGGTCCAGCAAGCCCTCGCGCTCGCGGTTAAGGCGGGTAGAAAACGCCGCCCGCAGCGAGGAGGACAGGGAATCCAACTCCATCGTCAACTCAGACAAAGAGGGCACCACACGGCGGGCCGCATCCGTGGGGGTAGACGCGCGAACGTCGGCCACCAAATCCAGCAGCGGACAATCCGTCTCGTGGCCAATGGCGGAAACCACCGGCGTCTGCGCTGCGGCCACCGCGCGCACCAGGTGCTCGTTGGAGAACGGCAAGAGGTCTTCCACACTGCCGCCACCGCGCGCAATGATGATGACGTCCACCTCTGGCAGCGCGTCCAACTCCGTCAGCGCGGCGCTCACTTCCCTCACGCAATGCTCGCCCTGGACCGCCACCTCCCGGATCTCCATCGCGATGCCCGGCCAGCGGGCGGAGGCGTTGACAACAACGTCGTGCTCGGCCTTCGAATCCCGCCCACAAATCAGGCCCACCCGGCGCGGCAGGAACGGCAGCGGACGCTTGCGGCGCGGATCAAACAGGCCCTCCGCAGCCAGAACTTGCCGCAACTGCTCAATGCGGGCCAGCAAATCTCCCAGGCCCACCGCCCGGATCTCGATCGCGTGCAACTGTAGGGAGCCGCGCTTAGCCCAGAACGTCGCCTTGGCGTTCACCACCACGTGCGCCCCCTCTCGCAGAGTTGGGTCAAGCGCGCGTGAGTAAATAGAGACGTTTATCGAGGAATCCTGCTCCAAATCCCGCAGGGTGAGAAAAGCCATCCCAGCCCCGGGGCGGCGGTTGAGCTGCACAATCTGCCCCTCCACCCAAACCTGGGACATTTTGGCCACATATTCTTCGATCTTCGCGTTTAGCAGCCGCAGCGGCCACGGGTTCTCCGGCGTCGTTTGAGCTGCGCGGGGCGGCAGCGGCTGGGGAGGAGTGCTCAAGAGTGGGCCTCACGATGCAAGAGACGGTTTCTGCCGGGTAACGTTACCGTGAGCCGCCAAGTTGGTGGCATTGACAGGGGAGACATGGCAGGAACGATTCTGTTGGCCGCACCGCGCGGGTACTGCGCGGGCGTTGACCGCGCAGTCGATGCCGTGGAAAAGGCGCTCGAGCACTACGGGCCGCCCATCTACGTGCGCAAGGAAATCGTGCACAACAAGTACGTCGTGGAGATCCTCTCCGAGCGCGGCGCCGTCTTCGTCAACGAGACGGACCAGGTGCCCGAGGGGGCACGCGTTGTCTTCTCCGCCCACGGTGTCTCCCCGGCAGTCCATGCCGAGGCCGAGCGCCGCAACCTGGCCACGATCGACGCCACCTGCCCGCTCGTGACCAAGGTGCACCGCGAAGCCGTGCGCTTTGCCAAGGAGGACTACGACATCATCCTGGTGGGCCACGAGGGGCACGAGGAAGTCGAAGGTACCCAGGGAGAGGCCCCCGAGCACATCCAGGTGGTCGGCACCCCCGACGAGGTCGACTCCGTAGTGGTGCGCGACCCAAACAAGGTGGTGTGGATCAGTCAAACCACCCTCTCGGTGGACGAGACCCTGCAGACGGTCAACCGTCTGCGCGAGCGCTTCCCCAACCTGGTGGACCCGCCCAGTGACGACATTTGCTACGCCACCCAGAACCGCCAGGTGGCCGTCAAGGAGATCGCCCCGCGCTGCGACCTCATGATCGTGGTGGGCAGCGCCAACTCCTCCAACTCCGTGCGACTGGTGGAGGTCGCCCGCGAATCCGGGGCCAAGCGCGCCGAGCGTATCGACAAGGCCGCAGAGGTGCAGGACGAGTGGTTCGACGGCGTCGAGACCGTCGGCGTCACCTCCGGCGCCTCCGTCCCCGAGATCCTGGTGCGAGAGCTCATCTCCGAGCTCAACAGCCGCGGCTTCACCAACCTCGAGGAGGTGCGCACCGCTACCGAGCGCATCACCTTCACCCTGCCCAAGAACCTGCGCGCAGACCTTAAGGAAGCGGGCAAGGAGCCGGACAAGGGCCGCCGCGAAGCGGGGCCCTCCCACGTCGCCTAAGGCGCAGCGAGATAAAGGGGTTGGGGGCATAAATCCAGTGTCCCCAACCCCCTCTCTATGCAGCGCGTCAGCTTTCGCGGCGGCGGCGTGCCACCAGGGACGCGCCGGCCAGCATCGAGGCTATAGCGGTAGCAGCCAGCGGAAGGGCAGTGGTACCGGTCTTGGCGAGCTGCTTGCCCCCCGGCTGCTTGCCGCCTGGCTGTGTGGCGCCCGCAGTCGGCTGCGCGGGGCTCACGCTCGGCTGCGCGGTGGGAGCTGCGGCAGTCGGTGCGGTGATGGCAACGGTGGCCTGCTGGGACGGCTCGGGCTGGTCCGGGGCAACGGGAAGGGTCGTACCGCCCGGGGTGTCGGGCTCGTGGGTGACCTTAGCGGTCGCCGCAGGCGCGGGCTCGTCGACCGGTGCCTTGTTCTCGGCGGTGGGGCTGGTCTCCGGGGCGGGGCTCGCCGGGGCGGAGGTGGCCTCCGCCTCCTTTTGAACCACGCGGATGGTCATTTCGAAAAGAGCCGTGGTCTCTCCGTCGGTGACTTGGAACCTAATAACCTGCAGATCAATGGGGGTTTCAGCAGAAGCGGTGAGCGTGAGGGTAGCCGCATGCCAGGTAACGCCCTCGGGGAGAGCGCCAATAACCGTAACGCCGGTGGCCATGCGCTCTCCATTGGAATCCAAAGCAACAGCGGTAACGCTGACCGGGGTGCCGACTGTCGTGTTAATCCTGTCGATCTGACCGACAACCGCGCGCCTTGCTGCCTGCGCAGAGTTGGCGGAGGTATTGCTGGAGACCCCGCCGGCGGCAAGCGCGGACGGTGCTGCCAGAGTGGCGATCGTCAGACCAAGTACTGCGGTGCCCGCGACCGCTAGCTTTGCAAATTCCTGTCTATTCATTGGATAGCTCCAAAACCTTGAGGGAGGATTAACCACTTTTGCCGTGACCGTGCGGGAGCACACTCCGGTCAATTTCAAAGGAAAGGGGGGTGCGCAGAGAATTAGCTAACTCAAGCTTGGGGTGAATTGCCTGGGTGCATCACTAAACAGTTAGTGGATATATGGCCCGGACAATGTGCGATCAGCGCCCCAAAGTAATTAGTGGCGCATATCTTGGGGCGATTCGCTTCAGGTGCGTTTCTTGAGGTGTTAAGAGGCGGGCCGTTGCGGCGTCCGGCCGGAGGAGCGTCGGACAGCAGGTAGATAACGCCAGCCGACTGGGAAGATGCCGGACAGGCGGGGAGCAGGTGGACAGAAAAAGCGCGTTGCGGGACCCGGGCCGGTGCCCCGCAACGCTCCTTGCTGATTAGTCGCCCAGTCCAGTGCCCACGTGACGGGCGGCCAGGATCCAGGGGTGGTCCAGGGGGACGGTCTTCAGGTTGCCGGCCACCTGCTCCAGCGGCACGGGGACGGCCGCCTGCCCCTGGGAGGCGACGGTGATGCCGCTGACCCCCTCCGCCACCAGGTCAGCGCCGGCGCCGCCGAGCAGGGTGCCCAGCATGCGGTCGTTGGCGTCCGGGGTACCGCCGCGCTGCACGTAGCCGAGCACGGTCACGCGCGCCTCCAGCCCCGTGGCGTCCTCCAGGATGCCGGCGAGCTTGAAGGCATTGCCCCGGTGGGAGGCGATCACCGCAGCGCGGTGCTTCTTGGCGGCCTCCCGCGCCTCCGGGGTGGTGGCCAAGCGGCGCAGCGCCTCGGCGGCGGCCAACTCGGCGTGGTCTTCCTGGGCCAGCGCGCCCTCCGCGATAGCCACGACGGAGAACATGTGGCCCCGCTCGGCGCGGCGCTGAATCGATGCCACCACCGAGTCGATCGAGTAGGGGATCTCCGGCAGCAGGATGATGTCCGCGCCGCCGGCGATACCTGCACCCAGTGCGAGCCAACCCGCGCGGTGGCCCATGATCTCCACAACAATGATTCGGTGGTGGGAGTGGGCCGTGGAGTGGAGGCGGTCAATCGCCTCCGTGGCGATGCCCAGCGCCGTGGAGAACCCGAACGAAGTGTCTGTGTGCGCGATGTCGTTGTCGATCGTCTTGGGCAGGTGGACGACGTTCAGGCCTGCCTTCGCCAGGCGGTAGGCGTTCTTCGCCGTGCCGCCACCGCCGATGCAGACGAGAGCGTCGAGCTTGTTCGCCTCATAGTTGGAGACGATGGTGGGGATCATGTCCTGCACCTGGCCGTCGACCATCATGCGGTGAACCTTGTCCCGGGAGGTGCCCAGCATGGTCCCGCCCAGGGTGAGGATGCCGCTGAGGGAGGTCGAGTCCAGGGGCATGGTGCGGTTCTCCGCCAGCCCGCGTACGCCGTCGCGGAAACCGATGAGCTCCATGCCGTGGTGGCCGATCGCCGCCTTGCCGAATCCGCGGATTGCCGCGTTCAGGCCGGGGCTGTCCCCGCCAGCGGTGAGGATTCCTACTCGTTTCGCTGCCTTGGCCATCACTGCCTCCTCGCTGTGGACTCGAGGCACAACTTTACTAGCGCAACAGGGGGCGGCGTGGTGGGCGGCAGGTGGGGAGGAACGTCGGCCAACGTGAGTAACCGGCGCGGGGTGGCTGAAACTCAGCCCAGTACGGAGCGCAGGAGCAGGCTGGTCTCAGACTTGGTGACGCCGGGAATCTTGCGGATCTGGGTGAGGGTGACGTCTATATCGGCAAGGTTTTGCGCCGCGAGCTCTGCCACCAGATCCCACTCGCCGTTGGTGGCGTGGAGGCGCACGATCTGCGGCATCCCGCGCAGCGCCTCAATGACCAGGTCCACGCGGGGTCCCTCGATGGCCAGGTGGGAAATAGCCCTGACCTGGGAGGCGTCCACGTCCGTGCGCAGGATGACGGCAAAGCCTTGGATGATCCCTTCCTTTTGGAGTATCTCCAGGCGCCGCGTAACCGTGGCGCGGGTGACCTTCAGCTCCCGGGCGAGCTCCGCGATGGAGGCGCGGGCGTTGGTGCGCAGTGCGCTGATGAGCTGGCGGTCAAGGGAGTCAAGAGGTTGCATGAGCAGACTGTATAGATAGGTGGTGCAAAGTGCGGCGTCTATGTGCATTATTTGCGCCATTAGAGGATTGAGGGAGCATATTGCTTCCCAATACTCTGTGTGAGACAGGTCATAAGTCCTACTTCTTTGGGGGTCCAATGCGTTTTGTCAACGTGGAGAACATGCGTCGCTGGCTCGGGGCAGTGGGGCCCCAGCAGGCGATTGCGGACATGATCGTGGCTCTGGAGAAGGACTTTGCGCGCTGGCCCGAGTTTGAGCTGCGCCCGCGCGTGGCCTCCCACACCGCCGAGGGCGTGATCGAGCTGATGCCTACCACGGACGGCGTGAGCTACGGCTTCAAGTTTGTCAACGGCCACCCCTCCAACCCGGCGCGCGGCTACCAGACCGTCACCGCGTTTGGTGTTCTGGCCGACGTTCACAATGGCTACCCGCGCTTCGAGGCCGAGATGACCATCCTGACCGCGCTGCGCACTGCGGCCACCACCGGCCTGGCCGCCAAGTACCTGGCACCGCAGGGGCCGCTGCGCCTGGGCATGGTTGGTGCCGGCTCCCAGTCCGAGTTCCAGGTGCTGGGCATGAAGGCAGTGCGCGAGGTCGAGAGCGTCACCGTGTTCGACGTGGACCCCGCCGCTTCGAGGAAGCTGCAGACCAATATGGCCAAGCTGGGCATCGAGATCAAGATTGCCGACTCTGCCTCCGCTGCGGTGGCCGGCTGCAACGCGATCATCACCTGCACGGCAGACAAGCGCAACGCCACGGTTTTGAGCGTGGCCGACGTCGCCCCCGGTACGCACGTCACCGGCGTGGGCGGTGACTGCCCGGGCAAGACGGAGCTGGACGACAAGATCCTGGACCTGGGCCCGGTGTTCGTCGAGTACACCGAGCAGACCCGCATCGAGGGCGAGATCCAGGCCAAGGCCCCCGACTTCCCGGTGACCGAGCTGTGGGAGGTGGTCACCGGCCGCAAGGAGGGCCGCACCAGCGACGACCAAGTGACCATCTTTGACTCCGTGGGCTTCGCGGTGGAGGACTTCAGCGCGCTCTGCTACCTGGAGCAGGCCGTGGAGGGCACCGACTTCTACGAGGAGCTGGACCTGATCGCAGACCCCGAGGACCCGAAGGACCTCTTTGGCTTGGTCGAGCTGAAGTAGCCAGGCCACGGCAGGGGAGGGAAGTGCGAAATGCCTTCCCTCCCCTGCCGCTACCCGGGGGCGAGGAGGGGGGATGGGCGGGTGCAAGCACAAGCACAAGCGCAGGTGCAGGCGTAGCCCGGGGCGGAGCGGTGAACTCGGCTCGCGGCGGGTCGGTTGGTACTGAGCCTCAGGCACTACTGGGTGGTGAGCTCTCCGGCGGTGAAGTCCCGCACTTGGCCGGCGTCGGCCGGGAACTCGGGGAGGGCCAGCTCTTTGGAGGAGAGCGTGGAGACCTCCCGGGCAGTCACCAGCAGGCGGGTCTCGAAGGAGCCGACCACCCGGTTGTAGTCGGTGACGGTCTTTTGCAGGTCCTTGCCCAAGGCGGTGAGGTGACCGGCGACGATGCCCAGGCGGTCGTAGAGCCTGCGGCCCACCGCGAGCAGGCGTTCGGCGTCCTCACGGGCAGCCTCCTGGCTCCACACCGCGGCGACGGCCTTCAGGACTGCCAGCAAGGTGGCCGGGGTGGCCAGGATGATCCCGCTTTCCAGGGCCTTGGAGAGCAGGGTGGAGTCTGCCTCCAGCGCGCCGGAGAGCAGCTGCTCGGCAGGTAGGAACAGGATTGTTGCCTGCGGGCCGTCCCCCAGCGCGGCGGGATAGTCGCGCTTTGCCAGCGCGGAAACGTGGGAGCGAACGGCGGCGGCGTGGGCCTTCAAATCGACGGGTGCGCCGGTGCCCGCGTCCTGGTTTTCTAGGTAGGCGTCCAGCGGCACCTTTGCGTCGATGGCCAGGTGGGCTCCGCCGGGCAGGTGGACGGTGACGTCTGGGCGCTGCGATGAGCCGGGGATGGCGGTCTGCTCCTCAAAGTCCACGTGCCTCAGCATCCCGGAGGCCTCGATCACGCGGCGCAGAGTGGTCTCGCCCCACACCCCGCGCGAGCGCGAGGCGCGCAGCACCCCGTCCAGGGAGCGGGTGGCGCTCAACAGCTCGGCGTCAGTGCGGGCAGCCGTGGTGAGCTGGGTGGAGAGGGCGGCGAACTGGCTGGAGCGTTCCTTCTCGCTGGCCTCCACCTTGCTGGCCAGAGAGTCCAACACCTCCCGTACGGGGGTGAGCTGGCGCAGCACCTCCGTGTCCCGGCTGGCCCTGTCCTTCTGGGCCCTGAGCTGCTGTTCGAGCGTGCTCGCGCGCGCCTTTTCCGCCTGCACCAGGCCCTCGGCGCGTTGGCGCTCGGCGGCGATCACCCCGTTAGCGCGCGCTCGCTCGGATTCGAGCTCTCCCAGGGCCCGGGCGGCCTCCGCGCGGGCGGCGGCCGCCACCTCCTGGGCTTGCAGAATTGCCTGCTGCTCCGCGCCGGTTGCAGCTGCCTTCCCCTGCGCGCGCCCGAGCGCCCACCCCGCGCCGGCGGACACGAGGGCGAGGAACAACATCACGGCTACTTCCCAGAACTCCATGACCCCCACTTAAGCACCGGGCACCAACATTTGAAGCGGCCGTCCAAAAGGGCGGCCGGGAAGGAGGGGAGGGCGGCGGGAACGTCGTCCACCTCAGGGACGCAAAACAAGAGCGATATCGACGCGGCGGGCGGCGATCAATGCGCCACAATGGCCGGGCTGCTCGGTGAGATGTTGGTGGCGACCGGTAGGATCGCTGGCATGGCCCTAACTATTGGTATTGCTGGTCTGCCCAACGTCGGCAAGTCCACCCTTTTCAACGCTCTTACCCGCGCCACCGTGCTCGCCGCGAACTACCCGTTCGCCACCATCGAGCCCAACGTCGGCGTGGTGCCGCTGCCCGACCCGCGCCTGCGCAAGCTCGCCGAGGTCTTTGGTTCCGAGCGTGAGGTCCCCGCCACCGTCTCTTTCGTTGACATCGCGGGCATCGTGCGTGGCGCCTCCGAGGGTGAGGGCCTGGGCAACCAGTTCCTGGCCAACATCCGCGAGGCCGACGCGATCTGCCAGGTCACGCGCGCATTCGCCGACCCGGACGTCGTGCACGTCGACGGCAAGGTCTCCCCGAAGGACGACATCGAGACCATCACCACCGAGCTCGTGCTGGCCGACATCCAGACCCTCGAGAAGGCCATCCCGCGCCTCGAAAAGGAGGTGCGCGGCAAGAAGACCGAGCCCGCCGTCCTAGAGACCGCCAAGGCCGCCCTCGAGCTGCTGGAGAAGGGCGAGGTGCTCAGCGCCGTCGCCGACAAGGCCGGCCTGGACCGCGCCCACCTGGCCACCTTCCAGCTCATGACCACCAAGCCGTTCATCTACGTCTTCAACACCGACGACGCCGGATTGGCCGACGCTGCCATGCAGGCCGAACTGCGGGAGCTGGTGGCCCCCGCTGAGGCCATCTTCCTGGACGCCAAGTTCGAGTCCGAGTTGGTCGAGCTCGAGCCCGAGGAAGCCGCCGAGATGCTGGCCGAGGCCGGCCAGGAGGAGGCGGGCCTGGACAAGCTGGCCCGCGTCGGCTTCGACACCCTTGGCCTGCAGACCTACCTCACCGCCGGCCCCAAGGAGGCCCGCGCCTGGACCATTCGCAAGGGCTGGACCGCCCCGCAGGCCGCCGGTGTAATCCACACCGACTTCGAGCGCGGCTTCATTAAAGCCGAGGTCGTGGCGTTCGACGACCTGGTCGACGCCGGTTCCATGGCCGAAGCCAAGGCCCGCGGCAAGGTCCGCATCGAAGGCAAGGACTACGTCATGGCCGACGGCGACGTGGTGGAGTTCCGCTTCAACGTTTAGCACCGGCATTTGGTGATAAGAGTTCCCACCTGTCCAAAATTGAGTATTGGTACCACAGCCGAGGTGTGGCGAAAGATAGGTGTGGCGTGAAGCTACGTGGAGGGGTTTGTGGAATCAAAAAATGGTTTCGGTAAATTCACTAACCATTGGCTGTTCTACGCCTATGTTGCAGGGGTCGCTGCGGCCCTTGCGGCCCTTGCGGCACTTGCAAGTATGCTTCGATATGAACTGTGTGCGGCGATATCGGGGGGCGTGTCTGCTATCTTTGCCATTGTTCTTACAGCTGTTATCACGGCCAATCAGGACAAAGAATCAGCGGACCTGAAGCAACTTACTTCGAAGGTCGATGAAACTGTGGGCCGTATCGAAGATGTAGTTGGGTCTATGAAGGGCCTGCAACAGGAAAATTGGAAATTGCTTCTGGAGTTGACCGAATCTGGGGCGAAGGTAGCTTAGCGCCGGGTGAAGTTTCTGGGACTCCTGGGGAGGAGGAGAGCGGCGACTCGGAGTGCGATGCCGTCGCTGGGGAGCCTGGGTATAAGGCGGAAGCGATTGCCGCGCTCAAGAGGGCAGGTGCTGATCTTGACTTTGAGGAGCTACATTGGGAACAAAAGATCCCAGAGTCAGCGAAGCCGGGGAACTATGGGTGGTTTGTTCACTCGAAGGCAGGCACCTCTGTAGCTCGATGGTTTGTTCGCAAGGCGAATGGAATATCTGTAAGGAGGGCTATGCCCCAGGACTTCATGGATGCTCTTTGTGAGCGTGAGGGGATTAGTCCTAGAAGTATTCAGCATGACTTCCAGATGAAGAGACATGGGAATGCTTCGTGGTATGCGCGAACATATAGCGGAAAATTGTACAGGGTCTGGCGGGCTAATCGTTCTGGTGGGAAGGGGATTCAGGTCGAGTTTGTTGAGTCAGAATAGTTCTAGACTAGCTCGCGCTTGACTTAGCCTTGATGGGGTCTTATCTCTAGTGCTACTGGTCGTTGAGTATATAGTCGCGACTATTGCCTGGGGCCCAGGCAGTCTATTTCTATATTTGAAAGGACTCTTTGCTGGCTACTTCTACTGCAGCCCCTAATTTGTTGTTCGTTGAGGGTATTCGAAGGAGGTGGAGATAGTTGCCTACCACTGCCTGATTTCTCCGATCCACCCGGGCGAGGTGCTCATGGAGGACTTCATTACCGGTCTTGGGATCACTCAGAACAGGCTTGCTGTTTCCATTGGCGTTCCTCCGCGTCGCATCAATGAAGTCGTGCACGGCAAACGGGGGATCACGGCTGACACCGCCTTGCGCCTGGCAAAGTACTTCGGGACCACGGGGGAGTTCTGGACCACCCTGCAAAGTCAGTACGAGCTCGATCTGGCCAGGAGCGATGCCGGGGGCAGATCGATGTAATCACGCCACTGCAGGTCGATTGAACCGGTTCGCTACAGTGCCGGTGGTGTTTGGGGCATCGGGACTCTAGGACGAAATCACTTATTCATCGGCCCCTATGGGGTGAGGATTTGACGCTGTACCTGGTGGTCTTAAGGCCTTGGCGTCCATCCATGACAACGACTCCCTCACGCAAAGGCTGCGCCAATGCGTAGCGCAGCTGTCCGAGGGTCAAGCTCGTGGCCGCCGCGAGCTCGTGGATCGTAAGCGGGGCGGGATTCCTGACCAGCGCTGCGAGCACTACCGGTTCATTCACAGTCGGCTTGGAGCTAGCCAGGGAAGGTGCTGGGGCTGTACTAGAAGCACCGGTGTGTGCTCCTGCTTCTAGAGGATCAACGTTTTTCTCGCCGGGCAACAAGGTGACCTGGTGGGGCTCGCTCGTGGCCCTCTCATCCGTTTCCTCTTCCAGCGGGCGCCACAGTAGAGCCTTGAACTGCACGCCAGTGTCGATTAGCTGTGGTCGGTGAAGCCCGCGCTCTTGGGCTGAGCGGAACACTTCACGTATGCCCCCGCCCTCGCCTTCGATGACCGAGCCGCCGTCCGGCGTCGTGAGGCGTTTGGCGATTTGGTAGAGCCGCTGGTTTACGGCTGCCTGCGCATGTTCCATACTCTCCAGTTGTGAAAGTGACACCCCCTTCAGGCCGCCGGGGCTTTGGATGAACAGGCTCTTTGGTGTGATCCTGATCTGGACCTGCTTGCCCATCCCTAGCGTGTTCGGTCCAAGGTCTCGGTGTACTAGGGCGTTAGCGACTAGCTCGCGCACAGCGTTCAGGGGCAGCTCGGAGACTGCCTCCATGTGGCCATCGGGGCGGTAACGGGTGATGGAAGCCAGATTCGTCTCCACCCATCCGAGCACGTCGCTCAGCAAGACTGGGAGAGGGCCAGTGAAGTCCTCCAAATTGCGGTTGCGTGCGCGGCCCTCACCGCCCGGCAGTTGCACAGCGGCCGTAACGGTGAGAGCTGGGAAATGCCCTTGTGGATAGTGGCCCAATGCGTACAGTCCGGCAATGGTCGGCTCACCGGAGGCCGTCAAGACGTTGGTTACGCGAAGGATTTGCTCATCGGTCATGTCTCGTAGTCGGCGGGCATGGGTGCGAACAGCCTTTACATAGCTGGCCACCAGGTTCGCATCGAGGTCTTCTTGGCTATGGCCCTGGACAGGAGCGATGTCGTAGTCAACCTGCTCGTCCACGTGCAGCTTGGCAACCTCGATCATGCGGAGTTCGTGGGGCTGCATAGCATAATCGCCGTCGGCTTGCCGCAGATAAGCTCGGCCCCCAGTGCATGCGGGCTTGTCCGTGAGGCGAAGTGGCGAAACATGAACTACCTCTACGGTTTTCCCATCCACCTCAAAGGTCTGGAACTCGAGGTGAGGAGAAGGGTGCACTGCGGAACGAGCCTGAGCGGCTATGCCAGCCTCCAGGTCTGCTACGTCGTGGACACCTACCACTTCAAAACGCCCCTCGGCCTCGTCGACACCAAGGACGGCAGTGCCTCCATTTGGCATATTTGCGAATGCACACAGTGTCTCTGGCATGCGCGGGACGCCGCCTGCCGAGCGCTTGACTTCGACAGAAGTCGTGTCGCCGCGTCGCAGGCGTAGCTCGCTTAGGACCCTGTGCAAATCTTGCTCGTCCCACTCCATGCAATAAGACTACAACTAATACTGTAAAAGTTTGAGTGTGACTTGTAGTGTTTTTCTCAGTCTGGTGCGGTCAGGCAATACCAGTGCCAGCGGGGCGCGACCGACGTGGAAGTCGTTGCATTTCGATAGATTTCGCTAGGGTATGGGGCTCTACGCTGGCGGATTCCTCCACCGTTCTCTAGCTACCGCCAGCGCACACTGCAAGAGACTGCAAGAAACACTGCAAAATTTTGAGTCTGTGGTTTGAGTGTGCGCCAGTTTTTGAGTGTGGTTTGTAGTCTGATTTGCAGTCTTAGCTGCAGACGACCCTGCCCACGAATGCCCTCGCGCCCGCCTCCCGCTAGGGTGTTGCCGTGCACGACGTTCTCGCCCAGTTTTTCGCCGCCGAGAACGGGCGGGACTGGCGTCTCTACGCCGCCTTCCTGCATCCGGAGGTCGAGTGGTATCTTGACGGCGCCATCATCCAGGGCCGCGAGGCGTACCTGCGGCGCATCCGGGCCGCCTACACGGGATCCGCCACTACCTTTCGTGCTCACCAGTTCTTGTCCTCTGCCAGCGGGGAAACGGTGGCAGTACTCCTGGTTGATAACGAGGGCAACCGTTCACTAGACGTTTTTGAGTTCGAGGACGGCTTGATCCGCCGGGAATGGGAGTTCCTCCTGGGATCCGGTCAGGATTGGTCCGGATGCCAGCTAGAGAAGAACCGGTAGGGAAAGTGCTGCCCTCCCGCCGGCTCTTGCTTCGTGGGGGAGCGGGGTGCGGGCTGCCCCCTCACCGCCACCGCGCCCCGAAAGTAAAACTGCACTCCCTGCCGCTAGCCAGAAGCCCTGAAGTCAATGCCGTAAACGGGTTTTGCGTGAGGCGGGCGGGATCCGCGTTGATGCGATGCGTCTTGAGGAGGTCTTTCGTCAGATATTCCTAGGGGAGTTCGGTCATGCGTGGGCGCGGGAGTAACCATAAAAGTATGGCAGTTGACATGGAGCCGGATATCCCAGGCGAGGACATGCAGCAAAGCGAGGAAGTAGAGGACTCTGCGACCTATGGCGAAGGCGTAAGTCCAGCAGTCGCTTCGTGCGGGGATGATGGAGGAGATGGTGGTTCTTCTCGGTGGTCGTCAGCAAAGAAGTGGTTGAAAAAGCATTGGCCTCACGTACTGGCTGGCATAGGCGTAGGTGCAGGTATAGGCGCTCTCGCAGCCGCCCTGGGGCGTGCTGAGAGGGAGCAAGAGCCTGGACGTCAGGCGGAGCAAATCGGCGACGGGTCTGGTTATGACTATGGGATGGATGAAAGCTCTGACATCTTTGACGATGCGCCTGAAAAAGACCAAGGTCATGAACCGTCGCCACGGAGAAAGTCTCCTACACGTCATTCAGTGGAAGGCTATCAGAGACACCAGCATTGGGGGCCAGGCAACGAGTACGAAAAGATCGTTGATATTTCAACATATATGCGTGGTAATCGCTAGCTGGGGCTGGCTTTCCCAGCAAAGATGCAAGGTGAAGGCAATCGTCTAGGCAAGTGGTTTGCGGAGGCGTGGGAGATCGAGTCGCTGCGTCAGGAGATCAGTGCCTGGAGGATGGGGGCCGTACTGGAGATCGAGCGCCTGAAGGTGCAGTTGCGCTACGCGGTCGAGGGTGTGGGCGGCCCCGGTGTCTCGGCCCGGGAACGTGAGCTGGTGGACTAGGGG
Source organism: Buchananella hordeovulneris (assembly GCA_030529545.1). Classification (GTDB taxonomy): domain Bacteria; phylum Actinomycetota; class Actinomycetes; order Actinomycetales; family Actinomycetaceae; genus Buchananella; species Buchananella hordeovulneris_A. The sequence goes on from JAUMWR010000043.1 coordinate 18,268, forward strand.
CGGATCCTGGAGACGATCGCGTCTTTCCGTGCGAGCATGAACGTGGATTTGGCAACGGCAGAGCGCGGGATGGGGCGCGTTCGCTCCGAGTAGCGCCCCTACTTGTCCCAATTTCTGAGATCACAGGTCCACTAGTTGAGTCGTGGGCAGATAATTCTTGTGCAAAGAGTTGACAAAGGAGATCTGGTGATCAGGGTCGCAATTAACGGATACGGCAA
>JAUMWR010000083.1 GCA_030529545.1 Buchananella hordeovulneris
AAAGAGTTGACAAAGGAGATCTGGTGATCAGGGTCGCAATTAACGGATACGGCAACCTCGGGCGGGGCGCGGAGGCTGCCATCGCCAAGAACGACGACATGGAACTCGTAGTGGTCTTCACCCGCCGTGACCCCGGCTCCGTGACCACCCAGGGCGCCCCCGTCGCGCACGTCGACGACATGGCCCAGTGGGTGGGCAAGGTGGACGTCTGCCTCAACTGTGGCGGCTCCGCCACCGATCTGGAGCAGCAGGGCCCGGAGGCGGCCGCTTTCTTCAACACAGTGGATTCCTTTGACACTCACGCCAAGATCCCGCGCTACTTCGAGGCGGTCGACGTTGCCGCCCGGGCTAGCGGAAAGCTCGCCCTGATTTCTACCGGCTGGGATCCCGGCCTGTTCTCCATGCTGCGCGTGCTTGGCGAGGCTGTGCTGCCGGACGGCGCCACCACCACCTTCTGGGGGCCGGGCGTCTCCCAGGGGCACTCCGACGCGATCCGCCGCATCGAGGGCGTCCTGGATGCCAAGCAGTACACGCTACCCATCGAGGAGACCGTGGCTGCGGTTAAGGGAGGTCAGGACGTGGAGCTCACCCCGCGTACCACCCATCGGCGCGACTGCTACGTCGTAGCCGCAGAGGGGGCGGACCTGGCTCGCATCGAGCGCGAGATCGTCGAGATGCCCAACTACTTCGCGGACTACGAGACCACCGTGACCTTCGTTTCCGCTGCGGAGTTGGCGCAGGCGCACGGCGGTATCCCGCACGGTGGCACCGTGATCCGCCGCGGCGAGACCACTCCCGGCGTGGCCGGCACCGTCAACTTCGAGCTGCAGCTCAGCTCCAACCCGGAGTTCACCGGCTCGGTGGTCGCGGCCATGGCCCGCGCGGTGGCCCGCAAGGCCGCGCGCGGCGAGACCGGCGCGATCACCGTCTTCGACGTCACCCTCGGGGAGCTCTCCCCGAAGAGCGGTGAAGAGCTGCGCGCTCACTACCTGTAAACAGCCGGGCAAAAGCGCTTTGGGGCGAAGGGGAAATCCCTTCGCCCCAAAGCGCTTTCTTGCAGCGCCCCTCCGACTACCGGTCGGTAAGCCAGAGCCGCTGGGCGGCCCGCGCTACTTGGCGCCCTCCGCCGAGCGCGGGCGCGCCGGCGCCGGGCGACCCGGGGTAGAGGCCCGCGTGTCGAAACGGGTACTAGCCAGGCGGTGCTCCGCCCACGCAATGGTGTCCAGCACCGCTTGGGCCACGTAAGCCCGCCTGCCCGGCCCAATCGACTGCGAACTGAGTATCCCCGCCTCGCACAGGGTTTCGAGCCCTCCCTGCGCGGCGGGACGCGAGATCCCGTGCGCGTCCTGCACCGAGGCGACCGTAAGCACCGGCGTGCCGGGCAGGCTCCCCAAGATTCGGTAAGCGGCACTGTCTGCCCGCAGTGCCCGTCCCCTCCCGCTGGCGGTGCTCCAGGCTGCCAAATCCTCCTCCCAGCTGGCGCGAACGTCGGCCAACTCCTGCCCAATTCGCTCCGCCTGCTCGCAAGCGGTGAGGGTGGCGGTCAAGAAGAACTCGAGCCAGCGCGCCAGTCCGTCGGCGGGGCGGGGCTCCTGGCCGGCACCGTCCTGATCCACAAAACGAAACGCGCTGAGCGCTGCCACGTACTCGTCGCTCAGAGTGGCAAGTACCAGGCTGAGGGGGAGGACGGCCCCGGTGGTGAGGCCGCGACGCGTCAAAACCGTGTGAATGAGGGCGCGGCCCACCCGCCCATTGCCGCCGGCAAACGGGTGGATCGTCTCAAACTGGGCGTGGACCAGCGCGGCCTGCAGCAGCGGGGCGTGAATCGCGCCGTTGAGGTAGCCAAGGAGGTCCTCAATCAGGCCCTCAACTTCCTCCGGCGGGGGTGGGACGAAATCGGCCTCCAGCGGGTGGTAG
>JAUMWR010000044.1:0-10174 GCA_030529545.1 Buchananella hordeovulneris
ACTCCCCGGAAGAAGGAACCCGATTACCAAGTCCAACTTCCGGGGAGCACTTCAATCGCTCACCCCCCAACTTGTGCTTACTGCACCTTGTACAGCCAGATGGCGCCCAACGGCGGGATGCGCATCGAGGCGGACTGTGCGCGGCCGTCCCACGCCACCGGCTCGGTGAACACCTTGCCCATGTTGCCTACGCCGGAGCCGTAGAAGTCCTCGGCGTCGGTGTTGAGCACCTCTTCCCACTCACCGGAGACTGGCAGGCCCAGGCGGTAGGACTCGTGTGGGGTGCCCGCGAAGTTGGCGATGCACACCAGGTACTCCATGCGGCCATCGTCCAGGCGCGTCTTGCGGACGAAAGAGAACACGTTGTGGTCGCCGTCGTTGGCGTTGATCCACTCGAAGCCCTTGGGGCTGAAGTCGTGCGCCCACAGCGCCGGGGTGTCGGTGTAGATTTCGTTGAGCTGGCCCACCAGGCGGTGCACGCCCTGGTGCTCCACCTTGTCCAGGTGCCACCACTCCAGGCAGTTGCCGTCCCACTCCGAGCCCTGACCGAACTCCTGGCCCATGAACAACAGCTGCTTGCCGGGGTGGGCCCACTGGTAGGCCAGCAGGCAGCGCAGGCCGGCCAACTGCTGCCAGTAGTCGCCCGGCATCTTAGCCAGCAGCGAGCCCTTGCCGTGCACTACCTCGTCGTGGCTGAAGGGGAGCACGAACTGCTCGGTGAACGCGTAGACCAGGGAGAAGGTCATCTTGCCGTGGTGCCAGCGGCGGTTGATGGGCTTCTCGCCGATGTAGCTGAGCGTGTCGTTCATCCAGCCCATGTTCCACTTCAGGCCAAAGCCCAGGCCGCCGTACTCGGTGGGGGCGGTGACGCCCGGGAAAGCGGTGGACTCCTCCGCCACCATGACGATGCCGGGGTGCAGGCGGTAGGCGGTGGCGTTGGCCTCCTGCAGGAAGGAGATTGCCTCCAGGTTCTCGCGGCCGCCGTAGATGTTGGGCACCCACTGGCCGTCCTGGCGGGAGTAGTCCAGGTAGAGCATCGAGGCCACCGCGTCCACGCGCAAACCGTCGATGTGGAACTCGTCCAGCCAGTACAGCGCGTTGGCCACCAGGAAGTTGCGCACCTCGGGGCGGCCAAAGTTGAAGATGTAGGTGCCCCAGTCCGGGTGCTCGCCCAGGCGCGGGTCGGGGTGCTCGTAGAGCGCGGTGCCGTCAAAGCGGGCCAGCGCCCACTCGTCCTTCGGGAAGTGCGCGGGCACCCAGTCCACCAGCACACCGATGCCGGCCTGGTGGAGGGCGTCTACCAGGTAGCGGAAGTCGTCCGGGGTGCCGAAGCGGGCCGTGGGGGCGTAGTAGGAAGTCACCTGGTAGCCCCAGGAGCCACCGAAGGGGTGCTCTGCCACCGGCATGAACTCCACGTGGGTGAAGCCCAGGTCGGTGACGTAGTCCACCAGCTCGGTGGCCAGCTCCCGGTAGGTCAGGCCCGGGCGCCAGGAGCCCAGGTGCACCTCGAAGATGCTCATCGGCCCGGTGTGCGGGTCGCGCTCGGCGCGCTCCTCCATCCACTCCTCGTCTTGCCACTCGTGGACGTTCTTGGTGACCACGGAGGCGGTGAGCGGCGGGACCTCGCAGGCGCGGGCCATCGGGTCCGCCTTCTGCACCCAGGAGCCGTCGCTGCGGCGGATCTCAAACTTGTAGCGGGTGCCAACGCCCACGCCCGGGATGAAGAGCTCCCAGACGCCGGAGTTGCCCAGGGACCGCATGGAGCTGGCGGTGCCGTCCCAGTAGTTGAAGTCACCCACCACTCGCACGGCGCGGGCGTTGGGTGCCCACACCGCGAAAGAGGTACCCAGGACCGGACCCATCGGGCCGTCGTACTCGCGCACGTGCGCGCCCAGCACCTCCCAGAGGCGCTCGTGACGGCCCTCGCGGATCAGGTGCATGTCAAGCTCACCCAGGGTGGGCAGGAAGCGGTAGGGGTCGTCCACCAGGGTGGTGCTCTCGCCGTAGCGCACCTTCACGCGGTAGTCGGGCACCTCGTCCTGCGGCAGCACGCACACCCAGATGCCGTAGTTCTCGTGTACCGCAGGGAACTCGCCCTCCGGGGTAACGATCGTGACCTCGTCGGCCAGGTGGCGCACGGTGCGGATGGTCACCGCCCCCTCGTGGAGGTGTGGGCCCAGCACTGAGTGCGGGTCAAAGTACTCCCCGTAGGCGGCCTGTCCCAAAGCAGCGTCGTCCACCGGAACTGGAGTGGGGTGGTTTTGCATTTCCATATTCATGCACCTGTCTTGTTTGGGGGCCTGGACGCAAGCCCAGGCCCGGGCCGTTACCTACTAGATGAGCTCTACCCGCAGCACGTGGGCCATCTTGCCCACGGGCATGTAGTGGTGCGGGGTCAGCTCCACGAACGGGCGCTCACCCCAGACGTATTCTTCGCCGCTGAGCTCGTCGGTGACGCGCAGGAAGGCGCCCGGGCGGGCGGAGGCCCCCAGCGCGTCCACCTTCAGCTCCAACACGCCGTTTTGCGTGTTGTGCGGGTCCAGGTTGACCACCACCAACACCGTGTCCGCCACCCCAGTGGGGGAGAGCGAGGCCGGCACGTGCTTGGAGAAGCAGAACAGGGCTGGGTTGGAGGTGGGGTGAATGGTGATCCGGTGCAGCTGGCGCAGGGCCGGGTGGGCCGCCCGGATCGCGTTCAGGCGGGTGAACAGCGCGGAGATGCCGATCGCGTCCGCCTCGGAGTAGTCGCGGGGCTTGTACTCGTACTTCTCGTTGTCGATCTGCTCCTGTGCGCCGGGCCTCGGTACGTCCTCGATGAGTTCGTAGCCGTTGTAGACGCCCCAGGACGGGCCGGCCGTGGCGGCCAGGACCGCGCGGGCGGCGAAGATGGGCGCCCCGCCGTCCCACATCTGCGGGGTGAGGATGTCGTGGGTAGTGGGCCAGAAGTTCGGGCGCAGCATGTGCGCCGTCTCCTCCGCCAGCTCCACCAGGTACTCGCCGATCTCCTTGGCGTCGGTGCGCCAAGTGAAGTAGGTGTAGGACTGGTGGAAGCCCACCGCCCCCAGCGTGCGCATCATCGCGGGCCGGGTGAAGGCCTCGCTCAGGAACACCACCTCCGGGTGGTCCAGGGCGATCTCCGCCAGGAGGCGCTGCCAGAAATTGACCGGCTTGGTGTGCGGGTTATCCACGCGGAACAGGGTCACGCCGTGGGAGATCCACTTGTGCAGCATGGCCAGGATGGCCTGGTAGATGCCCTCCGGGTCGTTATCGAAGTTCAGGGGGTAGATGTCCTGGTACTTCTTGGGTGGGTTCTCCGCGTAGGCGATGGAGCCGTCGGCGCGGGTGGTGAACCACTCCGGGTGGTCCTTGACCCATGGGTGGTCGGGGGAGCACTGCAGCGCAATGTCCAGGGCCACCTCCATGCCCAGCTCGTGGGCGCGGGCCACGAAGTGGTCAAAGTCGGCAAAGTCGCCCAGGTCCGGGTGGATCGCGTCGTGACCGCCCTCAGCAGAGCCGATGCCGTAGGGGGAACCCGGGTCGCCCGGCAGGGCTTCCAGCGTGTTGTTGCGGCCCTTGCGGTTAGTGGTGCCGATCGGGTGGATGGGGGTCAGGTAGATGACGTCGAAGCCCATGTCCGCGATGCGCGGCAGGTCCGCCTCGGCGGTGGCCAGCGTGCCGGACTTCCACGTGCCGTCCGGGTTCTGCACCGCGCCGATGGAGCGCGGGAAGATTTCGTACCAAGCGCCGGCCAGGGCCTTCTCGCGGTGTACCACCAGGGGGTAGGTGCGGGTGGGGGAGAGCAGGTCACGGACCGGGAACTCCTCCAGCACCTGGCGCACCTGCGGGGACAGGCCGGCGCTCAGGCGGGCCTGGGCCGGGCGGGAGGTGTCCTGCATGGCCTTCGCGGCTACGCGCAGCACCTCCAACGCCGCCACCGGCAGGTCGCGACGGGCCGCGCGCTCCAGGAAGAGGGCGCCCTCGGTGAGCATCAGCTCCACGTCGGTGCCCGCGTTGATCTTCACGGTGGCGTCGTGGCACCAAGTGGCGTAAGGGTCGCTCCAGCCCTCGATCCGGAAGGACCAGTGCCCCGGCGCGTCCGGCAGCAGCCAGGCCTCGTAGCGGTCCAGGCCCGGCGCGATCTCGTACATCTTGGCGCTGGAGTGGTCCTTGCCGTCCGGCCCGATCAGCACCGCCGTGGCCGCGAAGTGATCGTGCCCCTCCCGAAAGACGGTGGCCCGCACCGGGAACGCCTCTCCCACCGTGGCCTTTGCCGGCCAGGCGCCGTTCTCGATGGACGGGAAGACCTCGGTGACGGGGATACGGCCCAGCGGCTCTAGCCCGTCGAAGAGGGCCAGGTTCCCGCCCGGCGCTCCTGCCCCGGGCAGGGCGGCGGGCGTAGGTGCAGGAGAAAGGGACGGCGGAGTGGAGGGGACGGTCGTGGCAGCGTCGGCCAACTCGGTCCGCTTGGGCAGGTTCTGGCCCGCAATCGGGGCTCGGGCAGGAATGTGGCTCACAACACTATTCTAGGTGACTGAGGCCACTGCTTGCGCCGCAAACCCCTGCTTGCGCCTTCCGTGAAACAGATTGGGACAAAACGGCGGGCCCGGGCAGCAAACCCGGGCCCGCCACTGCGGTGAAGCTAAGGCTCAGTACACCATCTGCATGGCGGTGCGAACCTCGTCCAGCTTGGCCTGCGCCACCTCGTTGGCGCGCTCGACACCCGCGCGCAACACCTGCAGCAGGTAGTCCTCGTTGGCGGCCAGCTCGGCGCGGCGCGCTCGGATGGGCGCGAAGTAGTCGTTCACGGCCTCGGTGACCACGCGCTTGAGCGTGCCGCCACCGCCGTCGCCGATGCGCTCAGCGATGACCTCGGGGGCCTCGCCGGTGCACAGGGAGGCCAGCAGCAGCAGGTTGGAGACCTCCGGGCGGCCCGCCGGGTCGTAGGTGATGACGCGGTCGGCGTCGGTCACGGCCTTCTTCAGCTTCGCGGCGGTCTCGTCGGCGCTCATCCGCAGCTCGATGGTGTTGCCCTTGGACTTGCTCATCTTCTGGCCGTCGGTGCCCAGCAGCACGGCGGCCTCACTCAGCAGGGCCTCGGGGCGGCGGAACACCGGGCGCTCCTTGACGGCGCGACCGTAGCGCTTGTCGAAGCGCTGGGCGATCACGCGGGCCTGCTCCAGGTGCGGGAGCTGGTCCTTGCCCACCGGCACCAGGTTGGCGTTGCAGAACAGGATGTCCGCAGCCTGGTGCACCGGGTAGGTGAGCATGAGGCCGGACAGAGCGCGCCCGCCGGTGGCCTCCTGCTCCGCCTTCACGGTGGGGTTGCGGTGCAGCTCGGACTCCGTGACCAGCGAGAGAAAGGGCAGCATGAGCTGGTTGAGGGCCGCCACCTGCGAGTGCGCAAAGATGGTGGACTTGCCCGGGTCGATGCCCACCGCCAGGTAGTCGGTGACCAGGGACAGGACGCGCTCGCGCAGCTCACCCACGCTGTCCCGGTCGGTGATGACCTGGTAGTCGGCCACGAGCACCCACGTCTCCACGCCCGCGTTCTGCAGGCGCACCCGGTTGGCGATGGTGCCAAAGTAGTGGCCCAGGTGCAGGTGGCCGGTGGGACGGTCGCCGGTCAGCACACGGAAGCGCGAGGGATCGGCGGCGATCTCCGCCTCGATCTCCAGGCTGCGGGCCCGGCTGCGCTCCAGCGACGCGGCGTCCGTCGAGCGCTCCAGGCGCTCCTCCGTGGTGGCATCGATTTCAGTCATGCAGGGCATTTTAGTCCGCCTTGCCGGGCCCATCTTTCCTCACCTTAGTGGCATGGCCGACGTTCCCGCCGGCGCCGCCCTGCCGTCGCCCGCCCTCAGTTCGGCCGGTTCCGTCCGCTGGGCTCGCATCGCCGCTGGGCTTCCGCCTCCCGGCGGCCGGAGCGGGCCGCCCGCAGGATGTTGCCGAGCGGGGGAGAGCATGTGGAGGGCAGGTACTTGCCGGGCCGGGCGGGAGGAGGAGCGTCGGCCAACAAAGGGCAGCGAGGGAGGCGCCGCCTAGTTCTCGAGGGCCACGCGCGCCACCGAAGTCGTCACGTAGAGCTGCATGGTCAGCCCCTCCATGCTCACCTCGTCACCGGGCTCGAAGACCAGGCACTCGTCGCTGTCGGGAGCGGGCCAGGCGGAGTTCCACAGCAGCTCGTAGGACATGCCGCGCCCCTCGGGCAGGACGACGTCCACCGCGTCCAGGCTGCCGTTGATGACCAGGAGGGCGTCGCGCCCGCCCCACGCCCAGCCTGAGCGCAGCATGGAGATCACGCGGGCGTCCGGGTCGTGCCAGTCCGCGCCGGGCAGCTCGTTGCCGTCGGCGCCGTACCAGGCGGTGTCCACGATCTCATCGCGCTGCCCATCAATCTCCAGCGGGATGGCCGCCGCGAAGGCGCTGGGGCGCAGCACCGGGTGCTCGCGGCGCAACCGGAGCAGGTAGCGGGTGGTCTGCAGCAGCTTCTCCTGCGAGGGGGAGAGCTGCCAGTCGATCCACGAGATCGGCGAATCCTGGCAGTAGGCGTTGTTGTTGCCCCGCTGGGAGCGGCCAAACTCGTCGCCCGCCACCATCATCGGCACGCCCGCGCTCAGCAGGAGCGTGCCCAGCAGGTTGCGGTGGCTGCGCAGCCGCATGATCGACACGCTCTCCAAGCCCGCCCCGGCGGCCTTCGCGTCGATCTCGCCCTCGTGGCCAAAGTTCCAGGAGCGGTTGTTCTCCGTACCGTCCCGGTTGTCCTCCAGGTTGGCCAGGTTGTGCTTGCGGTCGTAGGAGACCAGGTCGTGCATCGTGAAGCCGTCGTGGGCCGTCACGTAGTTGACGCTGGCCAACGGGCCACGCCCGCCAATGAGCTGGCCGTGCGCAAAGAGGTCTGCGCTACCGGTCAGGCGCGTGGCCAGGTCGGCCAGGCCGGCGCCGCCGTAGCCCTGCGACTGCGAGCGGGCGTCGGCCACCCAGAACTGGCGCACGGTGTCCCGGAAGCGGTCGTTCCAATCCGCGAACGGGATGGGGAACTGGCCGGTGCGCCAACCGCCCGGGCCCAGGTCCCACGGCTCGGAGATGTGCTTGAGGCTGGAGAGCACCGGGTCCGTGGCTAGCGCCACGAAGAAAGCGTGGCGGGGGGAGAACTCGCCCAGGCTGCGGCCCAGGGTCACGGCCAGGTCGTAACGGTAGCCGTCGATGCCGATCTCCGTCGCCCAGTAGCGCAGAGAATCCAGGACCATCTGGACCACGCGGGTGCGGCGGAAGTCCAGGGAGTTACCGCAGCCCGTGAAGTCCGCTAACTGGGCGGGGCTGCCGCCGTCGTGGGCGTAGTAGCCGGTGTTGTCGATGCCGCGCCAGGAGACGGCCAGCTCGTCGCCGCCCTCGCAGGTGTGGTTGTAGACGACGTCCAGGAGCACCTCGATGCCGGCGTCGTGGAGGAGGGAGACCATTCCCTTGACCTCGTCGATAACCCCCTGGGCACCCCGGGCCCGCGAGTTAGCAGTGGCGTAGGACGGCTCGGGGGAGAAGAAGGAGAGCGTGGAGTAGCCCCAGTAGTTGCTCAGCCCGCGCTCGGTGAGGAACCGCTCATCCATCTTGGCGTGGATGGGCAGCAGCTCGATCGCGGTGACGCCCAGCGACTTCAGGTGGGCCACGGTGGCCGGGTGGGCCACGCCCGCGTAGGTGCCGCGCAGGTCCGGGGGGACGCCCGGCAGGAGCTTGGTCAGTCCCACCACGTGCGCCTCGTAGATGACCGTGTCCTGCCAGCTGGTGCGCGGGTTGGGGGCCACGCCCCTGGTAGGGGTGGTGATGACGCCCAGCGGGGCGAAGGGCAGGGAATCGATGGGGCACAGCTCGCCCGCGTTGCCGATGTTCAGCTCCGGGCGGGCCACGACGGTGCCCTCCACGCCGCGCGCGTACGGGTCCAGCATCAGCTTGGCGGGGTTGTGCAGCAGTCCCTTGGCCGGGTCCCAGGGGCCGTGGATGCGGTAGCCGTAGCACTGGCCGGCGCGCACGCCGGGGACGTGGCCGTGCCAGATGCCGTTGACCGGGCCGCGCAGACGGATGCGGGTTTCGGAGCGCTGCCCGCTGCTGTTGATGTTGACCAGGCAGAGTTCCACCGCGCTGGCGCGGGTTGCGACCACGGCAAAATCGGCGCCAGAACCGGTCAGGTGCGCGCCGAGGCGGGTGGGTACTTGGGCTGGTCCAGCGAGGGGGCTGTTCAATCGGGCTACGTAATCCACGCCCGATATTGAACAACACGGAGGGCAGCCAAGACGATTGCGTCGCCTCGGTCAGGTAATCGCCCCCGGCTTAGTGAGCGCGGCGAGTGACGGCAGGAGCGCGGATTTGTGGCATGGTGGAGGGATGAAAATCGTTGTACTGGTCAAGCATGTGCCGGATTTGCAGTCCGAGCGCCGTCTGGAGGACGGCACCCTGGTGCGGGGTGAGGACGACGTTCTGAACGAACTGGATGAGAACGCCGTGGAGGCCGCCGTCCAGTTGGCGGAGGAATCCGGGGGCGAGGTCGTTGCGCTGACGATGGGCCCGGAGGATGCCGCCGACGGTCTGATGGCCGCCTTGCAGCGCGGCGCCGACCGCGCCTTGCACGTGTGCGACGACGCCGTGGCGGGCTCCGACGTGGTGGGCACCGCGCGCGTGCTGGCCGCAGCGATCCGCTCCATCGGGGACGTGGACCTGGTGATCAGCGGCATGACGTCGCTAGACGGCATGACCTCGATGGTGCCGGGCGCCGTCGCCTCCCTGCTGGGCATGCCCTGCCTGACCCTGGCCAGCGAGCTGGCCGTGGCCGACGGACGCGTGCGCATCAAGCGGGTGGCCGACGGTTTTGCCGACGTGCTCTCCACACCACTGCCGGCCGTGGTGAGCGTGACCGACCAGCTCAACGAGCCGCGCTACCCGAACTTCGCGGCGCTGAAGGCCGCGCGCAAGAAGCCGCTGGACGAGGTCTGCTTGGCGGACCTGGGCCTGGACGAGGCCGAGGTTGGCATCGCGGGCGCCTCCACCGGCTGGCTGTGGGAGGAGATGGCCGACGCTCGCGGCGGCGGCCAGGTCATCCAGGCGGGCCCCGAGGCGGGCCGCCAGGTGGTCGAGTTCTTGGCTGAGCGTGGCCTGTTGGCCGGAATGGAGCGCTGAAATGCTACGAGAGACCCTGCTGGTGGTCGTTGACCACGTGGGCGACGCCCAGAGCGGCTACGTCCTGACCACCCCGTCCGCCGAGCTGCTCACCCTGGCGCGCTCGCTGACCAGCGGTGACGTGGTGGCCGTGGCCCTGAACGACGCCCCCGACACGCCAGCGCTCGGCAAGTACGGCGCGAGCGTCGTCTACACCCCGGACCTGACCGGCCGCTCCCCGCGCGTGCCGGCCGTCGTGGCCGACGCGGTGCAGGCCTGCATCCGCCACGCTGGAGTGGGCAGCAACGAGGGCGAGGGTGAGCCCGCTGCGGTGCTGCTGGTCTCCAACTTCCGCGGCAAGGAAGTTGCCGCGCGCCTGGCAGTCTCCCGGGCCTCCGGCGCGGTCGTGGACGCCACGCGGCTGGAGGTGGACGGCGGCGAGCTGGTGGCCACCAAGTCCGTGCTGAACGGCACCTGGACCACCTCCTACCGCGTCACCCGCGGCACGCCGATTGTGGCCGTGCGCCCCTCCTCTGTGCAGGCCGAGCCGCTGGCCGCTCCCCTGGAGCCGGTCGTGGTGGCTGTGCCGGTGGAGTACTCCGCCGAGGCCCAGGCCGTCACGGTCGAGTCCTCCGCCCACACCGGCGTGGCCGGCCAGATCCCGCTGGCCGAGGCCCAGACCGTGGTGTGCGGCGGGCGTGGCACTGGCGGTGACTTCTCCCTGCTGGAGGAGCTGGCCGGGGTGCTGGGCGGCGCCGTGGGCGCCACCCGCGTGGCCACCGACGAGGGCTGGGTGGACCGCTCGCTGCAGATTGGCCAGACCGGCGTCTCCGTGGCCCCGCGCCTCTACATCGGTGCGGGCGTTTCCGGCGCCATCCACCACACCAGCGGCATGGCCTCCGCCGGCACCATCGTGGCGATCGTTGACGAGGACGACGCCCCGATCACCCAGATCGCTGACCTGACTGTGGTGGGCGACCTCTTCGAGGTAGTGCCCCAGATCCTGGCCGAGCTGCGCAAGTAGGTGGCGCCGGTG
>JAUMWR010000044.1:10274-17493 GCA_030529545.1 Buchananella hordeovulneris
GCCGGTGACTGCGACTGCGGAGCGGTGACCTTCCTTTGCGGAGCGCCTCTTGGCGCGCCGGATACGTGATTGCGGCAAGTCCAGTTTCGCGGGATCATTCCCACATGATCATTTGGCGCGGCTGGGGAATTGCCTCCTTTGTATCTGTCGTGGCGGGATACGGCATCACGCTGGGTATTTTGCGACTCTTCACTGACCAACCCTCTCTGCCGGTGTTCCTGGGCCTGGGGGGCGTGCTAGGCGGCGGGCTTACCTGGCTGCTGGGCCACTTCCTAAACGTCCTGCGCGTGCGCTCCCAGGTGGCGGCCTACGCCAGTAACCTGCGCGAAGCGCTGCATGCACGCGCCGAGCAGGGCGTCTTCCAAGCCGGACCGGGCGTGCCTGTCCCCACCAACGCTGCGGAGGCCGCCGCACAGATCGAGTACGTGGTCTCACAGCACACCGACGCCCTCTCCCACCGGCTGACGAACCAGCACACGCTGTTCTTCGTTCCCGTGCAGTATGTGGGCATCCTGGTGGGCGTCGTCTCAGTGGTGGCCGCTGTCTTCATGGCGCTAAAGTGAACTGGGCCGCCGGGCTGCGGTCGCACCGCTTTCTTCCCCGCTCTCCAATACGTGCAAAGTGGGCCAGAACGGCGCGCTTACCGTTACGGCGACGGCGCGGGGGGACTTACGCGTTTGCTCAGCTTTGCGTTCCCGTCTTCAGCTTGGCGTTTGCGAGATGCTGACCGCGATTTCGGCAGGTTGAAACCGACTTCCTCAGGTTGAAGGTACACGCTCTGGGATCAGTAGTGGGATACCACCACCGTGCCCACAGGCGCCCAGTTGTAGAGCCACTGCGCGTTGCCCACGCTGAGGTTGACGCAGCCGTGCGAGCCGTAGGGGCCGGCGTAGCCAAAGGAGTCACGCCAGTAGGCGCCGTGCAGGGCGTAGCCCGAGTGGAAGTAGAGAATCCAGGGCACGTCCGGGGTCTCGTAGGGCGTGCCGTCGTAGTTCTCCCCGCGCATGGTCTGGGAGGCGTACTTGCCCCACACCCGGAACGTGCCCGTGACGGTCGGGGTCACGTCGGCGCCACTGACCATGTAGACCGGGCCAAACACCACGGTAGAGCCCTCGTAGGCCGTCACCAGATAGTTGGACAGGTCGATGTCGATCCACTTCTCGCCCGGGGCGGGGGAATAGGCCAGCGAGGTGCCCGGCGCCACCGGCTCTGGGCGCACCACCGTGTCCTCGTAGGTGCCCTCCACGGCCTCGGTCTCAAACTTGGCCACCACGGCCTTGCCCTGGCGCAGCGAAGCGACAATCTGCTCCACCACCGCGTCCAGGTTGGTCACCTTCTGCCCGTCCACCGGGTAAGACTGCACACTGATGACCTCGCCGCCCTCGCGCACCTTGCGCGTGCCCGGCTTGGGGTCCCACGTGAAATCCTTGGCACGCTCGCCCACCCAGGCGGCAACCGCGTCCCTGTTCACCTCCAGCACCGGGGAGCCCTTGGCGTCCAGGGTGATCTTCAACCAGGAAGCCAGCGTGGCCCGGTCCGGGGACACGTTGCCTTCCTCACCGGCCAGAGCCACCTCCGTGCCCAGCAGCTGCCGGGCGGTATCCGCAGCGTCCTTGGCGATCTTGTCCGTGATCGCGGGCGGAACCTGCGTGAAGTTGACCGTCAGCGAGGCCAGCTTCAACTGCGTCGCCGCCTGCCGCGCCGCCTGCGCCACCGTCTGGGCGTCTAGCTTCAACCCCGGGCGGCCCGGCACCACCTCAACCTCGCCCTGGTCAGAGACCTTGATGGCGGCGTCCACGGGCTTGGCGCTCGCGGCGGGCACCAAGTCATTCGTTGCGGCCGCCAAGGCAGCGTCGTCCACCACCAAAAGCGGAGAAATGTTGGTTCCCTCGCTCCACAAAGCCGAGAAGCGGTTCCACAATCCCGCGGAGCGCTCCAGCGCTGCAGCGGCCGTGGCCTGCTCGTCCACGTCGATGCCCAGCTCCGCCAGAGAGAACTGCGCGTCCACGTCCCCGTTTAGGGACAAACCCGCCTGCGCCTCTGACCAAGCCACAATCGCGGCGATCTCATCCTGCTGCAGCCCAGCCACATCCTTGCCCGCCACCCTGGTGCCCGGCAGCGCTCGATCCGCCCAGTACAGCGCGTGCATAGCGGCAGCAACCGTGGACAGGACCAGCAGAGCGCCCAGCACAAACAGCCACCAAAAGCGGCGGAAAAGGGACGGCATGGAGGCGTCGCTCGCCCCCGTCAGAACACCGGAGTGGGAACTAGACGAAGCAGAAACAGTCATACAGTCCTCCGGGCCAAAGCGAGCTCTACCTGGGAGAATAATGGGAATCGGCTTAAAAACCCTCCCCCTGGAGGGGGATAAGGTCCGCCACGCTGGGAGGAGGAAACACCGGTGATCTACCTTGACTACGCCGCCACGGCCCCGCCACGCCCGGCCGCGCGCCAGGCCTACAACGCCGAGCTCGACGCCCTGACCGACCTGCCCGGCAACGCCTCCGCGCTGCACGCCGGCGGGCAAGGCGCCCGGGGCCGGCTAGAAACCCACCGGGACGCCATCGCCACCGCCCTCGGTATCCGCCGCACCGCCACCAAAAACGCCCACAAACGCCACGAAATCTTCTTCGTCAGCGGCGCCACCGAGGGCAACGCCCTGGCACTCCAAGCCCGCGCCGCCAAGCTACGCCAGAACGGGCGGGACACGCTCACCCTGTGCCTGGCCACCGACCACCCCTCCCTGCGTGGGGCCGTCGCCGCCGCCGGGGAGCACGCCTACCTGCCCGTCGACGCCACCGGTGCCCCCAAGGGAGGCTGGGGAGCGGCCATCGCGACCGCCGTGCGCGCGCGGGTGGCTGGGAGCGCCGGGGTTCCAGGAGGGAACACTGGGGGCGAGGAAAGTGCCGCGCCGGAGGTGCTCCTCGCCTTCGCGCCCGTCAACAACGAGACCGGCCGGCTGCTGGCCCCCGACGCGCTCGCGGCCGCCCGCGTCGAGCTTGCGGCCGCAGGGATCGAGCTGGACTGGGTGCACCTGGACGCCGCTCAGACCGTGGGGCACCTGCCCATCGATATGGCGCAGTGGGACGCAGACTCCCTGACCTTCTCCGGGCACAAGATCGGCGCCAGCGGGGGACTGCTGGCAGCCCGGCGCGACAGCCTGGAGCCCCCCGTGCGCGGCGGCGGGCAGCAGTACTCCGTGCGCTCTGGCAGCATCGACACCCCCGGCGCCGCCAGCCTGGCCGCCGCCCTCACCCAGGCCACCGCGGAGAGCGACGAACTGGCCGCCAACCTGGCGGGCTGGCAACAGCAGATCGAGGCCGCCGCCATTGCTGCCGGCGGGTATCCCTCGCTGCCAGAGGGCACCGCCCGCAGCCCCCACATCGCGCACCTGGTTTTCCCCGACGCTGCCTCAGAAGCCCTCCTGGCCGCCGCCGACATGCAGGGATTCGCCCTTTCCGCCGGCTCCGCCTGCACCGCCGGGGTCTCCGGCCCCAGCCAGGTGCTGGTCGCCATGGGAGTGCCGGAGGAAGAGGCCCGCTGCGTCCTGCGCGTCTCCACCGGCTGGGCCACCAGCGCGGCGGACGTGGAGGCACTGTGCGACAAGCTGGGCAGGATCGTGGCCGCCGCCCGCGCCTTCGGGACGGCCCGCTGAGGTAGCCGCAGGCCGTTGAGGTAGTCGCGGGCCGGTGTTTCCCGCAGCGGGGGAGTCCGGTGGGGGGAGTCCGGTGCGTGCAGCGGCAAGATTGGCGCTTGCGCCACGGCTCTGCGCGGTGAGGCTGGCATCGGTGTCGGTTTAGGCGTCGGTGTCGGCGTCGGCGGCAAGAGTGGTAAGCGAGTCGGCAGCTGCCGGATCAGGCGGGGGTAGGTTCACGGGCTCCGAAGAGAGGCGGGGCGGTGACCGCCAGCATCGGGAGGACCGCAATGGGGCGGTGAGGCCCGCCCAGGCGGGCCGGTGGGGGAGCGGCTATTCTGAGACGGCCTTATGGGCGCTGCCCGTTCGCGCGAGCGGGCGCGGCCAGGCGCCAGGGAGCTGGTGCTGGTTGCATAGTGCTTGCTGACTGGCGGCTGCTGGCTGCCGCTTGGTGGTGGCCAGCGGGTGTGCATCGTCCGGTGGCCAATCCGTAGGTGGGCCGTCTGCTGATGGACCACCTGGAGGGGGCCAGCGCGGTGTGGCCCAGTCGCTGCACTCGGCGATCGGGTGGCCAAGCTGGCCCTCCACTCGAGAGCAGAAGGCGCCGCCAGGCAGGGAAAAGACGTACAAGAGCCCGCCCCGCCCAGCCGGGGAGAGCCGCCCAGGGGCGGTTGGGGTGAGGAAAAGGGAGCCCAGTTGCGAGTTCTAGCAGCGCTTTCGGGCGGAGTTGACTCCGCCGTGGCCGCCGCCCGCGCCATCGACGCGGGCCACGAGGTAGTGGGCGTCCACATGGCCCTCTCCAAGTCGCCCTCCGCCACACGCGTCGGCTCGCGCGGCTGCTGCACCCTCGAGGACGCCGACGACGCCCGCCGCACCGCCCACATCCTGGGCATTCCCTACTACGTGTGGGATCTCTCCGACAGCTTCGAGCAGACCGTGATCGCGGACTTCCTCTCCGAATACCGGGCCGGGCGCACCCCCAACCCGTGCGTGCGGTGCAACGAGTTCGTCAAGTTCGAGGCGTTGCTCGAGCGCGGCATCGCGCTCGGATTCGACGCCGTGTGCACCGGCCACTACGCGCGGATCGTCGAGGGTCCCGCCGGGCCCGAGCTGCACCGCGCCGCCGACCCCGTGAAGGACCAGTCCTACGTGCTGGCCGTGGTCGGGCGCGACACCCTCAACCGGATCCTCATGCCACTAGGCGACGTCACCTCCAAGGCCGAGGTGCGCGCCGAGGCCGACGCCCGCGGCCTGACCGTGGGGGAGAAGCCGGACTCCTACGACATCTGCTTCGTGGCCGACGGCAACACCCAGGGCTTCCTAGCAGACCGCCTGGGCGCGGCCCCGGGCAACATCGTCGACACCGACGGCAACGTGCTCGGGCAGCACGAGGGCTTCTACCGCTACACGGTCGGGCAGCGAAAGGGACTGGGGCTCACCGTCCCCGCGCCCGACGGCGCGCCCCGCTACGTGCTCGGCACACGCCCCGAGACCGGCGAGGTAGTGGTGGGCCCCGCCACCATGCTGTCCGTGAACGAGCTGCGCGGCGAGAACCTCATCTGGCTCGCGGACGAAATGGATCAGCCCGTCACCGAGGCAGACGCCATTCCCGTCCAAGCCCAGGTGCGCGCCCACGGCGAGCCCATGCCCGGCAAGGCCTGGCTGGACACCGAAACCGGCGAGATCTGCGTGCTCCTGGAAAACCTCACCCGAGGAATCGCCGCCGGCCAGAGCCTGGTGCTCTACGACGGCACCCGGGTGCTGGGGCAGGCCACCTTGTCCGGGGCCAGCCGGCGCGCTTCCTGAGCCTTGGCCCCGGATTCGGGGCACGGCGGCGCTCGGGTTAGACTTGGTTCCGCGCGCGAGTGGCGAAATGGCAGACGCGCTGGATTTAGGTTCCAGTGTCTTAGGACGTGCGGGTTCAAGTCCCGCCTCGCGCACAGCACGAAGTGTCGCGGCACCCTTGGGGGCCGCGTCACTTCACTTTTCCCGCCCCGCGGTGCCGGCCGCGTGGGCGGGGGCGCGGGGTGGCCGTGTTCGTTCTCTTTTCCCGCCCGGCGGGGCCGGCCAATCCATTGGCGTTGGGTGAGTCTGTTGGCGTTGGGTGAGTTTGGTGGCCTGGGGGAGGCTCCCCAGGCCAATTGTTTTACCCAACGCCAACAAAAGCGGGGGGTTAGCGCTGCGGGCGCTAACCCGTTTTGTTTTCGCCGGGCGTCGTCGCCGCGTGCATCCGCGCCGGAAAACAAGAAAGCGGAGAGCATTTGCTCTCCGCTTGGCTGCGTTGTTGGTGCGCCATCAGGGACTCGAACCCCGAACCCGCTGATTAAGAGTCAGCTGCTCTGCCAATTGAGCTAATGGCGCGGGACAGATTTCTCTGTCTGTGCGCCATCAGGGACTCGAACCCCGAACCCGCTGATTAAGAGTCAGCTGCTCTGCCAATTGAGCTAATGGCGCGTTGTGCCGCTTGGCACGAACAGGAAGCTTACACGGCTGACCCGGAGAAGCAAAACTGGATCAGAGTGACCATGCCAACACTTCGCGGGGTAGCGTTGGTCCCGCCCCGGGGCCCGGCAGCGTTTAGCTTGTCAGTGCAGGCCTTACTGAACTTGCTTTCAAAGGAGTAGAGGTGGCGCAGGAACGCTCTAAGTCCGTTCAAGCCCTGGCGAAAAACGGGGACCACAAGGTCGTTACCAGCTGGCCCGGCCGCGAGTACGGGGTAGTGCTCCTGCTGGCGGCGCTGGCGGGCCTGGCGGCCTCGGTGGAGCTGATCCTCAGCGAGATCCGCTTCTACAAGGAGCCCGGCGCCCACCTGATCTGCGACATCAACCCCCTGGTTGGTTGCTCTTCCTCGCTGACCAGCTCGCAGGCGCACCTGCTGTTTGGGATCCCCAACTCCGTGGTGGGCACCGCGTTTTTTGCCGGGCTCCTGGCCCTGGCCCTGGTGCTGCTTAGCGGGGGCAGCCTGCCGCGCCTGCTGTGGCGGCTCCTGAGCCTGGCGGGCCTGGCCTGCCTTGGCTTCGTGGCTTTCTTTGCCCACGCCACCATCTCCGTCTTCCACACGCTGTGCCCGTGGTGCTCCCTGATCTGGCTGGCTAGCGTTCCCTTCGCCGTGCACACGTGGGCGCGCGCCGCGCAGGGCGGGCACCTGCCGCTGCCGGCCGGGCTGGCCCGCTTCCTGCTGCTCAACCGCTGGCTGCTCGTGGTGGGCTTCTACGCACTGCTCGCCGCCGCCATCGGCGTGGGGCTGGCAGACCGCATCGCCCTAGTCATCTAGCCCGCCCAGTCACGCCGGTGCCCCTCGGCACTCACAAGCGCTTGCTTGCCGCGCCACACCGGCGCCCACGGGGCTGTACCTCCACATAGAGGGGGACACCACCGGCAGGGTGCGCCACACCGGCGCCCACGGGGCTGTACCTCCACATAGAGAGGGACACCACCGGCAGGGTGCGTCACACCGGCGCCCACGGGGCTGTATCCACGAACCCGCCCCTCCCGCAAACACAGAACTGGGGGGCCACCACCCGGCGGCCCCCCCAGCACGACTTTGAACGGCGGTTACTCGGCGACGAACTCGCCCCAGCCGGC
>JAUMWR010000045.1:0-12103 GCA_030529545.1 Buchananella hordeovulneris
CCCACACACACTGGTGGGGAGCACTTCACAACGAAGCGCTCCCCACCAGCGGTTTTACGGACACACACAGCCGCTGTCGGGTCCTCACCGAGGCGCCGTCCCAAAGCCTCCTACGGGCCCGCCAGAGCGCCCCAGGGCCCTACAGGAGCGCCTAGAGCAGGCCGCGCTTCTCGGAGTACTTCAGGGCCACCCAGCCCAGCGGGCAGGGCGCCCACATGGTGACCAGGCGGAACATGAGGGCCACGGAGAACGCGGCACCTGCGGGCACGCCCGCCAGGGACAGACCACCGGTCAGGGCCGCCTCCACGGGGCCGATTCCACCCGGGGCGGGGATCAGGGAGCCCACCGCGTTGGAGGCCAGGTAGGTGATCGCCACCGTCGCAAAGGGCAGATCCTGGTCGAAGGCCCTGAGCACCAGCTCCAGGGTGAGGACGAAGCCCAGGGTGAGCAGCAGGTTGCCGCTCACGCCGCGCGCCAGGCGCATGGGGTTGCCAGCCATCCACACCAGGCGGGGCCAGATCTGCTTCAGGGTGGGCCCGGCCTTCTTCCACAGCCACGCGCGCACGGGCTTCAGGAGCAGCAGGAGCACCAGGACCGCCAGGGTGCCCGCAGTGGCGTAGATGACCGTGGAGCTGGGCAGAGACAGGTCAATGTACTGGCCGGAGGCGAAGCCCAGGATGGCCAGGAATACGAGCGTGACGGAGACCTGGGAGGTCTGCCAGAGCGCCACGGTGGCTAGGGCCTGCGGCAGCGTCTCTCCGCGGGAGAGCACAAAGCGCAGGTTCACTGCCACGTGGCCCATGCCGGCGGGGGCCACCAGGGACACGATCGTGGAGGCCGCCTGGACCACGATGGCGTCCCACAGTCGGATGGCCTTGACCGCGAAGGACTGGAGCGCCAGACCACCGCCCACGAAGTAGAACATTCCCATCAGGAACGCCGCGCCCAGGTACCAAGGGTTGGCCGAGCGCATCGTGGCCGCGATCTCGGAGAAGTTCATGGAGCCGAGCACGCCCCAGATCAGGAAGACCGCGAACACGATCATCACCAGGTTGCGCACGGAGAACCGGGCGATCTGCACCGGCGGGGGAGCGCTCTCCCCGGCGGGCATCAGGCTCACCAGCACATCGCGCAGCAACTGCAAAGATTCCTTGCCGGTGTTGGCCAGGGTGGTGCGTGGCAGGGTTAGGCGCTGCAGCACCGGGGCCAGGGAGGTCAGGCGCTCCTCGCTGAGGTACTCCGCAGCGGTCTCCAGGGCCACTTCGTGCCCGAACTGGCTGGTGAGCAGCGCCAGCGTCTGGGCCAGGTCAATGCGGCGGGCCAGGTCGTTAGTGGCCACCTCGCCGGAGTCCCAGTCGGTGATCCACACCTGTCCCTCGGCGTTCAGCCACACGGTGTCCGCCTCCAGGGAGCGGTGGGACAAGCCGGCGTGGTGGGCGTGGCACACGGCCTCCCAGACGCGACGGGCAACCTCGGCGGGGGGCAGGGGCTCGGCCAGTGCGCCGGCCTGGCTCAGCGGCACCAGCTGCGGGGGATGCTTGGCGGTCAGCACCAGGGAATCCTCGGCGGGCGTCACGCCGGTAAAGCGGTGGGTGTTGATCCCCGCCTCCCGGGCCTGTTGCGCCATGAGCAGGGCGTGGTTGGCGGTCGTGGTCAGCGTGACGGCGGGGGTGGTGCGCAGCCCCTGCAGGCGCAGGCGGTTCCACAGGTGGGAGAGGATGGAGATGACCTCGCGGTCGTCGTCCAGCACCACCACGTCGGTGCGTTCGCCGGCGTCGTCCCACGCGGCGTAGATCCGGGAGGCGGGCACGTGCATGCGCGGCACGGTCCCCTCCTCGATCTCCGCCAGCATCGCGGCAACGTCGATCAAGGGGGCGGGCGCCACCCCCAGCGACAGGAGATCGGCCTCAGCGGCGTCGTCCTCCCCGGAGGGGAATTGGCGCGAACGCAGCTCGGCGGCGCCCAGGTTGGCACCGGTGGTCACCCAGTTGGCCTCGGCCAGGGCGGGGTTGGCCACGCCCAGGCGGATAAGCCGGTTGACGGAGATGCCGGTGCGTCTCACCGCCTCCACCAGCTTGGCGTTGGTGGCGCTGGAGGGGTCCACGCCGTGGGCGTAGCGCACCGCGTGCCCGACCACGCGGCCCAGCAGCACGGTGATGATCGCGCCGGGCAAGGTGAGGGCGCCACGCACCACGGACAGGACGATGACCAGGCCCAGCAGGTACCAGCTCCAGCGGACGGAGGGCAGGCGGTCGCGGCTGCCCACGCCCGCCAGCACGGCGGTGATGGAGGTAAGGGCCATGTTGATCGAGGCGACGGAGACACCGTCGTTGGTGATCGTCAGGCCGGTTACCAGGGCCTCGGGGGCCCAGTTGCTCAGCAGGTAGGAGACGGCAAAGCCGGTCCCGCCGGCCAGTACGGCGCATACGAGCGCCACGGCGGTCTCGTGGTAGCGGCGCCGCAGCACCAGCTCCGCCAACACCAGCAGGGGCGCGAAGAAGGTCAGCAGCCCTTCGACGACGTTCACGGGCACCAGGAGTACCTGCCGCATGGCGGTGGTGACGGCGTTTTGTACGTCCTGGGTGACGCCGTGGGTGATGTTGCTGGCGACTACCGCCAGCAGGAGCACCACGCCCACGCCGATGAGGTTGAGGACCATGGATACCAGGTCGGTGGCCTTGCGGGTGCGCCGCTCGGGCACGTCGATCACCAGGCAGTTGGCGGTGGCGCTGTGCCCAAAGTCGGCCGCAGCGAGCTGGGCGCGGGTGCTGGTGCCGGTGGACACGGCGGCGCGGCCGGCCTCCACGCGCGGGTCCGGCTCCTGCTCCATTTCCGGGGGGAGGGCGGCAGAGAGGTCGGCGTTTTTCCACCACTTCTTCTTGGACGACGTTGCCGCCTGCTCGCTTTGCTCAGCACCGCCCGGATTTGAGGTCGAGGGCGATGCAGTTGGTTGGGCCTGCTTGTCCTCTGGTTCCTCAGTCATAGGGTGAGTTTACGGAGCCGGGCCCCGCAGTCGATGACTGCGGGGCCCGGTGGCGCGAAAAATGGTTCGCTGGGAGGAGTTTTACTGCTGGGCGTGGCTCGGATCAGAGCACGTGAGCAGCACTCCGGATTGGGTCTGGGTCCACTCGGAGACCAGCGTGACGATCTGGGCCATGTTGGTGGTCAGGGTGGCCCACCACGGGTCCAGGCACTCCTGCTCGATGGGGTCTAGGCACGTCGTGACGTCATCCTCGACGCAGGCCATCTCCGGGAACTGCAGGTCGAATTCCTCTTCGCTCAGGTCCGGCTGGCAGGGCGAGGTAGAGCCCGGCTCGTCACTGGTGTCCACGAACTTCCAGGTGGCGTTGGCCAGGATGTGCTTGACGTAGTCGACGAACTCCGCACGGTGGTCCACCCAGGGGGTGGAGAAGGCCAGGTGCACGATCGCGTCGCTGCCCGGGGCACCAATCCAGTAGTCCACGCACAGGATGTCGATGAGCTCGCTGTCCTCGTCGCACTGTCCCTGCCCCACGCGCACGCGGCAGATGCCGCGGGCCTTGGAAACCTGGATCTCCTCCAGCTCGTCGCCGGGCTGGGCGGTGGACTCGATGCTGCGGATCACCGAGCCGATCCGCACCGGGTGGCCCGGGGCGGAGAGGTGGTGCCAAAAGCTGGTGGCGGCAATGGGAATCCTGGCAGGGAGCGAATCCGGGGTCTTGGCGCAGGAGAACAGGAAGGCCATCACCCGTCCGTCGTTAAGGCGGGCCTGCTCCACGATTTCGCCCATCCATTTGCGGGCGCGCTCGCTCTCCGGGAAATGAGTGGAGGAGAGCTCTGTAACCTGCTTGACCAGGTCTGCGGTGGAACTTGTCAGGTTAATCGCGGTCCAGTAGCCACCCATGTCGATGCACAACGACTTGGCCGTAGGCACGTGAGTTTCTCCCCCCTGGCCGACGGCCGGGGAGCCTGTTTGCTCGGCGAGCGAGTGGTCGGTGGCGTTGCTGTTCACCGAATCCCTTTCGATCAGAGGGAAGACCGACAAATAGTCGTGTTTGCCTAGTAGGCGGATCCTTCACAAAGTTGGTCGGGGTTACTGAGGCGTCCTATTTCCGGAGGATTCTACTGAACCAGTGGCTGCAGTAGGAAGATTCTTATAGATGAGCATGATTCTTGGAAGCGATTGGGGCGATTGAGACTGCCTTTCGCTTTCGGGCAGGTTTAGGTAGGACAGTGCGTAGCCGCAGGGAGTTGCTGACTACGAGCACGGAAGAAAACGCCATAGCCAGTGCTGCGATCATGGGATTGAGCCAGCCGAGGGCAGCCAGCGGCAGCGCGGCAACGTTGTAGGCAAATGCCCAGAAGAGGTTTTGCTTGATGGTGTTCAGGGTGGCGCGTGAAAGCCGGATGGCTGCGGGGACAGCCAGGAGATCGCTGCGCACCAGCGTCACGTCTGCGGCCGCGATAGCGACGTCGGTGCCGGTACCGAGTGCAATGCCCAGCCCGCGGCGGCCAGCGGCAGCCAGGGCGGCGGCGTCGTTGACGCCATCTCCCACCATCGCCACTACGGCACCCTGCGCCTGCAGCTGCTCGATCAGGGCCAGCTTGTCTGCAGGTAGCACCTCGGCCCGCACGTTTTCGATGCCCATCTGGGTGGCCACCTGGCGCGCACTGGCCAGGTTGTCGCCGGTGACCAGCCACGGGGTTAGGCCCAGCTCCTTTAGTGCTGCCACCGCTTGGGCAGCCTCCGGTTTGACCGGGTCCCGCAATACCAGCAGGGCGCGCCGGTCGGGGCCCACGCCGACGGCTACTACGGTGGCGCCGTCGGCGGCCAGCGCGCGCTCGCGCTCCTCCCACGCCTGCGAGGTGCTGCCCAGCTGTTGCTCCACCCAGGCCAGGCGTCCAACTGCTACTTCGTGCCCCTGCACTTTGCCGCGCACGCCGTAACCGGCGCTGGATGCGAAGGAGGCTACAGGTGGCAAGGGGACGGCGCTGACCAGGCGGCCAGCCTGTGCGATAGCGGCGGCTATCGGGTGCTCGGAGCCGGCCTCCACCGCGCCTGCCAAGCGCAGCACCTCCGCCAAGTCGGAGTCCCACTCTGAGGAAGTGGGGACCGGCAGGAGGGCAGACTCGGACCGGCGCAGCACCGCCCCCTGTACGCTCATGCGCGCCTGGGTGAGCGTGCCGGTCTTGTCCAGCACCAAGGTATCCACCGCCCGGGTGGACTCTAGGATCTCCGGTCCCTTGATGAGGATGCCGTGACGAGCGGCGGTGGAGGTGCCCACCATCAGCGCGGTGGGTGTGGCCAAACCAAGAGCGCAGGGGCAGGCGATGATCAACACCGACACCGCAGCGGTGAACGCAGCCGTGTGGGAGGGGCCCCACGCCCACCAGGCGGCCAGGGTCAGCAGGCTCAGCGAGATCACCACCGGCACGAACACAGCGGAAACCTGGTCCGCCAGGCGCTGCACCGGGGCCTTGCCGGCCATCGCATTGGTCACCAGCGAACGGATCTGCGCCAGGGCGGTGTCCTCCCCAATGGCGCTGGCCCGAACCAGCAGGAAGCCCGAGGTGTTCAGGGTGGCGCCGGTAACGCGGCTGCCTGCCTGCACGTCCACGGGCACGGGCTCTCCGGTGAGCAGGGACTCATCCAACGCGGAGATCCCCTCGATGACTACTCCGTCGGTGGCCACCTTTTCGCCTGGCCGCACCGTGAAGTGGTCGCCCACCTGTAGCTGCTCTACCGGCACGCGCACCGTCTGCCGGGTGGACAGGTCAACTACCTTGTCCACCTCTTTGGCGCCCAGTTCCAGCAGGGCACGCAAAGCGTCCCCCGCTCGTCGCTTGCTGCGAGCCTCCAGGTAACGCCCCAGGAGGAGGAAGACGACGATCGCTACTGCCCCCTCAAAGTAGAGCTCGGCCATCTGATGCGTGGCGGCGCGCGGCAGCAGCGACATCTCCATCTTCATGCCGATGTGCCCGGCCCCGCCCCACAGTAGTGCCCACGTGGACCAGGCCAGTGAAGCGACAACGCCCAAAGACACCAGCGTGTCCATGGTGGAACCGCCGTGGCGGGCCGCCCGCAGCGCCGCCGTGTGGAATGGCCAGGCCCCCCAAACGCCGACCACAAGCGACAAGGGGGCGACCAGCCACTGCCAGCCCGGAAACTGCAGGGCGGGAGTCATGGATAACGCCAGCACCGGAGTGCCTAGCAGCGCGCAGACTACGAGGCGCCGGGCCAGGTCTTGTTGCCGGTCCGCGATCTGCGTCTCTCGAGGTGCGAGAGCAGTGAACGATGGCTGCGCCGGAGCGGCCTGCTCGCGCTGTGCCCTCCCCGGCGTAGTGGTGAGGGGGACGTCGGCCACCCACTCCTGCAAGGTGGCCGCCTGGAGGTGCAGCCGGGCGGAGTAGCCGGCAGCTTTCACGGCCTGGAGCAGGTCCTCAATGCTCACCGCCGGGTCCTCCACCGTCACGTGGGCGCGTTCCGTGGCCAGATTGACGGATGCGGTCACGCCCTCCAACTTGTTGAGCTTGCGCTCCACGCGGTTGACGCACGATGCGCAGGTCATGCCCTCCACTTCGAGGTCATAGACGCGTTCCGCGCTTGCCACGTTCCTCCCCTCGCCGTGTCGATCGGGGCCGGTTACTCTGCGTCGCGGCGGATGGCGGCGACGTCGTACCCGGCCTCGTCGATGGCGGCGTTCAGTGCGGCGTCCTCCACCGGCGCGTTCACCACCACGGTGACGGTCGAGGCGGAGTCTTTGCGGAGCAGCACGGAGACGTTGGTTACCTGGGGGAGCTGATTGAGTTCGTCGGTGACGTGGCTCACGCAGTGTCCGCAGGTCATTCCGGTCACGTCGATCTCAATAGTGCGGTCAAAGGGGGCGGGGTCAATGCTCACGGGAATTCTCCTTCTTGCTTGAGGGGCTAGGTTCGAATGAAACGGTTAAGTGCGGTCATTACCTCTTCGATCTTTTCCTCCCCCTCGGCGCGGGAGGACTGCGCGGCCTGAATAATGCAATGGTTCATGTGGTCCGCCAGGAGGGAGTTGG
Organism: Buchananella hordeovulneris; assembly: GCA_030529545.1. Taxonomy (GTDB): domain Bacteria; phylum Actinomycetota; class Actinomycetes; order Actinomycetales; family Actinomycetaceae; genus Buchananella; species Buchananella hordeovulneris_A. The sequence goes on from JAUMWR010000045.1 coordinate 7,032, forward strand.
CAACAGATTGCAGGGCTTTTGTGGTCGCGGAAATCTGCGTCAGCACGTCGATGCAGTACGTGTCCTCGTCGATGAGGCGTTGTAACCCTCGCACCTGCCCCTCGATGCGGCGCAGCCGGGCCTGCAGGGCGGATTTGTGAGCCGAGTAGCTCGCCATCGCGCTCCAATCGGGAGAATGAAAGTTAGATCTTGGGGCGCGGCGAGTCTGACGGGCCTCTACCGTGCGCTACAGAGCGGTGTGATTATGCTCTTTAGCATACCCCCTGGGAGTACAGCTGCAAGGTGGGACGGGTCCAGAGTGTGGGCAGGGCAACATGATTGGTATGTACCACCTCTGGGCAAGGTCCACTACATTCGTAGTCAACGTCAAGTGATCAAAAGTGATCGAGACCTGTCAAGATCTTTCCAACGCGCGCAGTAGGTAGGCGTCGCCTTGGAGCAAAGACTTGGAGTTCGCGGAGGCTCCCCGGAGTGGGCCCGAACTTCAAGAGGGGATAAGGGGTCCAGCATCGAAGGGACGCGGTGCTGGACCCCGACCCATATCCAGAAGTAGGGCGAGAAGAAGAATTTCCCATCCGGCCTGGCGACTCCGCCCCTTAGGCGCTAACTATCATTCGACAGTAGTTTTGCTTATGCTGATGGCGGCAACGCGCTGTCGTGTTGTCAGGTTCCCTCATTCCCTCCCACGTGCTGAGGACAAAAGCACATGAAGAACTCAATTAGCAGGACTCTGCCCGCGCGCGGAATATGGCTAGCCCTTGCGCTAGCCATCATCCTCGTTACGCAGATGGCATTCATTCCCTTTGCGGCCAAGGCGGTTTCCGCCGCCGCAGAGAATTACGGCCTAAAGATCACCACCCAGGCCGCCCTCGAGGACGAGGACGAGCCCAAGCTCACGTACTGGAGCGGGGAGCGAATCGAGGCAGTGGCGACGGCGAGCGTAAGCGGACTGGCAACACCCACGTCAGAGGCTCACTTTCTCCTCTCTGTGCCCAAGGTGCTCCCGTTCCTAGAGGAACCAGTCTTCGAGGAGATCCCGGGAATCTACCTGACCAGAGGCGAGGACAGCGAGAAGTGGTTCGTCGAGTACTGGGTGGGCGAGATCTCAAACGGCACGACGCTAAACGCTCCCTTCAGCCTGCAATTCAAGAACGGCATCACCCCGGCAGGCACGCCGGTCTCCCCCACCCTCGAACTGGTGGCGGACAACTACGAGGTCAAGGAATCGGCCACCGCGACCTTCGTAGCTAACGCTTCCGCCTCCTACAAGTTCAGCAAGGAAGCCTCCGAAGGGTCCGTCAAGGCTGTCGGGGATGGGCACGGCAGCGAGCGCGTGTCCCTGGCAGTGTTCGACGTCGCCGGTGATGCGGCTGCAGCCACCCGCACCCCCGCCGAGGGCGTCAAGGTGACCTACGACCTGCACGTCTTCCCGGACCCGTCTCTCGGGGCACCTGTTGGCGTGGGAGAGTATTCCCCCACCTCGGTTCGACTGGAGGACACCCTGGCGGAGGGCGTAGAGCTCGCACCGGAGTCACTCCAGGCCGGCTGGAGTATGGAAGGAGACAAGGCGGTCTTCACAGCACAGTGGGGGCCCAGCAACGCCGATGGTCGCGGCTTGTTCCAGCAGATTCACCTGCTCTACAAAGACGTCCCGGTCAAGACCGAGGACGGCTCCCCCGTGCTTCACCAGAACGTCGCCACCGCCTACGTCACTCATAGGGACTCGGGGCAGACGAAGGTAGGCACCGACAGCGGGTGGGTCGAGTTCCGTGCCTCCGATGCGGACATCACTGCCCAGCCGCAGGTGGAAAAAGCCGCGAAGACGCCCAGTATGGTGTACGGCCACGGTCTCCTCTGGCCAGAGGGAGGAGCGGCGGCATCGGGGATGCCTGGCCTCATCGAGTACAAGCTCGACTGGAGCCTGAGCGACGACTCGCTCACGGCCCGCGCCCTCACCGACCACGCCCTGGACTCGCGCCTGCGCTATGCCACCTTCGAGGTGACGGGCGGATACAAGCTCAGTGCCCCCGGCAACCAGGACCGGATGGCCGAAGATGCGTTCAATGACGCCAGCAACGTGCTCTATGGCGTGCGCGCTGATGGGCTGCGCGTGCAAATCGGTCGCGACCTCGACATCGGCACCAAGGTGACGATCGACGACCCGAACAGGGTCTTTAATTCCCTCAAGCTGGAGTTCCCCGCAGGGCTGCCCATGAACGGGGTTGGATACACCACCACCGTGGGCACCAACTTCACGGCGGAGGAGAACTCGATGTGGGTTGCCAAGGCATACGGTGAGCCCCAGGAGTACAGCAACAGCGCCACGCTAAGCACCTCGCACGTGGCTAGCGGTATCCCTGTCAGTTCCAACACCGTGACCGCGACCGTCACGGTGAAGCTGCCCGAGCCCAAGCTGGACCTGGGTGGGGAAACCCGTTTCGAGGCCCGCGTCAACGAGCAGTGTCCCGGTTTCGTGCCCGGCGAGAGCCCGATCAGCAGTTGCAAGATGCTCTACCTGTTCACTGACCACCTAGCTGCCGTCGGCAAGTGGGCCCCCGGCGAGGGCACCGTAGACCGCCTGCGCCATATCGTCTTGCTCCCGCCGGGAGTGGAGTTCGATCGACTCTGGGACGTCAAGTTCAACAACCACACCCAGTCCAAGGACAGCTACACCGCCCACGTTTACCCCAACTACGTGGGCGATGGCCGCAGCGCCCTCATTGTTGACCTGGGCTATGACCGATTGGTCAAGTCTGACGCCAACCCCGACGCCACGTTGTCCCTCCACTACTACCTGCGCGGCACCGGCGTGGCCAAGGCGGGCGAGAACGTGATCGAGGCCTTCTCGGTTTGGACCAACAACGGCGAGCGCGAAGTCCGCGCGGTGGACGGCGGCCACCGCTATGTAGACGCACTAGACCTCGACAAGGACGGGAACACCACAGAGGAGTTCCTCACCAATCGGCACACCATCAACCTCATCCCCGCCAAGGAGCTGAGTGGCCAAACCGAGGTATCCGTAGACGGCACCGACTGGTTCGTGGACTCTCCGACAGTGGATCGCGGTGACTCCTTCTATTGGCGACAGTCGGTGTCCAACGGTAGCGACGCCCCGGTTTCCGGAGTCCAGTTCATCGACGTCTTCCCGCACTTGCGCGATCACGCAATAGTCCCGGACGCGCACGGCCGCTACGCGCCGCGTACCTGGTGGCGGGTGGACGGGTACGGGGCGCCCCCGTCCCTTGAGGAACACTCCGCGTTCACTACGCCCCTGGTGGGGCCCCTCAGCGAGTTGCCACAAAATGCTGAGATACTGCGGAAGTTCGACCTCTTCTACTCCCTCGACGAGCAGGGGGCCAGCCTTTCCTCCGTTGTTGGCGCCACTTGGCTCTCTGAGCAGGACTTGGCTCAGCGGGTGGCCACTGGGGAGGCGAAATGGGCGGATGTCCGGATGACCAAGGCGGTCCTGAAGGACGGGCAGACTCTGGAGCCAGGCTACACCGCGCATCTGATCTCCAAGCACGAGGTTTCTTCCACCGGTCTCACGCTGTCCTGGGTCAACGCCAAGAGCGCGGTCAATTCCATCGTGGTTGGGCTTGGGGACGGGAAGTTCTTTGATACGAACGATGCCCGCGTGAATACGGACAGGTACTACGTGGCGGGCCGAGTGTTCACTGACAGCAATGAAGACGGCATCGAAAACGGTTTGGAACGTGGGAAAGAGTCCAGCGTCGTCTACCTGAAGAACGCCGATGGCACCCCGGCCAGGGATGCCCAGGGGGCAGAAGTTCGCCCTGTCTACACGCTGTTCGGCGACTACTCCTTCGCCGTAGACAAACGTGGCCAGTACAAGGTGGTCACGGTGAAAGCGGAGGAGGAGAGGTTCAGCCCCAAGGGCCAGGCGAATTCGGGCACCGTATCCCAGGTCGAGTCCGTGGACGGCAACTTCGCAAGCTCCGACGTTTTCACGCTCTCGCCCGGCAACAAGGAAGCGCGGCGTGACTTTGGCGTGATTCCGGGCAAGCGGAACCTGACCATCCAAAAGGTGGACGACCACGGCAACCCGCTGCCTGGAGTGAGCTTCGAGATTCGTCGCCGCCCCCCGATCGGCGCGGTGCGTCTTCCCATTCTCACCGCCCTGGCGGATTCCTCCGTGGGGCGGCTTGTGAATCCGGCGCAGGCGGTCCCTCTGCCGAAGCCTCTCCCGAAGCCTCAGCCGAAGCCGCTACCCAACCCGTTTGACCCGAGCACCGAGCACTGGGTGGGCAAGACCGACTCAGCTGGAAATCTGACTTTCGAGAACCTGGAGTTTGGCGAGTACGAGATCTACGAGACGGAGCCGTTGCCGGGCTTTTCCCCCATCGACCCGATCGACCTCTACCTCTCGCAGCGCGCGCCTTACCCGTCCGATCAGCAGGACGGCGCCCTGAGAGTTACCAACCGCCGGATGGGTTCCCAGATTCAAATCACGAAGGTGGACGCAGACGACCGGAATAACACTCTGCCCGGCGCCGTGTTTGAGCTACGGCAGGGAAGCGAAGTCGTGCAGGTTTCGGAGCCGACTGGCCCCGACGGCATCACGAACTTCTACGGACTACCCGCCGGCGAGTACAGCGTCGTAGAGGCGACCGCACCGGTCGGTTACTCGGTTGGCAGCCCCTTCGACGTGGTGGTTAATACAGACAGCACACTTATTACGCGGACCGTGGAGAACCGCCGTTCTTCCGGCGAGGTGCTGTTGATGAAGACGGACGCGGCCGGCAGCGCCCTGCCCGGCGCTAGTTTTGGATTGTTCGTTGTGCCCGAGTCCGGTCCCGACGCCAGCCCGGCCCACACGGCGATCTCTGGTCAGGACGGAACGGTCCGCTTCCCTGACGTGAGCTTCGGAGAATACCAGGTACGGGAGATCTCCGCGCCGATCGGTTACGTAGTGAGCGACCGTAGCGAGCGCGTCACGCTGGGGAGCAACGCTCACATTGTCGACCTGCGTCCGGCGCCCTTTGTAAACCAGGTGATTACTGGGGCGGTGGTGTTGACGAAGGTTGATGCGGCTGACATGGTCTCGGTGTTGC
>JAUMWR010000045.1:12203-17013 GCA_030529545.1 Buchananella hordeovulneris
AGACCCAGGGCCAGACCGTGGAGGTAGGTGAGTGGGAGAACACCCCGATCACCGGGACGGTCACGGTTACCAAGGTTGACGCCGACAACGCAGCAAAGAAGCTAGCCGGGGTAGTGTTCGCGCTGCGTCAGGGTGGAGTCAACGTCTACCGAGCCACCACCGCAGCTGACGGTGTGGCGACCTTCTCCGGCGTGCGCTACGGGACCTACGAACTGGTGGAGGTCTCCGCACTAGAGAACTATGTCCTCGACGACACCTATAAGGCGACCGTGCGCATTTCGTCGCAAGGCCAGAGCATGGACGTCGGCAGCGTGCCAAATGCGGTGAAACGAGCGGACGTAGTCGCGGTCAAGAAGTCAGAGGATGGGGCGGCGCTGGCAGGCGCAGTCTTTGAATTGCGTCAGGACGGCAAGGTTCTAGGTAGTGCCACCTCTTTGGAAGACGGTTCCGTGACCTTCCGTGCGGTCCCCTGGGGCAAGTACCAGCTAGTAGAGGTGAAGGCTCCCGCCGGCTACAAGCTAAACACTGCGCAGATCGCGGTAAGGGTCAGGCAGAACGGTGGTCAGGTGACCGTCGGTGAAATCGTCAACGCCAAGGAGACCGCCCCGATCGCCACGCCTACTCCTAGTGGTTTGCCGTCGGTGAGTGTTTCGCCTTCGCCGCAGGTGAGTGTGACGCCTAGTGGTTTGCCGTCGGTGAGTGTGACGCCTACTCCTAACGTGACGCCTACCCCGCCCGACGCTTTAACGCCGGACCAGCCCACGGTAACGCCGCCCCCAGCGGAGCCGTCCCTGCCGTCTCATCCCTCGGTAACGCCGCCCCCTGTGCAGCCGTCCGAGCCCTCGATCACCTCGCCTCCGGCCGAGCCGCCCCAGCCGTCTGCGCCGTCGGATGCAACTCCGGCTCCTACGCCGGGCCGGACTGGAAAGCTGGCCAAGACAGGTAGCGACGCACCTCAGGCTCTGCCGTGGGCGCTCGCCCTGGTGACCGGCGGCCTCTTGTTGCTGGTGGCTCGCAAGCGGCGGGGTTAGCCAGCCTCGGTCCATCTCCTATCTGATCGTAGGAGAGAGCGCGCCGCTGGTCGGCCCTCCCGCTTCGGTGGGAGGGCCGACCACATCCTTAGAACGGCGCCGAACATGTGGGTGGCCCAGGTGGCCTCGCCCTCAGTCTGATCTTTGCTGCTCGCTTGACCTTGCTTTCGCGCCGTTTTTCGCAGATTATTTGAGTGGGCTGACCGGCGTTCTCCGGTTTGCGCAAGTCAATGGTGATTGCTCTCAAAGGAGAAGTGCATGCGAAATCGATTCAAGCGATCTGCGATGGGGGTGATGGCCGGGCTTGCAGCATTGAGCTTGCTGTCCACCACCTCAGCCTTCGCAGAAGAGGCCGACAGGAATATTGCATTGGGGCAGCCGGTATTGGCTTCCGGGGTAGAGAACCCGTCCAAATGGGGGCCAGAGAAGGTGGTAGATGGAGACGACGGCAACGGCGGTACAGCCAACCAGGTGTCCGATGCTGCGTCGCGTTGGTCAGGTCCCGGCCAGGCCTCAGCCCATATCACTGTGCAACTGCCCCCAAACGCAGTGGCCAAGCGAGTACGCATCCAATGGGCTGGCGCTTGCTCCACGGAATACCAGTTCCAGTACTCCACCGACGGGCAGACATTCCAGCCAGCCTCTGAGCGCATAGTCAAGACGGGGCCCGAGTGCTTCAAAAAGTCTATTGAGACCCCGCTGAGCATCCCGGCTGGTGTTAAACCCACTCACCTACGCTTGCAGTCCTTCGCCCTACGCAACCAGTGGGGCCCCTCCCTGTGGGAGTTCGAGATCTGGGGTACCGCCGACGCCCCCCCGCCTCCCCCACCGCCGGCTTCTGACATCGCGAATGTAGTTCCACTGCCCGCCAACGTGGTAGCTGGAGAGGGCAAATTTACCCTTGCTGCTGACGCCAAGATAGGCTTCACCGGTGGTGGTCAGTTCGCGGCAGAGGACCTGGCCAGTCTGCTGCGCCGCTCTACCGGCTACGATCTGCCGATAGCAGACTCCGGTGCAGTCCAGTTCGTCTTGGACCCCGCCTACGCGGGCGGTAACGAGGGCTACGAACTGCGCGTGACCTCCGAGGGGGTAACTGCCAAGGCCAAAACCGAGGCCGGTTTGTTCTACGCCTCCCGTACTCTCCTGCAGCTGCTGGGCCCCTGGGCCACCTCAGCTGAGGTTGTTTCTGGCCCATGGGAGGTTTCGTGCTTGACCATCACCGATGCCCCGCGCTATGCCTACCGTGGCGTAATGGTAGACATCGTGCGCTCCTTCTTGACCAAGGATGAGCTGCTGACCGTTGTGGACCAGATGGCGCAGGTCAAGATGAACAAGCTACACCTGCACCTGACTGACGACCAGGCTTGGCGCTTCGAGGTGAGCAACGAGGGCAAGGCCCAAGGGGATGATATCGACTACAGCCTGTTGACCACCGTCTCTGCTAAGACTTCAGTGATTAGCGCCAAGTGGGCGCCGATTTCCTCCGCGCCGGACGCTCCGGTCTTTGAGGGTCACCCGCGGGTGCCCGGTGCCACGGGCTACTACACTCAAGATGATATTAGGGCGATTGTCGCTTACGCTGGTGCCCGCAACATTGAGGTTATTCCGGAGATTGATGGCCCGGCGCACTCCAACGCCCAGCTGCACGCGATCCCGCAGCTTAATGGCGGTGGGTCTTACCCAGTTCTAACTGCGGGACAGACTACGGTGCCTGCCATCACCAATACTTCGGTGGGTGAGGCGAATATGGGTGCGCGCAATGAGAACACCTACAAGTTCCTGGCGCACGTGTTCGGTCAGGTGACCGACTTGATGCCAGGCAGCTACCTTCACGTGGGTGGCGATGAGCCGCACAACATTAGTAGTGAAGACTACGCCACTTTCATGGAACGCACCATGCCCCTGATCGCTGCCCGTAACCGCACCCCGATGGTGTGGAATGAGGCTGCTGTGCACGCAGACAAGCTGCCCGACGGCACGGTCATCCAGTACTGGAATGGCAATGTCAACGCCACCCGCAACGCGATTCTCTCTGGGCGTGGCATGAAGCTGATCATGTCTCCCGCTAGCAACACCTACTTCCCCCAGAAGCAGTCCGCTGCCCTGGTGGGCCCCAACTGGGCCTGTGGTGGTGTTTTGTGCGACATCGAGAAGTTCTATAACTGGGATCCGTCCCGTTCTGGTCCGGCCGTAGGCGATGAGCATATGCTGGGCGTGAGCGCCGCCTTCTGGGCCGAGCACACACGCGGTATCACAGACACCCAGTTCTGGGCCTTCCCCCGCCTGTTGGCCACTGCCGAGGTGGGCTGGACCCCGCAGGCTGACCGCAAGTTCGCTGACTTCGCCAAGCGCATGGCTTCTCGCGGCGTTTCCCTGAACTTGGCCAACATCAACTTCTACGCCGACCCCAAGGTAGACTGGGGCAACGCCTTGCGCGGTGATGCTAAGGTGGAGGCAGATGGCAACCTCGCGTATCTGCACGCCCCGATTGCGGACATGGATTTGGTCACCGTCAACGTGACGGACGCGAATGGTGCTGCTGTGGCCGCTACCTTGGTGGGTACCACCGCCGCAGAGCGTGGCCAGGCGCTGCGGCGTCCGGGTGACACAGCCACGCGCGCGGTCAACAGCATCTACTCGGTGCGTACCGCCCAGGCCAACCTGGCCGGCCCGCTCACCGTGAACGTGAACGTGGGCGGCAAGGCCCTGACCGCTACGGCCGTGGTGCCGACCGTTGCGCCTACTCCGGAGCCGACGGTTACTGCGCCGGCTCCCACTCCCACGCCGACGGTTACCGCGCCCAAGGCCCTGCGCCTCTTTGGCGACGACCGCGTGGCCACGGCCATCGCGGCAGCCAAGAATGGTGGGTACACTCCCGGCGTAGCCCTGCTGGCCACCGGTAAGGACTACGCCGACGCCGTGACCGCCGGCCCGCTGGCTGGGGTCTTGGATGCGCCGCTGTACTTCACGACGAGCGGTGCGCTGGAACCGGCAGTGCTAAAGGCCCTGCGAGACACCCAGGTCACAAAGGTCTACATCGTGGGTGGAACCAACTCCGTGAGCGCCGCCAAGGAACGCGCGCTGCGCGCCGCCAACATCGAGGTGGTGCGAGTGCAGGGCGCCGACCGCTTTGCCACCGCGCAGGCGATCACCACAGAGATGACCAAGCTGGGTAAGGCACCTAAGCGCTTTTTCCTAGCCGATTCAACCTCTTACCCGGATGCCCTGGGGGCGGGAGTGGCCGCTGGACGCAACGAGGGTGCCGTGCTGCTCACGAGCGGCAAGACCATCCCGGCTGCCACGGCTGCGGTGCTCAACGCCGCCAGCGACGCGCCCGTGGTGCTGGTAGGTGGTCGAGTCGTCAACGCTCACGCCGATGCGATGCTAAAGACCTCCCGTGAGGTCAACTTGGTCTCGGGCTCCGACCGCTACGAGACGGCCGTTTACCTGTACAGCGCCTACTGCGCTGACGCCACCAAGCTGGTCGTGGCCAGCGGCGAGAACTTCGCTGACGCCCTGGCTGCGGGTGCCCGCGCGCTGGCGGACGACGGTGCGCTAGTGCTGGTGCGCGCCAAGGAACTACCCAGCGAAGTTTCCAGCAGGGTGAAGTGGGAGAAGATTAAGCGGCTGGAGCTGCTGGGTGGTGAGCGCTCGGTCAGCACCGCAGTCTTCAACCAGCTCAAGGCCAAGCTGATCCCGTAACCGGGAGAGCGAAGGTTTGGTGGGGGGGGGCCCCGCGCGCCCCCCCCCCACAAAACACCCACCACCGCCCCCGGAGG
>JAUMWR010000045.1:17023-17293 GCA_030529545.1 Buchananella hordeovulneris
CGCGCGCGGCCCGCCCCGCCGTATCCAACCCCCTCACGCCCACGGTGAGCCCTAAACGGGATGCGCTAGGGTTTGGGGGGGGGCCCAAGGGCCCCCCCCACCAAACCTTCGCGCCCAGAGCGGCCCGTTGAGCGGCTCTGGCGGGGAGCTGAATGGTCCTAGCTGGGAACTGAACGGCCCTGGCAGGCCGCAGGTCGCGTTCTTCGGCTTCGGAGCTGCTGCGAGGGCAGAAGTTGGGCGACAAGGACGCATGTTCGGCGACAAGGCCCG
>JAUMWR010000046.1 GCA_030529545.1 Buchananella hordeovulneris
CGTTCATGTCGCCGAACTTGCGCTCTTGTCGCCCGGGTGGGGCGGGAGGATGGGGGGCGCATTCCCCGCTGTGCCATGTGGAGCGCTATGGAAGTGACTTGGGTGATGTGGAACGCAACTTCGCGACATGGCTGCAACCTGGGCGACATGGCCCCAACTTGGGCGACGGGATAGCGATGTATCTTGTCGCCGAACTTGCGCTCTCGTCGCCGAACATGGGCCCTTGTTGCCGGGCAGAAGGGGCTTGCAGCCGCACTCTGGGGAGTCCTGCCCCGGCGGGGAGAAGTGCCAGCGCTCTTGCTGCTACAGGCTTAGGCGGGGCGCTGGCCGTAGTCGTCGCCCGGCGTGCGGTTGCCCACCAGCTCCTCCCAGAAGTCCGCGGTCGGCGCCACCTGCATGATCGCGCGGTGGATCACCGTGCTCATCTCCTGCATCGAGTAGGCGGCCACGATGCGCTCCTCGTCGGTGAGCCAGTCCGTGAAAAAGAAGCGGTATCGACTTGGCCCGGAAGGTAGTGCGGGACCAGCACAGCGCTAGCGTGGTCGACCAGCTTGGAGCCGTAGCTGACGCGCAGTGCCTCGCCCGCGAAGGAGTGGGCGTAGCCCTCGGTGAAAGTGCTGGCCTGGGGGAGCTGGCCGAGGGCCTGCAGGACGGCGTGCATGACGACGGTCGGAGGGACGTCGGAGGCGGTGCGCCAGTGAAAAACGGTGTGTACCAGCCGGCGTTCAGCCAGGACCCGTGCGGTGTAGGGCTCGGGGTGGGCCTTCTTTTCCGCCCGCGAGTGGATCGCGTATCCAACGATCACGAGCCCCAAGAAGCCCGCGAATACCAGCGCAATGAATCCCTTGTCCATGGCAGCCTCCGGTGTTGCTCGCCGCTGCATTTGGCGTAGCCGACCGCCTGCTTTCCGTGCGCCAATTGCCTTTTCGCCTTGAAAAGAGAATGCGCGGCAACGCCAGTGGTGACAAAGCCCAACGTACACGAGGCCGGCGGCGCTGGAGACGCAAAGAGAGCGCGGGAATTCGGCTCCTTTGCTGGCGCTTCGGTTGCCCGACGTTCCCGATAGCCGCGTGGTTTTGGGCGCTCCGGCCGCAGCGAGGAGCAGGCCGGGTGGAGGGGAGGCGGTGGGAACGTCGGCGGACAGATAGCATTGCTCCCCGTGATCATTGCCCAAGAAGTCTCCATCTCCATCGGTGACCGCCAGCTCCTGAGCGGTGCCAACTTCCGCATCGATAGGGGCATGCGCATCGGCCTGGTGGGGCGCAACGGCGCGGGCAAGACCACCTTGACCAAGCTGCTCGCCGAGGGGGCCGGCATCGCGGGCACCACCGAGGACGACACGGGCGTGATCGCCTACGGCGGCACCATCACCCGGCGCGGCACGATCGGCTACCTACCGCAGGACCCGCGCACCGGCGACCTGAACCAGCTGGCGCGCGACCGCGTGCTCTCCGCCCGCGGCATCGACGAGCTGCTCGCGCGCATCCGCAAGGCCGAGGAGGCGATTGCCACCGAGGAGGGGGAGAAGCAGGCCAAGGCCATCGAGCGCTACACGCGCCTGGACCACGAGTTCCACATGGCCGGCGGCTACGCGGCCGCCAGCGAGGCGGCTCGCATCACGGCGGCGCTGAAGCTGGACACGCGCGTGCTGGACCAGCCCCTGCACACTCTCAGCGGCGGTCAGCGCCGGCGCGTGGAGCTGGCGCGCATCCTCTTCAGCGGCGCGGACACGCTGCTGCTGGACGAGCCCACCAACCACCTGGACCACGACTCGATCGTGTGGCTGCGCGACTACCTGAAGACCTTTCCCGGCGCGTGGGTGGTGATCTCGCACGACGTGGAGCTGCTGCGCGAGACGGTTAACCACGTGTTTGCGCTCGACGCCCAGCGCGGCGTGATCGACGTCTACAACTTGGGCTGGGACGCCTACCTCAAGCAGAAGGCCGACGACGATTCCCGGCGGGCGCGCGAGCGCGCCGTGGCCCAGAAGAAGGCCGCCGCGCTGAAAGCGCAGGGCGAGAAGATGCGTGCCAAGGCCACGAAGGCGGTGGCCGCCCAGCAGATGCTGCGCCGCGCCGAGGAACTGCTGGCCGCCGTGGGGGAGGAGCAGCGAGCGGAGAAGGTGGCGGCGCTGCGCTTCCCGTCCCCGGCCCCGTGCGGGAAGGTGCCGCTGGCGGCGACCGGGCTGTCCAAGTCCTACGGCTCCCTGGAGGTGTTCTCCGGGGTGGACCTGGCGATCGACCGGGGCTCGCGCGTGGTGGTGTTGGGCCTCAACGGCGCCGGTAAGACCACGCTGCTGCGCCTGCTGGCGCAGGTGGAGGAGCCGAGCGCGGGCGAGGTCGTGGCCGGCCACGGCTTGAAGCTGGGCTACTACGCGCAGGAGCACGAGAATCTGCGCACTGACGAGAGCGTGGTGGAGAACCTGCGCCGCGCCGCCCCCGAGCTGGACGACACCGGGGTGCGCTCCATCCTGGGTTCCTTCCTGTTCAGCGGCTCTGACGCGGACAAGCCCGCCGGCGTCCTCAGCGGCGGCGAGAAGACCCGCCTGGCGCTGGCCACCCTGGTGGTCAGCCAGGCCAACGTGCTGCTACTGGACGAGCCGACCAACAACCTGGACCCGGCCTCCCGCGCCGAGATTCTGAAGGCGCTGGGCACCTACGAGGGCGCGGTGGTGCTGGTGACCCACGACCCTGGCGCCGTGCAGGCCCTGCAGCCTGACCGCGTGCTGCTGCTGCCCGACGGCGACGAGGACTTGTGGAGTGATGACTACATGGAGCTGGTGGACCTGGCTTAGCCGCCGGTAGGGGACACGCCTGCCGGGGCGTGCTCCCGGGCGGGGGCAGAACGGGCCAGGCGGCGGAGGGACTACGGCAGGAGCAGAGGTGGGCGTCCTGGCGGTTTTGGAGGTTTTCTCCAACGCGCTTAGAGCGGTTTGAGCGATTCGCGCACGCGCACGGCCCGCCTGCGGCTGGGACCATGGAAGGTATGACCTGTAAACCGCGATCTGTCTTCATTACTGGCGCATCTTCCGGCATCGGTTTTGCCGTGGCGCAAGCATTCCTGGACGCGGGGGACCGCGTAGCGACGCTCTCTCGCTCCGGCAAGGGCCCCGTGGGCGCCCTGAACCTGGCCGGCTCTGTGGCTAGCTCCGCGGACGTGGATGCGGCCTTCACTGCGGCCGAGGAGGCGCACGGCCCGGTTACGGTGCTCGTGGCCAACGCCGGCATCACGCGCGACACCCTACTTATGCGCATGACCGAGGAGGACTGGGACGACGTTCTGGCCACCAACCTGACGGGCGTGCAGCGGGCGGCGCGTCGCGCGATCACGAACATGGTGCGGGCGCGCACCGGCCGCATCATCGGCATCTCCTCCGTGGTGGGCACCATGGGCTCGCCGGGCCAGGTGGCTTACGGGGCGGCCAAGAGCGGCATGATCGGTCTGGTTCGCTCCATCACCCGCGAGGTGGGCGGGCGCGGGATCACCGCCAACGTGGTGGCCCCCGGCTTCATCGACACGGCCATGACGCAGGCGCTCCCGGAGGCCCTGGTGGCGGACTACAAGAAGCGGATCCCGGCCGGCCGCTTCGGCAACGTCGAGGACGTGGTGGCGGCCGTTACTTTCCTGGCCTCGCCGCAGGCTGGATACATCACCGGCGCTGTCCTGCCGGTCGATGGCGGAATCGGCATGGGCCAGTGAGAGCGCCAGAAGGAGAAAGAAACAATGGGAATCCTTGAGGGTAAGTACGTCCTGGTCACCGGCGTGCTGCGCGACAACTCGATTGCCTTCCACGTGGCGCGCCTGGCCCAGGAGCAGGGGGCGACCGTCGTCCTGACGGCCTTTGGTCGTGCCGCCAAGCTCACGGAGCTCGCCGCGCGCCGCCTGCCCACCACGCCGGCTATCGTGCCGCTGGACGTGACCAACCAGGAAGACCTGGACGCGCTGGCCGGGCGGGTGCGCGAGCACGTGCCGCACCTGGACGCCGTCGTCCACTCCATCGGCTTTGCCCCGCAGTCCGTTATGGGCGGCAACTTCCTGGCCGGGCAGTGGGCCGACGTTGCCGTGGCGGTGGAGACCTCCGCGTTCTCGCTCAAATCCCTGGCCGTGGCCTGCCGCGAGCTGCTGGTGCCGGGGGCGGGCATCGTGGGCCTGACCTTTGACGCGACCGTGGCGTGGCCGGTGTACGACTGGATGGGCGTGGCCAAGGCCGCGTTCGAGGCCGTGGCCCGCTACCTCTCGCGGGACCTGGGGCCGGAGGGCGTGCGCGTGAACCTGGTTTCCGCCGGCCCGATCCGCACCACCGCAGCCACGTCCATTCCCGGCTTCGAGGAGATGGAGTCCCGCTGGAACGAGCGCGCCCCGCTGGGCTGGGACGTCACCGACCCGGAGCCGACGGCCAAGGCCGTGGTGGCGCTGGCCTCGGGCTGGTTCCCGGCTACCACTGGTGAGATCGTTCACGTCGACGGAGGCGTGCACGCCTTGGGGCAGTAGGTCTCCGGGGCGGATGTTGGGGGGGGGACAACTGGGGTTGCCCCGCCCCACGCCGCTTTCTGCGCCAGCTTCCGCGGAGCCGGGCCCGGCGCGGGTGGGCGCGGGCGCCCCCCCGCGCCCCTAGCCGCAGTTTTTCTCAGCGTTCCAGGTGGCGTAGCCTGCCGGTTATGAGCAAGACGCTGTTGCTGGTGCGCCACGCCAAGGCCGAGTTCGACAACCCGTACGGGGACCACGAGCGCGAACTGACCGGCAAGGGGGTCAGGGCCGCCCAGGCCCTGGGCAAGCGCCTGCAGGGCCGGGTGGAGCACGTGGACCTGGCGCTGGTCTCCAGCGCCACGCGCACCCAGCAGACCTACGAGCAGCTTGCCGCCCGCCTGGACGTGGCCCGGGTGGAGGTGGACGAGCAGCTCTACTTTGCCGGGGTGGGGGACATGATCTCCCTGGTGACCGCGCTGCCCGAGGACGCCGAGTGCGTCCTGGTGGTGGGCCACGAGCCCACGATCTCCGGCGCGGGCCACTACCTGGCCGCCCCGTGCCCGGCGAGCTCCGCGATCTCCTTTGGCGTCTCCACCGGCACCGCGCTGGTGCTCACCTTCGAGGGCCGGTGGGCCGACTTCGGGGCCGCCGAGCTGAGCGTGGTGGAGCACGGCCTCTAAGGCGCGCGCCCGCCCTGGCGTGGCAGCCAGGCGCCCGCTTACCGCCAGAGGGTGGCCGCCACCGCCGCCAGGTGAGGCATGGTGAGGACGACGTTCGCCCCGGCCCGCGCCGCCGGCTTGGCGCACAACGCGATGGAGAGGTCCGCTGCGGCGAACATGTCCAGGTCGTTGGCACCGTCGCCCATCGCCACGGAGGAGGAAAGGCCCGCGTCTTCCAGCCACTGGCCCAGAATTCGGGACTTGGCGGCGCGATCCACCACGGCCCCCACGGTGCGACCGGTCAGCTGCGCATCGGCCACCTCGAGCGTGTTGGCGGCCCAGTAGTCCAGGTTGAGCTGCTTGCCCAGCGGGGTGAGCACCTCCATGAAGCCACCGGAGACTGCCCCAAAGCGCCCGCTGCGCTCGTGCAGGGCACCAACCAGCTCGACGGCGAACGGTCGCGGCGTGATGCGCGCAGCCACCTCCGCAAAGATCCCCTCCGGCACCCCGGCCAGAGTGCGCACCCGCTGAGCGAGCGAGGCCGCGAAGTCCAGCTCGCCGCGCATGGCGGCCTCGGTAATGCGGGCCACCTCCTCGCGCGTCCCGGCGGCCTCGGCCAGTTCCTCGATGACCTCCTCGGCGATCAGCGTGGAGTCGACGTCGGAGACGATGAGCAGGGCCGGGCGGTCCACCGGGGGCAGCGCCACCACGTCGCACCCGCCGGCCTCGGCCAGCGGAAAGCCGGCCAGCACCCGCAGGGCGGCGGCGGGCCAGGACAACTGGGCGAGCAGGTTCGGCGCGGCAAAGCCCACGCCCTCTCCAGCGCCGGCGCGCTCGGCGCTCCCGCGCTGCACATGCTCGGCTCCGCCGGCGGGGAACAGGTCCACCACCCTCACCTCGGCAGGCAGCGCCAACCCGGCGTGCCCGCCGGTTTCATCCGGGCGGCCGGCGGCAACGTCGTCCGCCCGCACTGCGGCAGCGGGGCCGGCGCCAACGCGGGCAACCACGCGCTGTTCCACTGGCCAGCCGGCCCCAGCCAGCAGCGCGGCGAGGTCGTCGATACGGGCGGACAGGCGAGCGGGGGCAATGCATCGCACTGCCCCCGCTGAGAATGAATCGATCACGGTGTAACGATACTGCCCTTTGGCACCACCACGATCCCGGACTCCGTCACGGTGAAGCCGCGCGCGCGGTCGTGCTCCGGGTCCATACCCACCTGGGCGTGCTCGGCGATCTCCACGTGCTTGTCCACGATCGCGCGGTGAACCGTAGCGTTGCGGCCCACCCGCACGCCCTCCATCAGCACGCTGGAGCGCACCGAGGACCAGGAGTTGACGCGCACACCGGGGGAGAGGATCGAAGAGAAGACCTCACCACCGGAGACGATCACGCCCGGGGAAACGATCGAGTCGATCGCGTGACCCTGACGCTCGTTGTATCCGTAGACGAACTTGGCCGGCGGCACCGTCTGGTCAACGCCCGCGTACAGCGGCCACTCGCTGTTGTAGAGGTTGAAGACGGGGTTGACGCTAATGAGGTCCATGTTGGCCTCGTAGTAGGCGTCGATGGTACCTACGTCGCGCCAGTAGGCGCGGTCGCGGTCGGTGGCACCGGGGACGTCGTTGAAGGTGAAGTCGTAAACGCCGGCGCTCTGGCGCTCCACGAACCAGGGGACGATCGAGCCACCCATGTCGTGCTTCGAGGTCTCGTCGTCCGCGTCCTTGGTCAGGGCCTCGCGCAGCGCGGTGGCGGAGAAGACGTAGTTACCCATGGAGGCGAGCACGGAGTTCGGGTCGTCCGGCAGGCCCGGGGTGGACTCGGGCTTCTCCACGAACTGGTGGATCACGCCCGGAGCCTCGGGCAGCGTCTCGATGACACCGAACTGGTCAGCCAGCTCCAGCGGCTGGCGGATACCGGCCACGGTGAGGTCCAGACCGGAGGCGATGTGGTGCTCCACCATCTGGGAGAAGTCCATCCGGTAGATGTTGTCCGCACCGATGATGAGCACGTAGTCCGGGCGCTCGTCGTCCATGATGTTCATGGACTGGTAGATGGCGTCAGCGGAGCCCAGGAACCAGTGCTTTCCCTTGCGCTGCTGCGCGGGCACGGGGGCGATGTAGTTCGCAAACAGGTTGGAAAGTCGCCAAGCCTTTGCAATGTGGCGGTCAAGCGAGTGGGACTTGTACTGAGTCAACACGACCACCTTGAGGTAGCCGGAGTTGACCAGGTTGGAAAGAGCGAAATCGATCAAACGGTAGGTGCCCCCAAAGGGCACGGCCGGCTTTGCTCGGTCGTCGGTAAGGGGCATGAGCCGCTTACCCTCTCCACCTGCCAGGACAATTGCTAAAACTCTTGGTGCTGCCATGAAATAAAGAGTAGGGCGATTTTGCTTCCTTTAGGGCAGGTTTGGCGATTCCAATCGCATTTTTCCGCTGGTAGCTTCCGGTATGGTCAGGTCAGTTGGTTTCAACATCGCAAGGAGTTGCCATGAGGGTTGATCTGCTCACGCGCGAATACCCGCCCTACGTTTACGGCGGTGCGGGGGTCCACGTGGAGGAACTTGCCAAGGTGCTGCGCCCCCTAATTGACGTGCGCGTGCACGCCTTTGACGGCGAGCGCGAGGGCATGGAGGGGGTGCGCGGCTACAGCGACCCGGTGGAGTTGGCGGGAGCCAACGCCGCCCTGAAGACCCTCGCCGTGGACCTGGCGATGGCCGGGAGCGTGGAGGGCACCGACCTGGTCCACTCCCACACCTGGTACGCCAACATGGCCGGGCACTGGGCCCACCTTTTGCACGACGTTCCGCACGTCATTTCCGCCCACTCGCTAGAGCCGCTGCGGCCCTGGAAGGCGGAGCAACTGGGCGGCGGTTACCGGGTGTCCTCCTGGGCCGAGCGCACGGCCTACGAGGGCGCTGCGCGCATCATCGCCGTGTCTGGCGGCATGCGGCAGGACATCCTGCGCGCCTACCCCAACCTCGACCCGGAGAAGGTGGAGGTGATCCACAACGGCATCGATCTCTCCGACTGGAACGTGCCCACGCCCGCCGATGAGGAGTTCGTGGCCGGGGTGCGCCAGAAGTGGGGGATTGACCCAAGCCGCCGCGCCGTGGTGTTCGTGGGCCGCATTACGCGCCAGAAGGGCCTACCCCATCTGCTGCGGGCGGCAGAGCAACTGCCGGACGACGTTCAGCTCATCCTGTGCGCCGGCGCACCGGACACCCCGGAGATCAAGGCGGAGGTGGAGTCCCTGGTGGAGGGCCTGCGCCAGCAGCGCTCTGGGGTCATCTGGATCGCGGAGAAGCTGCCGCGCGCGGAGCTGATCGCGGTGATGACGGCAGCCAACGTGTTCGTGACTCCCTCGGTGTACGAACCCCTGGGCATCGTGAACCTGGAGGCGATGGCGGTGCACCTGCCCGTGGTCGGCACGGCCACCGGCGGCATCCCGGAGGTCATCGAGGACGGCAAGACGGGCTTGCTGGTGCCGATCGAGCAGGTGCAGGACGGCACGGGCACGCCGGTTGACCCGCAGGGATTCGAGAACGACCTGGCGGCCGCGCTGGTCAAGGTGTTGGACGACCCGCAGCGCGCGCGGGAGATGGGCGAGGCGGGCCGCAAGCGCGCCGAGGACCACTTCGCGTGGACCGCGATCGCGCAGCGCACGGTGGACCTCTACCGGCGAGTGCTGGCCGGGCAGTAACCGGCGGCGCTGAGTGCAGCGGCGGGCGGGCCAGGTGGACTGCCCGCCGCTCTTTGCACGCAAAAGATCGTCCCCCGGGATGAGGGGCGCAGGGCGCCTAAGAGGCGGTTTTTCAATACAATTGAGGCATGTCGAACGTGCTGCGGATGAGCGCGGTGAATTTCACCCGCGCGCAAAACCCGATCCTGCGTGACGTCAATTGGGAAGTGCGCGAAGGCGAGCGCTGGGTGGTGCTGGGCCCCAACGGGGCGGGCAAGACCACCATCATGCGCATGCTGGCGGCGCGCGAGCACCCTTCGGGCGGCACGGTGGAGGTGCTGGGGCAGCGCCTGGGGGCCACCGACGTGTGGGACCTGCGGGGCCGGATCGGTTTTGTCTCCTCCGCGATGCTGGCGGCCATCTGCCCCAGCGACACGGTGGAGAACGTGGTGATCACCGGCGCGTTCGGCTCCACTGGGCGCACGCACGACGAGGTAGAGGAGCTGGACGAGTCCCGCGCCCGCGACCTGCTCGCCGTGCTGGGGATCGCTGGCTTGGCTGACCGGCAGTTCTTCACGCTGTCCTCCGGGGAAAAGCAGCGCGCCTGCATCGCGCGGGCGCTGATGCCTGACCCAGAGTTGCTGGTCCTGGACGAGCCCGCCTCGGGGCTGGACCTGGGCGGTCGCGAGCAGTTGCTGGCCGCCCTGAGCGAGCTGGCCGGGCACGCGGGCGCGCCGGCGATGGTGATCGTGACGCACCACGTGGAGGAGATCCCCGCCGGGACCACGCACGCGCTGCTGCTGCGCGAGGGCGCGGTGGCTGCGGCCGGCCCGGTGGATGAGGTGCTGACAGCGGAGAACCTGAGCGTCACCTTTGGGGTGCCGCTGCTGATCGAGAAGCGCGCGGGCCGTTACCTCGCCGTGGCCGCTCTGCCGCGCTCGAGTGGTCGGCGCGCGATGAGCCAGGGGGACGACGTTGCCGCCGGCGGGCGCAACTAGGCGCCGGTTTTCGCGCTGGTAAAGAGGGACGTTGAGGTAGGAGAAGAGTGTTATGTGGTTGATCTGGGCGATTGCCGTCCTCGTGTTGAGTCTGATTGAGATCCTCGTGGTGGATCTGACCTTCCTGATGTTCGCCGGCGGCGCGCTGGCGGCGATGGGGGCCTCCTTCTTCACCGACAGCCTTTCGATCCAGGTGGGCGTGTTCGCGGTGGTTTCTACGCTGCTGCTGTTCCTGGTTCGCCCCTGGGCACGCAACCTCATCTTGAAGTCCTCCCCGCAGCTGCGCACCAACGCGGCCGGGCTGATCGGCAAGCCGGCGGTGGCGCTGAGCACGGTCACGTACGAGAACGGCCGGGTGAAGCTGGAGGGCGAGGAGTGGAGCGCCAAGCTCTCCCCGGTCGCGCAGGGCCCGGTCCCGGCCGGGGCTCGGTTCGTGGTGGAAGAAATTCAGGGTGCCTACGCAGTGGTACGGCCCGTAAGTCTTTAAGTCCTGTTCTAGGTTCCGAAGGAGCAAAATGTTCGAAAACCCTGCCAGCTGGGTGGCGCTAGTAGCGCTTGGCCTAGTAATCATCTTTGTTCTGACCGCGCTTTTGCGCGCGGTGCAGATCGTGCCGCAAGGCGTGGCCATCATCGTGGAGCGCCTGGGTAAGTTCCAGTCTGAGATGCACGCGGGTTTCCACGTGCTGATCCCGTTCATCGACCGCGTGCGCACTGCCGTGGACCTGCGCGAGCAGGTGGTCAGCTTCCCGCCGCAGCAGGTGATCACCTCCGAGAACCTGATGGTCTCCATCGACTCGGTGATCTACTACCAGGTGACCAACCCGCGCGCCGCGACCTACGAGATCGCCAACTTCATCTCCGCCATCGAGCAGCTCACCGTCACCACGCTGCGTAACGTGATCGGCACGATGGACCTGGAGCAGACGCTGACCAGCCGCGACCAGATCAACGGCCAGCTCCGTGGCGTGCTGGACGAGGCCACCTCCCGTTGGGGTATCCGCGTCAACCGCGTGGAGCTGAAGGCCATTGACCCGCCGCCGACGCTGCAGGGTGCGATGGAGGCACAGATGCGCGCCGAGCGCGACCGCCGCGCCGCGATCCTGACCGCCGAGGGTGTCAAGCAGTCCCAGATCCTGACCGCCGAGGGCGAGAAGCAGTCCTCGATTCTGCGCGCGGAGGGCCAGGCCCAGGCTGCGGTGCTGCGCGCCCAGGGTGACTCTCGCGCCATCCTCTCCGTGTTCGACGCGATCCACCGCGGTAACGCGGACCCCAAGTTGCTGGCCTACCAGTACCTGCAGACCCTGACCCAGATCGCCAACGGCACCGCCTCCAAGATGTGGGTGGTACCCACTGAGTTCACCGCAGCGCTGTCCTCCGTGACCGCCGCGCTGGGCGGCGGCGCCCAGGGCGCGCCCGTGGTGAGCGGCGACGCCCCGCAGCCCCGCGTGGAGTTCAAGCCGGAGGAACTCTCCGGCAGCCTGGACGTCACCCTGGAGGACCCGGCCCAGGCGGTAGCCGAAGCCCAGGCGGCCGCGCAGGCGGTCTCCGAAGTAGTGGACGAGGTGGGCGGCACCGGCCCGGTGAACGGCCCCACCGGCCCCGACTACGCCGCTCCGCCCACGGGACCGGGCTACGTGCTGCCGCCTCAGAGCTGAGTAGAGCAAAGAGCTGAGCAGAGCGCCGGGCCAAGCAGAGCGCTGGGCTGAGGCAGGCAGCGGGGCACGCCCGTTGCAAAGCCAGGAACTTGCGGAAGGCCAAGGACAAGCTGCCAGGCTACTTGCCAGTCTTGCTGCCAGGTTGCCCGCGAGTCTTGCTTCCAAGCTCTGGGCCAGGACCGTGCCAGGCCGGGCCCGATACCAGCCCAGGCGCGCTGCCGGGCCGGGCTCCGGCAGTGAGCCGGCGGCGCTCTAGCTGACGGCGAGGCACACGCGAGAACCAATCCAGGTGGGTGGGAACACGAAGCGAGTTCCCACCCACCTGGCTGTTTACGGGTAGGTTTGCGCCCACCGGGAAAGATAAGGACGGATCACTCATGCACAAGGCCAAGGTGGCGGCCCTCATCCAGGGCACGATCTCTGTGGGAATTGCCGCCGGCAGCGTGGCCGGGGGCGTCTTCGTCGCCAAGGGACTGGGCGAATCGGTGCGCCGCGGCGAGCGTGCCAAGGCCGGCCTATACGGTGCGTGCGCCGGGGCGCTCGGCTGCTACCTGGCACTGATCGGCATCACCGCCCCCACGGCCAGCGAGCCGCTGCCCACCAGCGTGGACAGCGTGGTGGTGCTCGGCGCCGGCCTGGTAGGGGAGCGCCCCTCGCGGGCGCTCGCCCAGCGCCTGGACCGGGCCGTGGCCTTCTGGCAGGAACGCCCGCACCTGCAGATCGTCGTCTCCGGCGGGCAGGGCCCCGATGAGGTGATCGCGGAGGCGGAGGCCATGTCCCGCTACCTCCAGCGCAAGGGCGTCCCGGCCGCCAACATCCTCAAGGAAGACAAGTCCACCAGCACCCAGGAGAACCTGGCCTTCTCCCGCCCCCTGCTGGAGGAGCGGGGGCTGACCCACCCGGCGGTCGTCACCAACTCCTTCCACACCCTGCGCACCAGACGCCTAGTTGAAAGGCAGTGGCCTGGCGCCGTGGTGGTGGGTGCGCCCACCACCACCTGGTACATCCCCTACGCCACGGCCCGCGAGGCCGCCGCCCTCCTGCAGCAGGACTCCCGCTCCCGGGCGGTGGCCGGTGCCTCCATCCTGTTCAGTGCGGCCGTCGCCTCCCTCGCGGCGGCCCTGCGCGGCAGGCGGGGTGCTACGGGCGGCCGGTGAAACGTCGTCCACCAACTAAACTCGCTTGCAACGCCCGGCGCGCCAAAGGAGTCCCAATGGATCAGCAGCAAGAGCACGTACTCCGCATCGCCCACGAACGCGGCATCGAGTTCGTGCGGCTCTGGTTCACGGACGTCACCGGCAAGCTGAAGTCCATCGCGATTGCCGGCAGCGAGCTGGAGACGGCGCTGGTGGAGGGAATCGGCTTTGACGGCTCGGCCATCCAGGGCATGAGCCGCATCTACGAATCGGACCTCCTGCTGCGCCCCGACGCCTCCACGTGGGCGCTGGTGCCGTGGCGGGAAGCCGGCGAGGGCGTCGGGCGCATGTTCTGCACCATCCACACCCCGGACGGGGCAGTGGCACCCTCCGACCCGCGCAGCGTGCTCAAGCGCGCGGTGGACTACGCGGCGGACAAGGGCTTCACCCTCCACGCCCACCCGGAGATCGAGTTCTACCTGCTCAACTCCCCGGACCACCCCACCGCCCCGCTGGCCCCCATCGACAACGGCGGCTACTTTGACCACGTCCCGCGCGCCCAGCACTACGACTTCCGCCGCCGCGCCATCCTGCACCTGGAGCAGTTCGGGATCCCCGTGGAGTTCTCCCACCACGAGGGCGGGCCGGGCCAAAACGAGATCGACCTGCGCCACGCCGACGCCCTGACCACCGCAGACAACATCATGTCCTTCCAGGCCGTGGTCAGCGAGCTGGCCCTGCGCGAGGGATACCTGGCCACCTTCATGCCCAAGCCCTTCGCGGACCAGCCCGGCAACGGCATGCACATGCACCTCTCGCTCTTCGAGGGGGACCGCAACGCCTTCACCGACCAGAGTGACCCCTACGGCCTGTCCCGCACCGGGCGCCAGTTCATGGCGGGCTTGCTGAAGTACGCCTCCGACATCTCGCTGGTGGTCAACCAGCACATCAACTCCTACAAGCGGCTGTGGGGCGGGGGAGAGGCCCCCTCCTACGTGTGCTGGGGCCGCCACAACCGCTCTGCGCTGCTGCGCGTGCCCGTTTACAAGCCCGGCAAGGAATCCTCCACGCGCGTGGAGTATCGCGCCCCCGACACCGCCACCAACCCCTACCTGTGCCTGGCGGTGCTGCTGCGCGCCGGCCTGGCCGGCATCGAGGAGGGCCTCACCCTGCCGCCGGAGACCGAGGACGACGTGTGGTCGCTCTCCGACGCCGAGCGCAAGGCGATGGGCATCCAGGCGCTGCCGTCCTCCCTGCACTCCGCGCTGGAGCAGATGCGCCGCTCCGAGCTGGCTGCGGAGGTTTTGGGCGAGGAGGTGTTTGAGTTCGTCCTGCGCAACAAGGAGCAGGAGTGGGCCAAGTACCGCCACGAGATCACCGATTTCGAGCGCCGCCAGTTCCTGCCCATCTGATGCGCGCGCCCTCCCTGACCGGCGCTCTGTTGGCGGCCGGATTCACCAACACAACGCGCGCCTCCACGCTACTGCAGGACCAGGCGCTGGCCGGCCTGGAGTGGGGCCAGGAGGAGCTGGTGGCCGCGCTGGCGGCCAGCCCCGACCCGGACCAGTCCCTGCTGGGACTGGTGCGCCTGGCCGAGGACCCCACCGCGCGCGCCGGGCTACCCGCTCTGGACGAGCTGCCCCTGCTGCTGCGCGTGGTGGGCGCCTCCACCGCGCTGACCGACCAGCTGCTGCGCCACCCGCAGGACATTGAGATCCTGCGCCCCGGTGGGCCGCAGCTGGAAGACCTGATCGCCCGGATCGAGGGAGGCGTGGCCGACGTCCTGGCCGGCCGCCCCGAGAACGTGGCGACTATGCCGGGGGGCGATTCGGGGGCCGACGTTGCTCCCGCCGCCTCGCCCGCGCAGGCCGCCCCCTCCCAGGCGACGTGGCAGGCGGCCCCGGGGGCGGTCGACTATGCACCGGCCCTCCCGCGCGGCGGCGAAGAAGGGGAGGGAGCCGACGGGAACGTCGTCCACAGAGAGGAGAACGCGGCGGGCGGGCCGGACGGAGCAAAGCAGGCGGTGGACGCGCAGGCGGTGGCGCTCAGCACGGTAGCCCTGCGGCGCGCATACCGGCGCGCGCTCTTGGCCGTGGTGGGAGTGGACCTCTCCTGCCCCCAGCCGGACGCGGCGCTGGCCGACGTGGCGGCGCTGCTCGCGCGCCTGGCGGACGCCGCGCTGGCCGGCGCGCTACGCCTGGCCCAGGCCCACCTGGACCCGGCCGGCAGCCTGCGCATGGCCATCATCGCCTTCGGCAAGACCGGCGCCCGGGAGCTCAACTACGTCTCCGACGTGGACGTCATGTACGTGGTCGCTCCCCGGGAGGGCGAGATGACGCAAGCGCACACGGAGCTCGGCTCGCAGATCGCGGGCATGGTGGCGCGCATCTGCGGCGCCACCGGCTCCGAGCCAGAGCTGTGGACCGTGGACGCCAACCTGCGGCCCGAGGGCAAGGACGGGGTGCTGGTGCGCACCATCGACTCCTACGCCCGCTACTACCGCAAGTGGGCGCAATCCTGGGAGTTCCAGGCCCTGCTGAAGGCCCGGCCCGTGGCCGGCGACGCGGAGCTGGGCGAGCAGTTCCTGGCCCTGACCGGCCCGCTGGTGTGGGAAGCGGCCGGCCGCGAGGGATTCGTGGAGTCGGCGCGCGCGATGCGCAGCCGCGTGGAGTCGCTGCTGCCCGCCAAACAGGTGCAGCGCGAGCTGAAGCTGGCCCCGGGCGGACTGCGCGACGTGGAGTTCACCGTGCAGCTGCTGCAGCTGGTGCACGGACGCAGCGACGCGCGCGTGCGCCAGACCGACACGCTGGGGGCGCTGAGCGCGCTGGCCGAGCACGGCTACATCGGCCGCGCCCCGGCGGCGGAGATGGGCGCCCACTACCGCATGCTGCGCCTGCTGGAGCACCGCACCCAACTGCTGCGCCTGCGCCGCACCCACCTGCTGCCGGAGAAGGAGGCCGAGCTGCGCCGCGTGGCGCGGGGCATCGACCTGCAGTGGGGCGCCCAGAGCGTCGAGGAGCTGTGGGGCGCCACGCGGGCACGGGTGCGCAAGCTGCACGAGGAGATCTTCTACCGGCCGCTGCTGCCTGCCACCGCGCAGCTCAGCCCGGCCGACCTTTCCCTCGAGGAGAAGGCAGCCCACGCCCGCCTGGCCGCGATCGGCTACCGCGACCCGCGCGGGGCACTGGGCCACATCCGCGCGCTCACCGAGGGCTACTCCCGCCGCGCCGTGATCCAACGCCAGCTAATCCCCGTCATGCTGGGCTGGTTTGGCTCCTGCGTGGACCCCGACCAGGGGCTGCTGGCCTTCAGACGCCTGAGCGAGGCGGCGGGGGACCAGCCCTGGTACCTGCGCCTATTGCGCGACTCCTCCGTAGCCGCCTCCCAGCTCTGCCAGGTGCTGGGAACCTCCCCGTACGTGGCCGACGCTATGCCGCGCCTGCCCGAGGCCGTGCAGTGGCTGGACGACGAAACCCTGAGCGTGCGCACCCCGGCCCAGCTCGACGAAGAGGTGGCCGCCGTGGTCAGCCACCACGAGGACCCAGTCAAGGCGATCACCGCCGTGCGCGCCATCCGGCGGCGCGAGTTGACCCGCGCGGCGCTGATCGACGTGCTGCAGGGCATCGAGCCGCACCGCGCCGCCGCGATCGTCACCCCCGTGCTGGACGCCGTGGTGCGCGGAGCCTTCAGCATTGCCCTGCGTGAGGTAGCAGCGCCCGTCGCGCGCCACGCCGTGGTGGCGATGGGGCGGTTTGGCGGCAACGAGTCCGGCTACGCCAGCGACGCCGACGTCTGTCACGTGTACGACGCCCTGCCCGGTGCCAGCGAGGAGGCGGCGCAGGCCGAGGGGATCGCCCTGGCTACGCGCATGCGCGAGCTGCTGGGCATGAGCGTGGACGAGCCGGTGGTGGTGATGGACGCCGCGCTGCGCCCCGAGGGCAAGAACGGCCCCCTGGCCAGGTCGCTGGCCAGCTACCGCGAGTACTACGGGGCGTGGGCAGAGCCCTGGGAGTTCCAGGCCCTGCTGCGCGCCCGCCCGGTGGCGGGAGACGTGGAGCTGGGACGGGAGTTCGAGGCCCTGATCGATCCGCTGCGCTACCGCCCCGAGGGGCTGGGGGAGGAGGCCCGGATCTCCATCAAGCGCCTGAAGGCCCGCATGGAGTCCGAGCGCCTGCCGCGCGCGGTGCGCCCCGCCCGCCACGTGAAGCTGGGGCCCGGGGGACTGAGCGACGTGGAGTGGACGGTGCAGCTCATGCAGCTCGACTACGGCGCTGCGGAGCCCGGGCTGCGCACCACCTCCACGCTGCCCGCCCTGGCGGCGGCGCGGGCTGGCGGGCACCTGAGCGAGGAGGACGCAGCCGTGCTTAGCGCCGCGTGGGAGCATGCCACCAAGGTGCGCGCCGCCAGGGTGCTCGGCACGGGCCGCACCTCCGGCACCAAGCTGGACGTGCTACCGGACACCGCCCAGGAGCTGGCCGTCCTGGCCCGCCTGCTGGGCTACGCCAGCGGGCAGGAGCACGCGGCGGTGGAGGACTACCTGCGAGACGCCCGCCGGGCCCGCGCGGTCTACGAGG
>JAUMWR010000047.1 GCA_030529545.1 Buchananella hordeovulneris
AGCCTAGAACAACAGGTACCCTTTAACCCGTCCAACTAACAGGGAGCAGTGCAACGGGCCCCGCCCCCAGCCCTTTTGCTGCCCGCCCCGCACTGCGGAGTAGACCCTGCCACTGAGGGGCTAGGAGCTGGTCAGTCCGTGCGCGCCGCACGCCGCGCAGTTGTTAGGGAGGTGGCCGCCCAGCGCGTGGCGTCCAAAGCTGCCCGGGCCCTCATTGGGGATACTGGAGGAGTGAGTGCAAATCCTCCCAGCGCAGACCGCGCCTCCGAGCGCGTGATGGATCTGTTGATCGCTTTGGTGCACGCGCGCCGTCCGCTCCAACGCAGCGAGATCTACGCGCAGGTGCACGGCTACAGCCCGGACCTCAGCGGGGCGCAGGCGGACGCCCAGAACGTCATGTTCGAGCGGGACAAGCAGGCGCTCAAGGAGATCGGCGTGCCGCTGGAGACGCGGTACGACGCCACGCACGGCGACGAGGTGCGCTACTGGATTGACCAGGACCGCTACGTCCTGGACCTGCCCGGCCTCACCGCCGCCCAACACGGCGTACTGGCCGTGGCGGCCGGCCTCTGGCAGTCCACGGACCTGGAGGGGCCGGCGGCGCGCGCACTGACCAAGCTGCGCGCGGTGATGAATCAGGAGCAGGCCCCTTGGTCGCAGCGCCCGCGCGGTACCGCCCACCCCTACCTGGTGGCAATCTTTGCGGCCGTGGACCAGGGCGTTGCACTCAGCTTCAACTACCGCAGCGGCGCGGACCTGAGCGGGCCCATCGCCAAGCGCGTGGTGGAACCGTGGGCCACCTGGCAGGCCCAGGGCGCCTGGTATCTGCGCGGCTACGACCGCGACCGGGGCGAGGAGCGCAATTTCCGCCTCTCGCGTTTTACCAGCGAACCGGAGTTGGTGCCCGGGCAGTGGGTGGGGCCCGCTGCCGCGCGCAGCGCCTCGCGGCTCTACAGTCAGGACGGCGTGACCGCCGTGGTGGAGCTGGCTGCCGGCGCCGGCGCCGCGCTGCGCCAGAGCGCCACCCACTGCCGGAGGCTGGGTGAAGGCGCGGGCCGCGAGCGCCTGGAGCTGGAACTGCCCAACCGCTCCCGCGCAGTGGAGGAGATCTGCGCCCTGGGCAATGCGGCGCGCGTCATTGGGCCGGCCGAACTTGCGCAGGAGGTGGCTGCCTCCCACCGCAACCTAATCGATCTGCCGGTGCTCGCCTTGGAAGCTGCCCCGGCCGCCAGGGCCAAGCGCAAGGGCCGCACCCCGGCCGCCCAGCGCCTGACCCGCATGCTTGCGCTGCTGGCCTACCTGGAGGCCAATGGCCCCACCCCGCTGGCGCAGGTGGCTGCCGCGTTCTCGGTCAGCGAGGCGGAGATCGAGAAGGACGTTTCCACTCTGTTTGTCTCCGGCCGCCCCGGCTACTTCCCGGACGACCTGATCGACGTGGTGCTGGACGACGAGGACGGCGTGCCCACCCTAAGCCTGCTGGAGGGCCAGGGCATGGCGCGTCCGCTCACCCTCTCCGCCTCCGAGGTCACCAGCCTGGTCGCGGCCCTGCGGATCCTGCTGGCGGTCAGCGCCAACGACGCGCTGGTGGCCCAGACCCTGGCGCTGGTACAGGGCAACCTGGGGACCACCGCGCGCACCCACGCGCAGCACACTGCCGGCGTGCAAGCACCCGCGCCCGCCCCGCCGGCTACCTCCACCGACGCCACCGCAGCCACACACTCCGCAGCGGCCGCCTCCACTACCTCCGCAGCGGCGGCCGCCCAAGCGGCAGCCGCTGCCACCGACGCGCCCGCTTCGGGCCCGGTGGTCGTGGGCGCCAGCACGCCGGCGCAGGTGGCGCAGGCGGTGCGCCAGGCGCTGCAGGAGCGGCGCGTCCTGGGCTTTGACTATCGCGACTCCCTGGACCGCCACAGCCGCCGCCAGGCGGTGCCGCTGGAGCTGAGCGCCGACGGTGAACACCACCTGTTGAAAGCCTGGTGCCTGGATGTGGGCGATGTGCGCAACTTCCGCCTGGACCGCATGGACGGAGTGACGGTGGGGGAGGAAGCCCCGCTGGTCCCCGCCTGCCCGGGCCAGGAGCCGCAGGCGCAGCACGCGGTGTGCGTGCAGCCGCGCGAGTCCGGCTGGTGGCTGGCAGAGCTACCGATCGCCTCCCCGTGCGTCCGACCCGCCGGGCAGGAGGACGGCAACTGGATCGAACTGCGCGCTTTCGACGCGCGCTGGCTGGAGCGGCGCCTTTTGGGCTGGGGGCGCCACCTGGCGGCGTGGGGCGCGCGGTCTGCGGCCGGTGTGGCACTGCTGGAGCGGGTGCGCCAGGAGGCAGTTGTTGGCGCTCACCTCTACGATTAGCGCTGATGTCTTACGCCGATGCCTACGCCGCCGCGCGCGAAAGGTCCGCCTGGGAGCGCTCCCAGGCGGGCAAGTTTGCTGCTTTCCTAGACTTTGAGCTGGACGACTTCCAGCGCGAGGGGATCGCCGCCATCGAGTCTGGGGCGGGGGTTTTGGTGGCCGCGCCCACGGGGGCGGGCAAGACCGTGGTGGGCGAGTTCGCCTGCTACCTGGCCCTGGCACGGGGCAAGCGGGCGTTCTACACCACGCCCATCAAGGCGCTGTCCAACCAGAAGTACAACGACCTGGTGGCCACGTACGGCGCGCAGCGCGTTGGCCTGCTCACGGGGGACACCTCCATCAACGGGGAGGCGCCGCTGGTGGTAATGACCACCGAGGTCTTGCGCAACATGCTCTACTCCCAGTCGCGGGCAATCGACGACCTGGGTTTCGTGGTGATGGATGAGGTCCACTACTTGGCCGACCGCTTCCGGGGCCCGGTGTGGGAGGAAGTGATCATTCACCTGCCCCAGCGCGTGCAGTTGGTCTCGCTCTCCGCCACGGTCTCCAACGCGGAGGAGTTTGGTGCCTGGCTGAACGAGGTGCGCGGCCAGACGAAGGTGGTGGTCTCCGAGGTACGCCCGGTGCCGCTGTGGCAGCACATGATGGTGGGTTCGCGCCTCTTTGACCTGTATTCCTACCGGGGGGACGCCACCGAGGCGAGCCGTTCTCGCGGTGGCGCCGTGGGGGACGACGTTCCCACCGCCGCCCCCTCAACCAGCACCGCCGCGCCGCAGGCCGCGGCCAGGACCACGCCTGCCGGCCGGCCGGTGCTCAACTCGAAGCTGGTGCAGGCCGCAGCCAAGCTGGAGCGGCCGGCGCCGGGCGGGTTTGGCGCCAGGGGCAAGCCGGGCTCACGGGGACGGGCGCGCAGCCGCAGCCCGCGCCTGAACCGGGCGCAGATGGTTAACTCCCTGGAGGAGAAGGGCCTGCTGCCGGCCATCGTGTTCGTGTTCTCGCGCTCGGGTTGCGACCAGGCGGCTCGGGAGGTGCTGGGGGCCGGGATCCGGTTGACCTCGCGCTCGGAGCGGGAGGAGATCGACGCCTACCTGGACAAGGTGGCGATGGCGCTGCCGCCGGCGGACCTGGCTGCGGTGGGCTTCGACTCGTTCTGCCACGGCCTGCGCGAGGGCGTGGCCGCGCACCACGCCGGCCTGCTGCCGCTGTTCAAGGAGACGGTGGAGCACCTGTTCACGGCCGGGCTGGTGAAGCTAGTGTTCGCCACGGAGACGCTGGCGCTGGGCATCAACATGCCGGCGCGCACGGTGGTGATCGAGTCGCTGCGCAAGTGGGACGGCTCGGGGCACGTGCAGCTCACGCCGGGGGAGTACACCCAGCTCACGGGCCGGGCGGGGCGGCGCGGCATTGACGTGGAGGGCCACGCGGTGGTGCTCGCGGGGGGCGCGGCCACCCCGGAGGTGGTCTCGACGCTGGCCTCCAAGCGCACCTACCCGCTGCATTCGGCCTTCCAGCCCACCTTTAACATGGCGGTGAACCTGCTCTCGCAGCTCTCGATGGAGCGCGCCCAGGCGGTGTTGCGCCAGTCCTTTGCGCAGTTCCAGGCCGACCGCTCGGTGGTGAGCGTGGCGCGCCAGGTGCGCACCCACGAGGAGGCGATGGCCACGGCCGCCCCGCAGATGGCCTGCCACCTGGGGGAGTTTGGGGAGTACGCGCTGATGCGCGACGAGTTGGCCACCCTGGAAAAGGAGGGCGCCCGCGAGCGCTCCTACAACGCCCGCCAGCGCGCGGAGAAGACCCTGTGGTCGGTGCAGCGCGGCGACGTGATCAGCTTCCGCTCTGGCCGGCACCGGATGTGGGCGGTCGTGCTGGAGCACGTGCCCACCAAGGACGCCTCCCCGGTGCTGAGCGTGATCGGGGAGGACGCCCGCACCCGCCGCGTGGGCTTGGTGGAGTGTCCGGCCGGCGTGGAGAAGCTGGGCCGTGTGCGCCTGCCCAAGGGCAGTTTGCGCCGCCCCGCCGAGCGCGCGGAGATCGCCAAGATGGTGCGAGAGGTAGGCCGCGCCGCCCTGGCCGGCCCCAAGGGGGACGACGTTGCCGCCGCCGGCCCCCAGTCGCAGGCCGCCGCGCGCAGCGGTGGCGAGGCGGGAGGCGCCGGTGAAACGGCGGCCAAGCGCGCCCTGACCACCGAGGAGCGGATCGCGGAGCTGAAGGCCGCGCTGCGCGCCCACCCATGCCACGGCTGCGCCGAGCGGGAGGAGCACGCCCGCCAGGCGCGGCGGTGGCTGAAGGCCCGCAAGGAGCGCGACCGCCTGCTGGGGCAGGTGGATCGGCGCACCGGCGGGATCGTGGCGAAGTTCGACAAGGTGTGCGTGGTGCTCTCCGAGCTTGGCTACCTGGCCGCCGGCAAGGTGACGGCGGCCGGCGCCTCCCTGGCGCGCATCTACTGCGAGAAGGATCTTTTGGTCTCGGAGTGCCTGCGCGCGGGCATCTGGGAGAAGCTCACCCCGGCGGAGCTGGCCGGTGTGCTCTCCGCGTGCGTGTTCGAGCCGCGCGGCACCTTTGGCGGCGGCTACCCGCGCGGCAACCTGCAGCGCGCCCTCCAGGGCACCGAGCAGGTGGCCCGCGCGGTCTCTCGGTGCGCCCAGCGCGCCGGCCTGGACCCGCTGGAGACCACCGAGCCCGGCATCGCGGCCGCCGTGACGCAGTGGGCCGAGGGCGCGCGCCTCAGCGACGCTTTGGCGGAGAGCGAGGTGACGCCCGGGGACTTTGTGCGCTGGGTGAAACAGGTGATGGACCTGGCCGACCAGCTCACCACCGCCTCGCCCACCCCGGAGCTGGCCATGACCGCCCGCGCGGCCCACCGGGCCCTGAACAGGGGGGTGGTGGCGTGGTCCGGACTGTGATTCGCCGCGACGAGTTGGGGATCACCCCCGTGTTCCCGGCCGGCATGCCGCTCTGGCTCTCCCAAACGCTGCTCGCCGCCGCCAGCGGCCTGCTCATGGCCGCCGCGCCCCCGCCGCTGGGGCAGTGGTGGGCCGCCCCGCTGGGCGCGGGCCTGCTGGGCCTGGCCGTGTTCCACGCCGGCTTCTGGCGCGGCTTTTGGCTGGGCACCGTGGGCGGCTTTACCTACTTCCTGCCTACGCTCTACTTCATCGCCTTCTCGTTGGAAACCAACTGGGTGTGGTTCCTGCTCTCCGGCTTCGAGGCGTTGTTCGTGGGGGCGGCGGGTGCGGTCACTGGCCTGGCTTTAAAGGCCAGGACCTGGCCGGCGCTGCCCTCCTTCCCGGAGCAACGCCGCTTGGGTTTGAGCCAGGTGCTCATTGCCTCAGCGGTGTGGGCCCTGTGCTTTGCGGGACTGGACGTGCTGCGCAGCTACTACCCGTGGGGTGGCCTGGCGTGGGCCAACCTCTCCTACACGCAGGTGGACGGCCCGCTGCTGGGCTACGTGCGCTACCTGTCCTCCGCTGGTCTGGTAGCGCTGGTGGTGTTCCTGGGGACCGCTGCCGTGCTCGCGGTGCGCTCCACCCGCCCCACCGCCATCGCCGTGGCAGGCATCCTGGCGGCCACCGCCTTGTTCTCCCCGCGCCTGGCCCCGCTCAACCTGGAGGCGGGCGCCCCCACCATCAAGGTGGCCGCGGTGCAGGGCAACGTCAACAACCCCGGCATGGACGCCTTCCTCATCGCCGCGGAGGTCAGCGGCAACCACGCGGAGGAAACCAAGCGCGCCGGGCGGGCCGCCCAGGAGCGCGGCTGGGCGCTGGACATGGTGTTGTGGCCGGAAAACGCAGCGGACCTAGACCCGCGCGCCCACCAGGAGATCGCGGACCTGGTCAGCGACGCCTACCGGGAGGTAAACGCGCCAATTGCCGTGGGCGCCGTGCGCTACGAGCGGATCGTGGCCGGCGCGGAGGGTGGCGCCCCCGCCGTGGCGCCCGGGCCGCGCGGCGCACAAAAGAAGGCGGCGGCGGAAACGTCGTCCACCCTGGTGCGATACAACGACGTGGTGGTGTTCGACGGCGCCAAATACGGGGAGGTCTACACCAAGCAGGTGCCCGCGCCCTTCGCCGAGTTCCTGCCGCTGCGCTCGCTGGTCACCCAGCTCACCGACCTCTCCGACCTGCTCAGCATCGACATGCTGCCCGGCCAAAAACCCGCCGTCCTGCCCATCCCTGCCGCCCAGCTCGGGCGCGACGTCAACGTCGGGGTGGGGATCTGCTTCGAGGTCGGCGTCGGCAGCGTCATGCGCCAGGCCGCGCGCGGGGAGTTCCTCTACATCCCCACCAACAACTCCAACTTCGGCTACACGGCGGAAAGCGAGCAGCAGCTCGACATGACTCGACTGCGCGCGGCCGAGTTCGACCGCAGCGCCGTGCAGATCTCCACCGTCGGCGTCAGTGGCGTGGTGGGCCCGGACGGGGCGCTGCTGGACAAGCGAGATCTGTTTAGCCCCGCCCACCTGCTCTTCGAAGTCCCGGTGGGAAACACGGCCCTCACTCCGGCGGCCAAATGGGGCGGACACGTGGAGGCTGCCCTGGTTTTTGCCGTCGCGCTCACTTGCCTGTTGGGGTTATTGCGCTCGGGGCAGGCTAGACTAGCCAAGGCCGAATCGGTAAAGCGCAAAGAGGCGCGCAAAAGCTACAACGAGGTGTAAACGCATGAGCTTCCTGGTGTGCATCCCCACCTACAACGAGATGGAGTCCCTGCCGGGCGTGCTCGAGCGCGTGCTCAAGGCCGCGCCCGAAGTCCACATCCTCATCGCGGACGACGCCTCCCCGGACGGCACCGGGCAGTGGGCCGACGAGCAGGCCGCCAAGGACGAGCGCGTGCACGTGCTGCACCGCACCAAGAAGGAGGGCCTGGGCCCCGCCTACATCGCCGCCTTCAAGTGGGGCCTGGAGCGCGGGTATGACTTCCTGTGCGAGATGGACGCCGACGGCTCCCACCGCCCCGAGCAGTTGCCCGTGCTGCTGCACCGCGCGCAGGCGCCGGACCGTCCCGATCTGGTGATCGGTTCGCGCTGGGTGCGCGGCGGCGGCACCGTGGGGTGGCCGCTCTCCCGCCGACTGCTCTCTCGCGGCGGCTCCCTGTGGACCGAGATCTGGCTGGGCATGGGCGTGCGCGACGCCACCGCCGGTTTCCGCGTTTTCCGCGCCGACCTGCTGCGCCGCCTGGACCTGAACTCCATCGAGTCGGCGGGCTACTGCTTCCAGATCGACATGACCCGCCGCGTCGACGCGATCGGCGGCAAGATCGCTGAGGTGCCGATCAGCTTCGTGGAGCGCGCCCAGGGCGTGTCCAAGATGAGCGGCAACATCATCACCGAGGCGCTGGGCCGTACCGCCAAGTGGGGCCTGCAGAAGCGCGGCCGTCAGCTGCGTTCCCTGTTCGCGCGCCGCAAGTAGGTAGATTAAGGGTTTGGCCCGCCCCCTCACGGAGGGGGCGGGCCAAATGTTTATGAGCGAAGATCAGAAGCGACGCAGCTGACCGGTGCGCAGCAGGTTCAGGCGCTCCTCCAGCAGCTCGTCCAGCTCCTCGATGGAGCGGCGCTCCAGTAGCATGTCCCAGTGGGTGCGCTGCGGCTTGACCGGCTTCTCTTCCTCCTGGTCGGCCTCGCCGACGCGCAGGGCCTTGGCGCCGCACTTGCATTCCCAGGCGGCCGGGATCTCAGCGTCGTCAGCGAACGGAATGTTCGTGGAGTGCCCGTTGATACAGATGTACTCCACGCGCACGCGCGGGGCGAATGCCACGCCCTCCTCGGACTCGAGGCTGTGCGCCCCAATCTTCATGCCACGCAAAGCGCGCTCAGCCATGTAAGCCCTCCTCATCGGCGCACCTGTCAGTGCGCATGCGAAGCATTAAGTATAGGAAGAGGCAGTAAGCCTGGTCAATGAGAGCAGGGGATAGTTGCAGCGCAGTACCGGTGGTTTCCTGCAATCCGTGCCGCCCTCGCGCCCCGAAAACCAGCTCTACTTGGAGGGTTGCTACAAAACCGGCCGCTTTTCTCCATGCCCGGCGTTGGTGTGTGGCCCGGGGGAGGGGTGGCATGCTCTTAGGCATGGCAAACAAGACCGCTTCAGTTGTTCTGGCCGACTCTCTCCTGGGGGGCAAGGCCGCTTCGTTGACGCGCAACGCGGCCCTGGTGCTCACCGGCACCCTGGTGGTGGCGCTGCTCAGCCAGGTGCGCATCCCGCTCGGCTTCACCCCGGTGCCGCTCTCGCTGGGCACCCTGGGCGTCATGGGCGTGGGGGCCGTGCTCGGCTCCCGGCGGGGCACCGCAGCGGTGGGCCTCTACGCGCTCTTGGGCGTGCTGGGCGCCCCCGTGTTTGCCGGCTTCAAGTACGGCATCACCCCCACCTTCGGCTACATCCTGGGCTACGTGGCCGCCGCCTTCCTGGT
Organism: Buchananella hordeovulneris; assembly: GCA_030529545.1. GTDB lineage: Bacteria > Actinomycetota > Actinomycetes > Actinomycetales > Actinomycetaceae > Buchananella > Buchananella hordeovulneris_A. The sequence goes on from JAUMWR010000047.1 coordinate 8,746, forward strand.
TGGCCTGGCCGCCGAGCGTCGCCTGGACCGCAGTGTGTGGAAGTTCGCGCTCGTATGCGCCGGCGCCTCCGCGCTGGTCTACGTTTTCGGCGTGAGCTGGATGGTCTTCCACACCTCCATGCCCGTGGCTGACGCGCTGAGCAAGGGCGCCTACCCGTTCCTGGTGGGCGACGCGCTCAAGAGCGCCTTCGTGGCGCTGGTCCTGCCCGCGATCTGGGCGTTTAAGCCGCGCAGCAAGTAGCTGCGCACCGAGCTGGGGCGGGCGGCGGCGGGGCGGGGTGCTGCCCGTCCTTTCTGTGTGCGCCGGCGTACTTGGCTGCCGGGGCTGGTTTGGGGGCGGCGCCGGCGGGAGGCGGGGAGGTAGGCGGCAGGAGCGTGGCAGGGGAGAGGGTGACTGGCGGAGCGTCGGAACGGCGCTGCTGGCACAATTGCCCCATGGCTCTGGCACGGTATGACTGGTATGCGCCCTCGTTGAAGCTGCACACGCCGGTGGTGGTCCTCGATCCGTCGGACGTCGGCGGGGGAGAGTCGAACACCGAGCATCCTTTGCGTCTGCTTTACCTTTTCCACGGCATGAGCAACAACTCGAGCGCCTGGCTGCGCAGGTCGCTGGTGGAGCGCTACGTCGAGGGGCGCAACATCGTGGTGGTCATGCCGGACCTGGGGCGTTCGTACGGCGCCAACGAGGTGGGTGGCCTGCCGTACTGGGACTACCTACGTTATGACATGCCATTGTTTGCGCGGCAACTGCTGCGCCTGAACGTGGCCCCGCAGCACACGGGCGTGGCCGGACTTTCGATGGGCGGGTATGCCGCCATGCGCCTGGCGCTGGCCGCGCCCGAATCGTTCGCGGTGGCCGGTTCCTTTAGCGGCACCCTGCACGTCGCCGCGCGCTGGCAGGAGCTCGAGCGCGGCGAGCACCGGCGCGTCTTTGGCGCCGACGAGCCGCTGGAAGGCACAGAGGTTGACCTCCTGGCGCGCTGGCGCCAGTTGGACGACGTTCAGCGCCTGCCGCACCTATACGTAAGCTGCGGTACCGCAGACCCGCTTTACCGGCACAACCAGGACTTCGTGAATGTGGCGCAGCAGGCGGGCGTCGGCGACAAACTGACCGCGTACTACGGACCAGGCGCGCACGACTGGGAATTCTGGGACGCCCAGCTCCTGGCCTTCCTGAACTGGTGGGATTCCCAAGAGGCTGCGCCGCAACCGTAGTAAAGCGCCGATAATGCACATTATGTCAGATGGACGTTCTTAGGGCAGGCCCCGCTTGGTGTGCCAGCCTTCCCCTCGGCGGTGGCCGCAGGGCTGATGCAGCGCCACAGCCCGGGGGCGGTCGCTTTCCCGGTATCTCAGGAGGCGGCAGCGCGCCGGCGGGCGCGCCGCTCGGCCAGCTCATCGACCACGGCCGGCCCGGCGGACTCATCCCGGTCGGTAGGTAGTTGGGCAAGGGTTCCTTCCACCTCTTGCCACACTCGCCCAACGGCGATGCCAAACACGCCCTGGCCGCCCTGCACTAGGTCAATCACCTCGGAATCGGAGGTGCACTCGTAAACCGACGCGCCGTCGGACATCAGGGTGATTCCGGCCAGGTCCTCCACTCCCCGCTTGGCCAGGTGGCTGATAGCGGTGCGGATCTGCTGCAGCGAGACGCCGGAGTCAAGCAGTCGCTTGACCACCTTGAGCACCAGGATGTCCCGGAAGGAGTACAGTCGCTGGGAGCCAGAGCCCTTGGCGCTGCGGACGCTCGGCTCTACCAGTCCGGTGCGGGCCCAGTAGTCGAGCTGGCGGTAGGTCACGCCGGCGGCGTGGCTGGCCACGGGGCCGCGGTAACCGGTTTGCTCGTCAATGTGCTCCACTGGATCGCCAAAGAGCATGGGCTGCTGCCGCAGAGAGTCACCACCGTGCGTGCTCATCTGATGGCTCCATTCAAGAAGGTGCAGGGGAAAAGCGTCGCTATGACGTCTGTACCTAAAACTAGGAGCGCAGGGCGGGCTCGTCAACGAACGTAGCGGCGCGTCTAACCTTAAACCTTAAGTTGAGACTTAACCGTTACCTTGCGATTTCATCGCGCAGCAGCGCGGTAAAGAGCCTGGCGTAGCACTCCCCCAGCGCGGCCGCCAAGGCGTTGGCCCGCTCCTGGGCCACTCCGGAGTTCTGGGCGCGGCGGGAGCTCACGGCGGACTCGATGACCCCCGCAGCGTTCTCCGCCGCGCGGCGCAGCGGCATGAGGTTGCGGGTGGAGATCCCGTGGTGGCCGAGCTCCATGAGCGCGGAGACCACGTCGACGTTCCGGCCGGTCAAGAACCCGCGGGAATCGGTCTCCAGCAGGCCCGCCGCTAGGTACTCCTCGATCTGGTCGATGTGGGCGCCGGTCAGGTCCTCCAGGGTCTCCATCGTGATCTGGTCGTTGGGAGCAGGGCGCACCAGCTCGCCCTCGGAGGCCACCACTCGGGCAACGCGGCCCGCCTCGGTCTTGAGGCCGGCGTCCAGGGCACGCAGGTGTACATCGCGGATCTGGTCCAGCGGGGTGTAGGTGTCGCGCTGCACCTGCAGCACGTAGCGCACGCGGGCAATGTCCGCCTCGGAGTACTTGCGGTACCCGGCACCGGTGCGGTGCGGGGTGACCATGCCGTGCTCCTCCAGGTAGCGCAGCTTGGAGACCTTCAGCGCCGGGAACTCGGTCTTGAGCCGGGCAACGGCGTCACCGATCGTCAGCTCCGGGGCGTGGGAGACATCAAAGGGCCAGTAGCCGCGCTCCTCGCCCTGTGCGGTCTGGCCACCGCGAGACGAGGCCGCCCGTTCGGCGGCGGGAGAAGGGGTCATGCCTGGGCGGCCCGGTTCGGGCTGGCGACGAAGGTCAGGCGGTACTTGCCGATCTGCACCTCATCGCCGCTGCGCAGCGGGCAAGAGTCGATGCGCTCACGGTTGACGTAGGTACCGTTCAGGCTGCCCTGGTCGCGGACCTCGAAACCGCGCTCGGTGGCGTGGAACTCCGCGTGGCGGCGGGAAACCGTGGTGTCGTCCAGGAAGATGTCCGCAGACGGCTTGCGACCGGCGGTGGTGACCGCGGTGTCGAGCAGGAAGCGGGCGCCAACGTTGGGGCCGCGCTGCACGATCAACAGTGCGGAGTGCGGCGGCAGTGCAGCGACGGCCGCGCGATCGTCAGCGTTTAGGGGCTCGGGAATTAGCTGGTCCTCGCTCGGGGCGTTCAGCGTGATAGCGCTGAACTGAGCGGTGCTGGTGGGGTCGATACCCTGCTCGGTGCCCATGCCATTCCTTTCGATGTGCCTCCTAGAGAGTTTAGCGGCTCGGCGCACTACGTAGTACCGGTTACCGGCCCCCTTGTACCAGGATTGGGACAGTCTTCTGGGGTGCGCTAGCGTGCCTACAGCCGGCAAAACCTGCTGTTTGCAAGCTGTCAAGCTTTTAACTGGGCGGCGCGCCCGGCCCGGATTCAGTTCCCCGTCTTGACCTGGGCGTACTGGGGCTCTGGCACCTGCTTGACGATGTCCACCTGCACCCGCTCGTGCTCCTCGACGGTGATGGAAGCACCGGCGGACTTGATCTGCGCCGTGGCGCCACCGGGGATCGCCAGGGCCACGGACAGCGTCTGGGGGTCGCCGATCGCGTGCACCACGAGTGGGGAGACCACGGGGGTCTCGTCGATCACGAGGGTCTCGCCGGTGCGCTTGACCCAGCTGGTGGCGGTGATGCGCACGTTGTTGATCTGGATGGCCTCCGCGCCGGCGTTGCGCAGCTCCTCGATCAGGTTGACCACTGCGGAGGCGGAGAGCTTGCCGTCCGGGTCTGTCACCCAGGAGATGATGCCCGGGCCGTAGGCGGGCAGGGTGCCGGCCAGGATGCCGTCCACCTTGGCCTGCTCCTCGGCGGCCTGGCGGGCGGCGGCCTCGCGGTCGGCGCCCTGTTGCAGCTCGGCGATCTGCGCGCGCAGGTCCTCCTCCTCGGCTGCCAGTACCTCGTTGCGGGTGGTGAGCTCGTCCAGGTAGCGCACCAGGTCGTCCTGGCGCATGCTGGCCAGCGGGTTGTCTTCCTGCTGGCGCCACTGGGTTACCACGCCGAATCCGAGCAGCACGGCGGCCAGGAAGACGGCGATCGAGCCGCGCGTGATCTTGCGGGGTTTGGAGTGCTTGGAGCTCATCGGTCTAGGCCTTGAAGATGTGGCGGCGAATGGCAGCGGCGTTCGCGAAGATACGGATGCCGAGCACCACCACCACTGCCGTGGTCATTTGGGCGCCCACGCCCAGGCGATCGCCCAGGAAGACGATGAAGGCCGCCACCAGGACGTTGAAGATGAATGAGGTGACGAACAGACGGTCACTGAACACGCCGTCGAAGAAGGCGCGCAGGCCACCGAAGGCGGCGTCGAGCGCGGCCACGACCGCGATGGGCAGATACGGGGTGAGGGACGGCGGGATGTCAGGCGTGATGAAGATGCCCAGGGCAATGCCGAGCGCCAGGCCAATGAGTGCCAGCATCTGTTAGTCCTTTCCCAACTTGGAATCGTCGAGCTTGGGGGCGGGGGCGGCCGGGAGCTTGAGCTCCTCCTCGCGCACCACGTCCACCTGGATGCCTCGTCCGCGCAGCTCTAGCAGCAGGTTGCCGCTCTCCCCCGCCACCACGCCGTCCTGCAGCGCGGTGGTCTCCCCGATCGCCTCCACCCGGTAGGGCGGCAGGAGCGGCTGGAGGTTTACCAAGATGGCGCCACCGGCCGCGCGCACTGCGGTGGTGCCACCCAGGCGGTGTCCGTTGATGGCGATGGCCTCGGCGCCGGCGGCAAAGAGGTTGTTGGCCACCATGGCGAGTTCGCGGTCACGCAGCTTGGCGTCGGCCTGGGTGGGCAGCGAGAACGTCACTGAAAGGCCAGGTCCTTGCGCGGGGATGGTGGCGGCCTCGATGCGGATGCCGGGGTGGGGCGGGGTGAAGCCGACTGATTCCAGCACGCGGTTGCGTTCGGTTTCAAGCTGCGCGGCGGCGGCGTCGCGCGCCTTGATCAGCGTTTCCTGCTGTTCTTGGGCGTCCTCGATCTGGGTGACGATGTGGCCGTTGGCGGCCGAGCGCGCGTCAATGACGGGCACCAGCGCCTTGGCGGACCAGACGGTGGTGGCTCCGGCCACCGCGCAGGCGAGGACGATCAGGATGCGCGCGGGCAGGGAGGCCGGCTTTTCGTAGACGCGGCGGGCGGCGAGCGCGTCGCGCTCGGCCTCGGAGGCGATCGGATTGTCCATGATCTCGCGCAGGACGGATAGCTCGCGTCCGCGCAAGTGCACCATGGCTGCCTCCTTTCGTTGTCCGACGCTACCGCCCGCTGCTCCCAGGAACGGGTGCGCCGCGCTGAGAGGCCTGAATTCAGGCGGTCTCAGCGCGGCGCGGCTGGTATACCTGACGCCCCGGCGCTCTGCCTACCGTCGGCGCGGGCACTGCAACCCAGTGCCCGGCGCTACCGGTGCGCAGCGGTTTGGGGCGGCCGGGTCAGGAGGCGGCGTTGCGGGCGCGCTCGTTACGGGCAACGTCGTCCAAACGCTCCACCAGCAGGCGGCGCAAACCGGCGGCGGGCTGCCCGGAGAGGACGGCGTTGGTGGCTGCCTCGTTCAGGGCGAAGTCCGCCCAGCGCGGGTAGAGGCCGTTGATGAGCCAGCGGGAGATCATGATGGAGTGCTTCTCCCACACGGTGCCCAGCATCTCGTAGTAGCGCTCGGTGAAGGGCTCCAGCAGGGAGAGGTCGCCGGTGCGGGTGAAGCCCTGCACGGTGGCGAATACGTGGTCGTTGGAGGCTTCTCCCCCGTTGAGCAGCTCCCAGGCGGCGGCCTTGGCCAGCGCGGTGGGGCGGGCGGCGGCCAGCTCCACCTGGGCGGTGACGCCATCGCCGGAGGGGTCCACCTTGGCGTGGGCCGCCACGGCCTCCTCGGTGTCCTCGCCCATGCTGGTCAGGGCCACCAGGGCCTTCCACACCAGCTCCGGGCTGGAGGTCAGGCCCTCCACCTGGCCGCGCACGATCTCCCACAGGCGCTCAATGAACTGCGCGCGCACCGCGTTCTCGCCGGGGGTGCGGATGCTGGCGAGCGAGGTGGCGATGAGCTCCTGGGCGTCGGAACCGGGCTGCACGGCGGCCAGCGCGTCCAGGTGGCCGCGCACCAGCTCGCCGCGGGCGTTGTCCAACTGGGCCAGCGGCACAAAACGCTCCACGGCGGCGCGAGCGTCGGCCAGCAAGGTGGACTGGAGGGGCGCGTCGCTCTCCCCCGGCACGTGGCGCAGCACGGCCTTGACGAAGTCGCGGGCCGGCAGCAGCGCGTCGCGCATGGAGGCCAGCAGCGCGGACCACACGACGGCGCGGTCCAAGGAGGCGGGCAGCGTGTTGACGTACTCCAAGGCGACTGCCGCCTGGTCCGGGCCCAGGTGCACCAGCCCGTAGGTGAGATCGCCGGAGTTAACCAGTACCAGGTCGGTGGCGGGCACGGCTCCGGCGGGCAGCTCGAAGCGGGTGGCCGCCTCCTCGATCAGGGCGTCGTGGCGGTGCAGCGAGACGAGCGCGTCGTCGCGGACTGCAAAGAACTCCACGCGCAGGCGGTGCGGACGCAACACCGGCTCACCGCCGGGGCCGTCGGTGCCCGTCTGGTGCACGGTGAAGGCGGTGACGCCGGCAGCGTCGGACTCCAACTCCACAGACAGCGCGGAGGGGGAAGAAGTGGCCAGCCAGGCCTTGGCCCACGCGGACATGTCGCGGCCGGAGGCGGCGGAGAGCGCGCCCAGGAAGTCGTTCAGGGTGGCGGTGCCAAACGCGCGCTCGGCAAAGAAGGTGCGGGCGGCGCCAAAGAAGGCCTCCTCCCCCACGTAGGCGACCAGCTGGCGCAGCACCGAGGCGCCCTTGGCGTAGGTGATGCCGTCAAAGTTCTGGCTGGCGGCCTCCACGTCCGGGATGTCGGCCAGGATCGGGTGCGTGGTCGGGAAGGAGTCCTGCACGTAGGCCCACGCCTTGCGGCCAAAGCAGAAGGAGGTCCACTCGTCGGTGAACTCGGTTGCGCGAGCGGAGGCGTAGGAGCCCATGAAGTCGGCGAAGGACTCCTTCAGCCACAGGTCGTCCCACCACTGCGGCGTCACCAGGTCACCGAACCACATGTGCGCCATCTCGTGCAGGATCACGTTGGCCAGCGACTGGGACAGGTTGCGCGTGGCCTTAGTCTTGGCCAGGAACGACTCGGTGAAGGTGACGCAGCCGGGGTTCTCCATCGCGCCCAGGTTGTACTCGGGCACGAAAATCTGGTCGTACTTGCCCCACGGGTAGGCGTAGCCGAACAGATCGTGCATGAGGGTCAGGCCCTGCTTGGTCACCGTCTCCATCAGCTCACCGTCCACGTACGGGGCCATGGAGGCGCGGGCGTAGACGCCCATGTCGATCGTGCCCTCGCCCTTGGCCTCATCGCCCTGCCACTGGGAGGTCACGACGCGGTGGTAGGGGCCCGCACACAGCACGGTCAGGTAGGTGGAAACCCGCGGCGTGGGGCGGAACGTCGTGCGCACATTGCCGGCCAGCGCGCCGACTGTGGCGGGGGCGGTGCCGTTAGCGCCCTCAGCGGCGGCCCGGCTCGCGGCGGCTTCCTCCAGGGGGACGACGTTGGCCACCGGCTGGTTCGAGAGAACCGTCCAGTCCGCAGGGGCGTCGACGGTGAGGTTGAAGACTGCCTTCAGATCCGGCTGGTCAAAGTTAGCGTAGAGGCGGCGCGAGTCGGTCGGCTCGAACTGGGTGTAGAGGTAGACGGCGGAGTCGGACGGGTCCACGTAGCGGTGCAGGCCCTCGCCCGTGCGGGAGAAGACCATCGTGGAGGTGACGGTGACGTCGTTGGCGCCGGCGGCGGCGGTGAAGAACACGCGCGAGCCGTCGAACTCCCCGTCTACCAGGGTGCCGTTGACGGTCACGCTCTCCACGCTCTGGCCCACGCAGTCCAGGAACGTGCGGGTTTCCGCCGGGGTGTCAAAACGCACGCGGGAGGTGGAGGTGAACGTGGTGGCGCCGGCGGCGGCGGAGACCGTGAGGTCCACGTGCACGTCGTAGGAGTGCACCGTAAACACGCTGCGGGACTGGGCATCATTGCGGGAGAGGTTGTAAGTCACCCGGCAAGTCTATTGGGGCCGCGGGGGCGCCGCCCACCGCGACGGGGCGGCACAGCCGTGCGCGGGCGGTGGAGGCGGGCCGACGTGCGGCGCACCACACCGCTGCAATTTTGGCTAAGTGGCGCTCGGTAGGTTAAGCTTCAGCAGTCGCTTGCGGCGGGCCGGGAAATCGGCGCGGATGTGAGCAACGGGCTGTGGCGCAGCTTGGTAGCGCACTTGACTGGGGGTCAAGGGGTCGCAGGTTCAAATCCT